>CACBCU010000006.1 GCA_902537895.1 uncultured Pelagibacteraceae bacterium | reverse complement strand
TCTTGTGACATTGGCGTCATCCAAAGGAGCATCTACTTCATCTAGTACACAAATAGGAGAAGGATTAGTTAAAAAAACTGCAAAGATAAGTGATAGTGCAGTTAAAGCTTGTTCTCCACCCGATAATAGAGTTATTGATTGAAGTCTTTTTCCTGGTGGACTAACCAACATTTCCAAACCTGCTTCCAGAGGGTCCTCTGAGTCAACGAGTTCAAGTTTTGCGTTGCCACCATTAAACAATTTTGTATAAACTTCATTAAATTTTCTATTAACTTTTTCAAAGGCCTCAACCAATCTTTCTCTACCCTTTTGGTTGAGTTCGTTAATACTGTCTTTTAATTTTACAATTGCTGTCACTAAATCCGCTCGGTCAGACTCCATTTTTTTAATTTCAGTTTCGTATTTATTGGTTTCTTCATCTGCTTTTAAATTAACGGACCCTAATTTTTCTCTCTCCTGTTTTTTTTTATCTAATAAATCTTCTTGATTGACAGCGTCAGGTAATTCTTCAACACCATTTAAATTTGAATTCTCTAAGATATTTTCCTCAGTTAAATTAAGCTCAGAAGTAATTCGATCTATTAAATCATTTTTTCTTTTTCTTAATCCCTCGACAGTTGCACCTGAACTTGCTTTTCTCTCTCTTATTTGTATAGATTGTTCTTGTATTTCATTCAGCTTCGTTCTGAGTGAGTCAATTTTTTCATCAGTATGGTTTATAATTTTTTCATTTTCTTTTTTTTCTTCCTCTGAATTTCTTAAATTCTCTGAAATTTGTCCCTTTTTTTCGGCTTGTATTTTTGGTTGGTTATCAAGTATTTCTAATTGATCGGTTAGACTATTCTTTCTACCAGTTAATTCATTTACCATTTTGTCAGAATTTGAAAGTAAATTTTTCCAGCTTTCAATCTCTTTTTCAATTATTTTGATTCTCTCATTTCTTTTAACAGATTCTTTTTTGATATTTTGATTTTTACTATAGCTATCAGCATATTTATCAATAATTTTTTCAAGATCATTTAGACTATCTAACGCAGTATCATTTTGATTTGAACTTATTAAAGTTTTAATTTTTCCTATTTCATCAATTAAATTATTTTTTGAATTATCAAGATCCTCATTTGATTTTTTTTCTGTCTCAAAATATTTTGAATCAACTTCTATTAGGTCACTTTTTTCCTCTTTGAGTCTTTTCTCATTGGAATTAGCATCTATAATAATTCCTTTTTCTCTTGAAACATCTTCATCAAGTGTTGTTAATGATTTTTTAATATTCTCAATTTCATCTTGAGTTCTTGTATTTTCTTTATCCAAACTTTGAAGTTCTAAATTCAATCTTTGGATTTTAGACAAATTTTCAATGTTTTTTTCTCTTAATGGAGTAACTTTTTCTGTTTCTAGTTTGATTAACTTTTCAATTTCTGTAATTCTTTCATTAAATCCACTAACCTCACCTTCGGCCTCTTTGTTTATCTCATTTTCAATTGTTATTTCTTTATCAATTTCCATTAATTTCAGATAGTAAAGACCAGCTTCAATTTTTTTTATTTCATCTGTTATATTTTTATATTTTGAAGCCTCTTCCGCTTGTTTTTGAAGATTTGCCAATTGTCTTTCTTGCTGTTTTCTTAATTCATCTGCTCTCTTAAGATTATTTTCAGCTGCGCCCAATCTTAATTCAGCCTCATGTCGTCTTACATGTAGACCAGAGATACCGGCTGCTTCTTCAAGAATTGCTCTTCTATCAGTAGGTTTAGCCGTCACTAGAGCCCCAATTCTACCCTGACTAATCATAGATGGAGAATGAGCTCCAGTGGATAAATCAGCAAAAAACATTTGAGAGTCCCTTGCTCTTACTTCTTTATCATTGATGTAAAACTTGGATCCTTTATCTTTTTCAATTTTTCTTCTAACATTAATCTCATTAACTTCTCGATATTGAATAGGTCCCTCACCGCTATCATTTTTAACTGTTATAGAAACCTCAGCAATATTTTTAGATGGTTTATTTGAAGTACCAGAAAAAATTACATCCTCCATTCCTGAGCCACGTAAACTTTTTGCAGATGTTTCGCCCATAACCCATCTAATGGACTCGACAATATTTGATTTTCCACACCCGTTAGGTCCAACTATACCAGTTAAACCATCTTCGATTAAGAAATTGGTTTTATCAGCAAAAGACTTAAACCCATTTAGTTGGATTTTTTTAAACTCCATTAATTAGCTTATATCAGCTTTTCTAGAGATTTTTTTAAATTTTTATAATTAAGAGTTTTCTCAAACTTTTTTCCATTAATTATTATCGTAGGAGTGGAATTTATCTCAAATTTTTTAGTGCCTTCGATTCGATCGCTTAAAACAAAATCTTCAATTTTTTTATCGTTTATGCACTTTTCAAAATCTAAAGTAAAATTTTTGTTTTTAACAAATTTTTTCAAGTTTTCATTAGCCTCCTCTATTGTTTTGCCTTTAATCCATGCCTGCTGATCAGAATATAAACTCATCATAATTTCTAAACTTTGATCTTGTTTGCACTGTGAAATTTTTGATGCATTAAGAGCGATAATATCTAAGGGAAAGTGCCTAAATTCTATTTTTACCAAACCAGTATCAATAAATTCTTTTTTAAGTAACGGATAAATATTATTGTGAAAATCTGCGCAATGACTACAAGTCAGGGACTCGTAAGCAATAATTGTTATTTTGGCATCATCTTGTCCGGAAACAATACGATTAATCTCAGCATTTACCTTAATAGAAAGTCCTAAAATAATTAAGATTAATAAAATAGTTTTTTTCATTTTTCTCTAAATACTTTTGTTAGTTCTATTAAGGATTTTTTGATTTTTTCATTTTTAACACTCTCGATTTTTTTGTGGTATGTTTTTCTTGTCACAGCTTTTTTCTCTATTTTGTGACTGATTACCTGCTTTCGTTCTTCCTCAAAAGTAGTAAATTTGATTTTTTCAATTATTATATTTCCAAAGAAATTATTTACTCTATCCATGATTTCTTTTTTTGAATATTCTAAATCTATTTCATGACCTCTCTTAACCATAATTAATAACGTACTAACTCCAAATTTATTTGAATTTTTAAATGATTTTGGGAAACAAACTTTAAATAGACTTTCTCCTACCAAAAATTTCCAATTATTAAGTATTTCAGAAAAAATATGGCCTCTTTTGTTGATAACTTTTTTTACACTTGTTGGTAAGGTGTCTTTAAAAGATCTTAAGCCTTGAATGGATCTTAATCTCTGCTTAGTATTATTTTTGAAATACATATGACAGAAAAGATAATAACAAAAAAAATTCTTAAATGGTATGATTTAAATAAAAGAAATTTACCATGGCGGAAAAAAGTACCTTCTTATAAAAAGCATTATTATACATTGATAAGTGAGTTTATGTTACAACAAACACAAGTTGTAACTGTTATTCCTTTTTTTAATAGATTTATAAAAAAATTACCTTCACTAAAGGACTTAGCTAAAGTTAGAGAAATAGAATTAATAAAATTATGGGAAGGTCTTGGATATTATTCAAGAGTAAGAAATTTACAAAAAACTGCTAAAATTATAATTAGTAAATTTCATGGAAAAATTCCAAATAATTATGAGGATCTAATATCTTTACCTGGTATCGGCAATTACACTGCTAATGCAATCTTAGCTATCGCCTTTAATAAATCCTGTATTCCTCTAGATGGAAACATTGAACGGGTTTTAAAAAGGTATCTTTACTTAAAAAAAGATAAGGAAATTCAAAAAGACAATCTAATAGAAAAAAAATCTATTTTTGGAATTTCATCAAGGGCAAGCGATTATGCTCAAGCTTTAATGGAATTGGGAGCAATTATTTGCAAACCAAAAAATCCTGAATGTAGTGTGTGTCCAATCTCAAAAAATTGTAAGTCTTTTAAGAAGAAAGATTTTGATTTGGCTAAAATTACAAAAAAGAATAAAGAAAAATATTTTATTCTTAAAGTTTATAAAAAAAATCAAAGGTATTTGCTTATAAAAAACACAAAATTCAGTTTTCTTAAAAATTTAGCAATTTTTCCAATGGAAGAGCTATCAAACCCAAAAAATTTTAATGAAAATCTTAATTTTAAAATGTCAAACATGAATATGAACATAAAAATTCAATATCTCAAAAATGCAAAAAGATTTCCTTCATCTTACTGGTTTGATAGAAGAAAATTAGATAATTATATGCTTCCATCATTCACTAAGAAAGTTGTTAAATATTTAGAGAAAAATTAATGAAAAAAGTAGCTATAATTGGTGCTGGAATTTCAGGGCTATTTATTGCCAATTTATTTAAGAGAAACAAAAAGTATCAAGTAAATATTTTTGAGAGAAATAGCTTAATTAATTCAAAAGAAGGTTACGGTATTCAATTATCTGTTAACAGCATCAAACTATTAAATAAAATTCAGTTTGATAAATTAGAAAACAGTGAAAAATTTAATCCAGATAAAATTAATTTTTACTCAGTTAAGAATTCTAATAAGATATGTGAGTTAAATATATCAGATTTTAATACTGAAAATTGTAAATATACTACTCTTAAAAGATCATCACTTATTAATTTTTTGAAAAAGGATTTAGAAAAAGAAATAAAATTTGACCACACTATTTCAAAGATAGAACAACAAGATCAAATTGTTAAAATCTCTTTTGAAAATAATGAAATTTATGAATTTGATTATCTAATTATTTCAGATGGAGTTTTTTCTAAGAGTAAAAATCTATTATCAAATAATCAAATTGAACCAAAATTTAATAACACGTTAGCTATCAGAGGGATTATACCAAGTTCTTCAAACATGGCTGATAAAAAAAACATCTCATTGTTTTTGGGTTCAAATTTTCATTATGTTATTTATCCGGTATCTCCTAATGGTGATTTAAACTTTATAGCTGTAATGAAATTCAAACTTTCAAGAGATGAGCAAAAAGATTTTTTGTTGTTTAAAAATGACAATTTTATCAGAAATATTTTAGAAAAAGTTCCACACTTAAATAAGGAATTTTTTGACAGTATTAATGATTTAAAGATATACCCAGTATTTGTAAGCCATGATTTTTTTGAGGTAAATAATAACAATATTCATCTAATAGGAGATGCTTTTTTTGCTTTTTCACCATCATTTGCCCAAGGTGCATCGCAATCAATAGAGGGCGCATATGAATTATTTGAGAATATAGAAAATGATACTGAGAGTAATTTTTTTAGAAATAGAGTTGATAAAATAAAGATGGTAAATAATCGCTCAAAATTTAATCAATTTGCTTTTCATTTATCTAATCCTTTAACAACATTATTAAGAAATATTTTTTTGAAAAGATTAGTAAAAAACAAAAAGTTTTTAGAGGCCTATCTTGGGAAAATATATAAAAACTAACTACTAGAAATCAACCTTTGTCTTAAATGATCGATAGGAACTGCGTTTCCATTTAAGTTATAATGCCAATAGGTCCATCCATTACAGCTTTCAGCGCCTAAGATTGTAGCTGCTACTTTATGAATTGAGCCCTCAGTCTGGGCATGTTTGATACTGCCATCAGCCATAATTTTTGCACTGATTTTCTTTTTATTATCGAAAATAGTGGTGCCTGGTTTAATTATTCCTAATTCAACTAAAGAGCCAAATGGTATTCTTGGTTTAGATCTACCGTTCTGTAGAGTATCTAAATAATTATCTTCTATAGGTTTAGTTTCCATTAATCTTTTTTCAGCAGCTTTAAAATAAGTCTTTTCTTTTTCAATTCCGTAATAATTTCTTCCTAATTTTTTAGCAACAGATGCTGTTGTTCCTGACCCTAAAAAAGGATCTAAAATTAAATCATTTTTATTTGAAGTTGCTAGTAAAATTCTGTGAAGTAGAGCTTCAGGTTTCTGTGTAGAATGTACTTTTTTACCGTTCTTTTTTAATCTTTCAGAACCATTACAAATCGGTAATTCCCAATTAGACCTCATTTGCAGATCATCATTTAAACATTTTAAAGATTGATAGTTAAAAGTATATTTTGATTTTTCAGATTTTGAAGCCCAAATTAAAGTTTCATGAGCATTTGTAAATCGTGTCCCTCTAAAATTTGGCATAGGATTTTTTTTATTCCAAATGACATCATTTAAAATCCAAAAACCTAAATTTTGTATTACCGTACCAACTCGGAAGATATTGTGATAACTACCAATTACCCAAATAGCTCCGTTCTTTTTCAAAATCCTTTTGCATTCAGTTAACCACAAATAAGTAAAGTCATCATACTCTTTAAAATTTTTAAATTGATCCCATTTATCACTTACTGCATTAACCTTTGTTCTATCAGGTCTTGTAAGTTCATTTTTTAATTGTAAGTTATAGGGTGGATCTGCAAAAATTAAATCAAAAGTCTCATCTGGAATTTTCTTTAATTCCTTCAGGCTATCACCATTAATTAGTTTATTTTTGAAAATCGAGTTCATTTATAAAAATAAATTAGACTCGAAAAAGATTCTTGGGTCAACCTATGATTGAATTATGAAGACTCAATTTGTGTATTTAATTTTTGAAATATCTATATCTAGTGTTTATTGCTTTGAGATATTTAATTTATTTAAGGGTGAAAAAGTCTTTCTGTGATGAACTGTGGCCCCAAACTTTTTGATAGCTCTTAAATGTTTTTTGGTACCATACCCATAATTTTCTCCCCATGAGTAACTTTTATATTTAATACCTAACTTTGAAATAAAATTATCACGAGCTACTTTTGCGATAATTGATGCAGCAGAAATTGATGGTATTTTTTGATCTCCCTTGATTACAGATTTAAGTTTGTAGTTTTCTATCTTTGGTAATTTATTTCCATCAATTAAAATAATTGAGGGTTTTTTTTTCAATTTAAGGATTGCTCTTTTCATTGCCATCAAACTAGCCTGTAAAATATTTTTTTTTTCAATCTCACTGATCGATGCTTTTGCTATGGCCCATGTAGAATTTTTTTTGATATACTGAGCTAAAATTTCTCTCCTTTTTTTCGATAACTTCTTAGAGTCTTTTAATAGTTTTTTGTTTATCGAGTGATTTAAAACTACAGCCGCTGCATATACAGGTCCTACTAAACTTCCACGTCCAACCTCATCAACTCCAGCAATTACTTTCATTAAAACTTTATATTTAGATCTTGAATCTTTTGCTTTATCATTTTTAAATCTTCCCAAGAATATTTCTTATTTTCTGGAAACCTAATTAAATATGATGGACTATAACTAATCATTAAGGGAACAGTTTTGCTTCCTATAATTATTTCTCTCCATTTCCCTCTTTCAGTTGAAATTTTACTCTTTAACCCAGTGACAGCCTCCATAGCAGTTCCACCCATTAGAATCAAAATTTGTGGATTAATTATTGAAATATGTTCTCTCAAAAATTTAGAATATCTTTTTATATCACTAGTATTTGGTTTTCTTTCATCAGTTGTCTTATAGTTTATTGAATAAGTTAAATAAATATTATCCATTGATACATTGATAGCTAAGAGCATTTTTTCTAAAAGTTTTCCAACATCACCTTGAAAAAGTAACCCTGACTCATCTTCTTCCTCACCAGGTGCATCGCCAATTAACATTATAGAACTGTTGATATTTCCACTACCAAATAAAAGATTTTTTGAAGCCTTCTTTAGATTGCAATCCTCAATTGTATTTATTAGATTTTTGAGATCAGATAGTTTTTGTTTTTTTTCCGAATTTGAATTTATTAAATTACTTTTTAAATCTTTATATCTATTTTGTGGCTCATTATTGAAGATAAAATCCGTCTCAAATGTTTTAATGAAATCTTGCGTAAATTTAGTGTTTTGATTTAGGGGTTTTTTAGACATAAAATATACTAATGTGTTTAAAAAAAGTTTTAACGGCAATAATATTTATATTATTCTATCAGACTCATCTTTATTCTAAAAGCAATAGTTTCAATAATTTCAATCCAAAAAATTTATCGAATTATTTTTCTGGTATAGTTGCTTTCGAAAATAAAAAAAATTCTGATGCATTGAATTTTTACAATTCATCAAAAATATTGATTAATCAGCATGATCCATATCTAAAAAGATATGTAACAAGTTTAGTATTAGAAAATAAAGTTTCTCAAGCGATGAATATTATTAGGTTAAATAAAGAGAATGAAAATACAAAATTTTTTGATGCATATTTATTATTAATTATAGATAGTTTAAAACGTGGTAATTTTGACGATGCCTACGATCAGATTAATAGAGTAACAGATTATTTTAGTGAAGAAAAATTAAAGTTGGCAATACTTAATATTTTAAAAGAATACATTTATGTTTTTAAAGAAAAAAACTATTTTGAAAATAGAACAAGTTATGGAAATTTATCGAAAATTTCAGACGCTTTTCAAAAATGCTATTTAGATGATAGAAATACTGAAAATTATTTCTTGAAAGTAATTAATGAAAGTGACTCTGATTATTCAAGATACGTGTTTTTTTATGTTAGTTATTTGATTGAAAAAGGGAGATTCTCTAACATTCGTAATGTTTTATCAGAATATGATTACATTAATTCTAAACTATTAATATCCCAATCTAAAAACTGGGTGGAGAATAGGAAATATGAAAATTTTACGAATATATTCTCATGCAAAAATCACAATCATGTAATTAGTGAATTTTTATTTTTAGTTTCTAATCTTTATTCATCCCAAGACGATTTTGAAAAATCTAATTTTTATTTATATCTCTCAAATTATTTAAATCCAAAGTTTATATACAATTTGTCTTTAGTAGCTGAGAATTATTACTTTAATGAAGACTTTATTAAAGCCAAAAAAATTTTAAAGAGATTTGATAAAGAGGACAAAATTTATTATTGGTTTCGTATTAAAAAAGAGGCACAAATTATAGCCGAGGAAGATAATAACAAAAAAAGATCAGTTGCTTTTATAACGTCTGAATTCAATAAAATTAAAAAACATAATCATAAGATGATTTTTGATATAGCTAATTTTTATAAAAGTTCTAAAGATTATGAGAATGCAATAAAGTATTATTCAAAAGTAATTGAAGATCTAGGCGATAATAACATAATTAAGGCTGATGTACTCTACAGAAGGGGCGGAAGCTATGAGAGAATTGGTGAATATGAAAAATCAGATAAAGATTTGTTAATGTCTTTAAATATAGAACCAAATGATGCCTATGTTTTAAATTATTTAGCATATTCATGGCTTGAAAGAGATTATAAAATAGATGAAGCATTAGATATGCTTAAAATAGCCTATGAATTAGAAAGTAATGATCCATATATAATTGACTCAATTGGTTGGGCTTATTATTTAATAGAGGATTATTCTAAAGCTGAAAAATTTTTGCAAAGAGCAGTGGAGTTGATGCCTGAAGATCCAATAGTAAATGATCATTATGGTGATATCTTGTGGAAATTAGACCAAAAAATACAAGCAAGATATTTTTGGAAAAATGTGCTTAAAATGAAAAAAGCAGAGAAAGAAATGAAAGATAAGATTAATCTCAAATTAATAATAGGCATAAATAAATCTTAATTAATGCGATTTAAGAAGATTAAGTCATATGCTAAAATTAATTTAGCACTAAATGTTTTAGGTAAATCTTCAAAGCTTCATAAAATAGAAAGCCTGGTTGCTTTCATAAATATTTATGATCTGATACTGATAAAAAAAATTAATAAAAAAAATCATATTGTAAAATTTAGAGGAAAATTTTCAAAAAATATTAACTCAAACAATAGTGTCACTAAATTATTAAGAATACTTGATAAAAAAAAATTACTTCAAGAAAAATTCCATATTGAAATAGTCAAGAATGTACCGCAACAGTCTGGCTTAGGAGGGGGTTCAATGAATGCCGCTAGTATTCTTAATTATTTTATTAAGGAAAAAATATTCTCTTTAGACATAGAAAAAATTCGTTCGATAGCTAGATATTTAGGATCAGATGTTATTTTAGGATTAACTAATGATTATCAAGTTTTAACTTCTAAAAACCAGACTAAAAAATTCAAAAATTGTAAAAAATTATATACATTAGTTGTTAAACCTAATTTCGGTTGCTCGACAAAAGCTATTTACGCAGATGTAAGAAATTATGAGACTGCCAAATTTAATACTCCGAGAAAAAAAATGTTTAATCTTAATTTTTTAAAAAAAATGAGTAATTCTCTGGAAAAAATTGTCTTAATTAAATACCCAATTTTAAAAAAAATTAAAATTTACTTAACAAATTTGTATAATCCTGAGTTTGTAAGAATGACTGGCTCTGGATCAGCTTTTATTGCCTATTATAATTCTAAAAAAAAATGCGACAAAGCACTTAGACAATTTAACAAAGATTATACAAAATATTGGTGTATAAGCTCAAAAACTATATAAATTTTATTTTTTTGTGCTATATCAATTTTATATTGGGGCGTAGCCAAGCGGTAAGGCACGGGTTTTTGGTACCTGCATCCTAGGTTCGAATCCTAGCGCCCCAGCCAAATATGAAAAGTTTAATAGACAAATTTTTTTTCAGACAAAATAATCTAGATCCGATAAGTAATAGAATAAAAGACATATCAAAAAAAACTCCAGTATCTAAAATATTTAATGCTATAAATTCTTATTCAACTTCAAGTGAACTTAGATATGTTGGTGGTTGTATAAGAAAAGTTATAAATAATGAAATTTTTGATGATATCGATTTAGCAACAAATATAGATCCAACAGAGGTTTGTTCTGCACTCAAAAAAAGCAACATTGAATTCTATGAGAGTGGAATAGATCATGGCACAGTAACAGCGATAATAGGGAATAGTAAATTTGAAATTACGAGTTTAAGAGAAGATATTTTAACTGATGGCCGTCATGCAAAAGTCAAATTTTCTAAAGATTGGAAAACTGACGCTTCACGAAGAGATTTCACCATCAACTCTATTTATTCAGATAAAGAAGGCAACTTATTTGATCCATATAACGGTTACGAGGATATTAAAAAAGGTAAAATTAATTTTATTGGTGACCCAGAAAAAAGAATAAAAGAGGATTACTTGAGAATATTAAGATATTTACGATTTTTTTTAAATTATTCTAAACAACCACATGATCATAAAATTGTTAAAGTTTTAAAAATGAATCTTATGGGCATCGCAAATCTTTCTAAAGAAAGACTTTTAGATGAACTAAGAAAGACTCTCAAACCAAATGTGTTAGAAAGTTTGTCAAAAGATAAAATAACTTTAGAAATTTTTGTTTCAGTTTTTCCTCAATTAAAACACTTTAATATTTTTTCTAAGCTAAATACTAATCTAAAGGATAAGCTCTCCAAAGTTGATTTTATCTTTATTATTTCATTATTAATTATCGATGAAACTGATAATGAGGAGTATTTCATTTATAAGTTTAACTTATCTAAAAAGGACCAAAAAAGGATTAGAAATATAAGTAATTTTTATAAAAAAAAAATAACTTCAAAAACTTTTACTGAAAAAAATTTAAATTTGATCTTTTATCATTCAGGCAAAGAGACAGTCTTGGATATTCTAAATTATAGGATATTAAAAACTAACAAATTAGATAACAATATATTGGCATTAATTAGCAAATTTGAAATAAAGTCGGTACCGACAATGCCATTTAAAGCAGATTTTTTAATGTCAAAATATGATATTCCAGAGGGAAAAATGTTAGGAGAAAAACTAAAACTTATTGAGAGTAAATGGATCGAAAATAATTTTCAAATATCAGAGCAACAGATTGAAAACATAATTAATAATTAAATATATTTAACATCTTTAATTTCAAAGTTTTTTTTACCAGCTGGAGTACTAATTTCGACTAGATCATTTTTATTTTTTCCAATAAGCCCTCTTCCTATTGGTGATTGATAGTAAATTAATTTACTTTTGAGATCTGCCTCATCCCTTCCAACAATCTTATAATTTATTTTTTCACCTGTATCTAAATTTTCCAAGAAGACTGTCGATCCAAAAATAACTTTGCCGTCATTATTCAGTTTTGTAACATCAATAATGTTTGCTCTTGCGATTATGTCATTGATTTCAGTAATTCTTCCCTCATTATGAGATTGTTCCTCTTTAGCAGCATGATACTCAGCATTTTCTTTCAGGTCTCCATGTGAGCGTGCTTCCGCAATTGCAGCAACAATTTTGGGACGTTTTTTTTCTTTTAAAAAAATTAGTTCTTCTTTAAGTTTATTTAAACCGTTTAAGGTAATTGGCTCTTTTTCCATTTTATTTCCATTTTGCAATAGGCGGTAGTGACATTAAAATAGCTTCAACATTTCCACCTGTTTGTAATCCAAATTTTGTCCCTCTATCGTAAAGCAAATTAAATTCTGTATATCTACCTCTTTTTATATACTGCATTTCCTTATCTCTTAAAGTCCATTTTTTTTTAATTTTTTTTTTTATAATTTTTTTAAATATTAATTCAAATGTGGTACCGACTTCCCTGACAAATTTAAAATCTTTTTCAAAATTATCTTTTTTATAGTCAAAAAAAATTCCCCCAATACCTCTTGCCTCTTTTCTATGAGGCAAATAAAAGTATTCATCGCACCATTTTTTATATTTTGGATAATATTTTTTGTCATGACGATTACACATACTTTTTAATATTTTATGGAATTCTTTTTTCTCATTCTCGTCTTTTTTGGATGGAGTAACATCCATACCTCCACCAAACCAATCATGAGATGTACAAATATATCTAGTATTAAAATGCATCGCTGGTATCAAGGGGTTTTTCATATGCATAACTACAGAAATACCCGATGCCCAAAATTTTGGATTTTTTTCAGCACCTGGTATTTGTTTTTGAAAATGTTTTGGAAATTTTCCATAAACTTTTGAAAAATTTACTCCTACCTTATCAAATATTCTGCCATTTTTAAGTATTCTATATTCACCACCACCTTCATCATTATTTTGATCTCTTTTCCATGTTGTTGATTTAAATTTGATTTTATTTTTTTCTAGCTCACTTATGCTATGACATATTGAGTCCTGTAAAGTTTTAAACCAATTACTTGTTAAATCTTTTCTAATTTCAAAATCCATGTTAAATTAAATTTGTTTGCCTTAAGCTTTCGGCCAAAATAATAGCAACAGATGAAGAGATGTTAAGAGATCTCTTATTTTTTTTCATAGGTATCTTTAATTTGTTTTTAATTAATTTATGTACTTTTTCTGGCACCCCAGCACTTTCCCTTCCAAATAAAATAGTATCACTCTTTTCAAACTTAAATTTAGTATATGAAATTGAAGCTTTAGTTGTCATCAATACAATTCTATGATTCTCTTTATCCTTATAAAATCTGTCAAAGCTTTGATAGTATCTAATTACTTTATTATCCATATAATCCATTACAACTCTTTTAAATCTCTTGTCACTCAATAAGAAGCCACATGGTTCTATAATTTCTAATTCTACCCCAAGACAGGCACAAGTTCTAATTATAGCTGCTGTATTTTGGGGTATATCAGGTTCAAATAAAGCAATTTTAGGCCCTGTAAATGTTGAACTATTATGTGTCATTCTTTCAGTAGTAAATTGAGTATTTTATATTATATGAAACATATATTTAAGTAGAAAAAATCAAAATTGGGTATATTTAATTAAAACTAGAAATGTCTAAAAAAAAAACTGAAAGAAGAGATTTTTTATTCACAGCCACGGCTGCAGTTGGAGCTGTGGGAGTAGGGGCTACAGTCTGGCCGATGATAGATCAAATGAATCCAGACGCTTCAGTCAAGGCTTTGGCCAGCACCGAAGTAGATGTGAGTTCAGTGAACCCAGGAAAAACAATAACAGTTTTGTGGAGAGGTAAGCCTGTCTTTATAAGAAGAAGAACTCAAGATGAAATTAATGAAGCAAAAGCAGTTAAGCTGAAAGATTTAAAACACCCTGAAAAAGATGAGGATAGAGCTAAAAATCCAGAGTGGCTAGTGATGCTTGGAGTATGTACGCATTTAGGTTGCGTACCTTTGGATCAAAAAGGTGATTACAACGGTTGGTTCTGCCCGTGCCATGGATCTCATTACGATATTTCTGGAAGAATAAGAAAAGGACCGGCACCTACAAACATGGAAATTCCTAAATATGAATTTGTTAACGCTAATACTATTAAGATTGGATAAAAAACTATGAGTGATCACGAATACACACCCAAGTCAAATTTTGGAAAATGGTTCAACGACAGATTACCATTATTAACTTTAGCAAACCACTTAACTGATTATCCAACACCTAAGAATTTAAATTATTGGTGGACATTTGGTGGTATTTTAACCTTTTGTTTAGTTACCCAAATAGTTACAGGTTTAGTTCTTGCTATGCACTATATTGCTCATGCTGATATGGCATTTGATAGTGTGGAACATATAATGCGTGATGTGAATTATGGATGGTTAATAAGATACATTCATGCAAATGGAGCATCAATGTTTTTTCTAGCTGTCTACATACATATATTTAGATCTTTGTTCTACGGATCTTATAAAGCTCCTAGAGAAATAATCTGGATTATAGGTATTATTATTTATTTATTAATGATGGCAGCAGCTTTTATGGGTTATGTTCTTCCTTGGGGACAAATGAGTTTTTGGGGAGCGACTGTTATTACAAATTTGTTTAGCGCGATCCCATTAGTTGGTGAAGGTATTGTAACATGGTTGTGGGGAGGATATTCTGTTGACAACCCAACATTAACAAGATTTTTTACTCTTCATTATTTAATTCCTTTTTTAATTTTAGGTTTAGTTGTTCTTCATATATGGGCATTACATGTTCCAGGTAATAATAACCCCATTGGTATAGACGTTAAAAAACCTTCTAAAGATACTGTACCTTTTCATCCTTACATAGTGATAAAGGATGCTTTTGCTTTACTAATGTTCATGATTGTTTTTGCTTTTTTTGTTTTTTATACACCGAATATTTTAGGTCATGCAGATAACTATATAGAAGCAAATCCGCTTGTTACACCAGCTCATATTGTTCCCGAATGGTACCTATTACCATTTTACGCAATTTTAAGATCAGTACCTGATAAATTAATGGGTGTAATAGCAATGTTATCAGCTATTTTTATTTTAGCAGCCTTACCTTGGTTGGATACCTCAAAAATAAGATCAGCAGTATTTAGACCTTTATACAGACAATTTTATTGGATCCTTGTAGCTGATGTTTTAATTTTAGGATATGTGGGAGCAATGCCCGCTGAAGGTTTATATTTGCTTATTGCCAGAGTAGCGACCGCGTACTATTTTTTACATTTTTTAGTTATTTTACCTATTTTAGGCTTTAAGGAGAGAACATTACCAGTTCCATTAAGCATTACAGAACCAGTTTTAGGTGGCTCTTCAAACTTAGCAGCCGCCAGAGATGATAGTAGGTTAGAAAAGTTAAAGTGAAAAAAACCTTAAAATTATTTTTTTACATTTTCTTTTTAATCCCTTTTTTGCCCCAGGTACATGCTGCAGAAAAGGTCGAATATTTGACCACTGATTGGAGTTTCAAAGGTTTATTTGGCAAGTTTGACCGCTCAGCTTTACAGAGAGGTTACCATGTTTATACTGAAGTATGCTCCTCTTGTCATTCTATGAAATACTTAAGTTATAGAAATTTAGCCCAAGAGGGGGGTCCCGAATTTACTGAAGCTGAGGCCAAAGCAATCGCAGCATCTTTTGAGGTGACAGATGGTCCTAACTCTGATGGAGAGATGTTCACAAGACCTGGAAAATTGTCAGATAAATTTGTGATGCCTTACGAAAATGTAAAAGCAGCCCAAGCTGCTAATGGAGGGGCTTATCCACCTGATATGTCCGTGCTAGTTAAAGCAAGGGGAGGTGGAGTAGATTATATTTATTCATTATTGCAAGGTTATGAAGATCCACCACCAGGAGTTACTTTAGATGATGGAGTTTATTACAATAAATATATGTACGGTAATAAAATAAAAATGGCCAATCAATTATCTGATGGGTTAATTGAGTATTCAGATGGTACAAAGGCCACTGTTGAACAGATGTCAAAAGATGTCACTACTTTTCTGATGTGGGCAGCTGAACCTCATTTAGAATCTAGACATAAAATGGGATTTAAAGCAATCGTATACTTAATTATTCTTACAATTTTAGTTTACTTTAGTATGAAAAGAATTTGGTCACGTATTGAAACGAAAGTTTAGAATATCTCCATCTTGAACAATATAATCTTTACCTTCTAATCTCATTTTACCATTAGTTTTTGAGTTCACCCAGCCTTCATTACTAATAAAATCGTCATATGAAACCGTTTCAGCTCTTATGAATCCTTTTTCAAAATCTGAATGAATTTCACCCGCTGCCTGAGGCGCAGTACTATTCATCTGAATAGTCCATGCTCTAGTTTCTTCTGGACCAGACGTGAAGTAAGTTTCTAATCCGAGAATATTATAAGCTTTTTGTATTAATAGGCTTAAACCTGTGCTCTTTAAACCAATCATATTCATATAGTTTTTTCTTTCATCAATGTCTAATTCGTTAATTTGATTTTCTATATCAGCAGATATAACCAATGTGTTTTCTTGGCCGAATTTATCTATAAAAGATTTTGAGTAATTGTTCCCACTCTGAACACTTTTTTCATCAACATTACATACAAATATTTTAGGTTTGAGAGACAATAGCCCACTTTGATTCAATAGTTTTTTATCAAATTGGTTTTTTAATATAGAAATATCCTTATCATTGTTAATACAATCTAAAGCATTCTCAAGAATTTTAATTATTAACTTGTCGACATTTTTTTTATTGTTCTTTTCGAGCCTTTTTTGTATCGACTCAAGGTCAGCAAGCATCATTTCTGTTTCAATAATTTCTAGATCTCTTACTGGATCTACAGTTGAATTAACATTTTGTATATCATTAGAGTCGAAGCATCTTATCATATGAATGATTGCATCAACTTCTCTTATGTGAGAAAGAAATTTATTTCCAAGACCTTCACCCTTTGAAGCACCTTTGACTAATCCTGCAATATCAACAAATGAGATTGTTGTATTAATGACTTTTTTAGATTTGGATATTTTTGCTAAACTATCAAGTCTATTATCAGGTACAGCAACAATACCCACATTAGGATCAATTGTACAAAATGGAAAATTTGCAGCTTGTGCTTTATTTGAATTTGTTAAAGCATTAAATAATGTGGATTTACCAACATTTGGCAAACCAACAATTCCGCATTTCAAGCTCATTATTTATTATTAACAGTACTTGAGAATAGATCTAATTTTTTTTCTACCAAAATAGAAATTGACTCAGTAATGCTGTCTGAAATTTTTTTAATACCAACTGTTTCATCCTCATCAAAATTTTGTAAAACATAATCTGCAACTTCAATACCATTCTTGGGTTTTCCAATACCTATCCTAACTCTTGAGTAATCTTTACCGATGAATTTATCGATTGAGGCAATCCCATTATGACCTGCACTAGACCCACCGAATTTTGCTTTAATTTTTCCTAATTCAACATCAAGATCATCATGAAAAACTATCACGTCTTCAGCATCAATTTTAAAATATTCAATTAATTCTCTTATGCAAATACCTGAATTGTTCATAAATGTTAGAGGCTTAATTGCATAAATTTTTTTATTGTTAATATTCCCAGTTGTAAGAAGACCTTTAAATTTTGGCTTTTGCTTAGAAAGGCTAAATTTTTTATTAATGTTGTCTATGATCTTAAAACCAACATTATGACGGTTATTTTCGCTATCTGGAGTTGGATTACCTAGACCTACAAACAAAAGCATAAATTATTGAGAAGTTATATCCAATTTAATTAGATTATTTTTTTTCTTCTGAAGTTTTTTTATCAGCAGCCTTTTTATCATCAGCATCTTTTTTTTCACCTTCAGCTGGTGTTTTTTCAGCATCACCTGCTGCTGCCTCTGATCCTTCTGCTCCTGGTTCACCTTCTGCCGTTTCGGCCTCAGCTGGTTTTTCAGGCTCTTTCATTACTGTCGGCGCTGCTAAGGTTGCGATTACAAAATCTCTTCCTTGAATCGTAGGAGTTACATCACTATCTAATTCTACAGAAGAAATTTTAAAACTTTCACCAATATCTACACCATCTAAGTCAATTGTTATATTTTCAGGAATTTTTTCGCTAGGACATTTTAATTCAACTTTTCTTCTAACAATATTTAATACACCACCTCTTTTAAGTCCTGGAGATTTTTCATGATTGATAAAGTTTACTGGAACCTCAATTTTGATTTTAACACCAGGTAAAATTCTCAAAAAATCAACATGTGTAGGATCATCACTTAAGATATGATATTTTACTTCTCTTGGTAAAACGTTAAGATTTTTACCACCGACATTCAATGTTATAATATTAGATAAAAAATTCTCTTTTTCGATTAAGTATTTAAGCTTTTTTTTTGAAATAGAAACTTTTTGATTTTCGTCTTTACCACCATAAACAATTGCAGGCACCTCTCCATTTTTTCTGATAGCATTTAATTCGCCCTTAGTCTTATTATCTCTGATGTTAGCTTCTAATGAATTCATAAAACACAGGTTTTTAACCCATGTTGATAAATAATCAAGGTAATTATTTAAATAAATCTGAAACTGAAGTTGAATTAGAAATTCTTTTAATTGCCTCACCCATAAGGCCAGAAATTGGTAAAACTTCTATATTTTTTACATTTTTTGTTCTCTCAAAATTGTCAATTGTGTCAGTTATTACTAAATTTTTAATGACAGAATTTTTAATTTTTTTTACTGCGTCTCCACTCAATACTCCATGTGTAATATAAACAAAAACATCTTTAGCACCTCTATTTTTTAGAGCTTTAGCTGCATTAACTATAGTTCCACCGGAGTCAATTATATCATCAACAAGAATACAAGTTTTACCTTTAACATCACCAATTACATTCATTACTTGAGATTGACCTGGTTTAGGTCTCCTCTTATCAACTATAGCAAGTCCAACATTTAAAATTTTTCCTAGAGCCCTAGCTCTTTCTGTACCACCAACATCTGGTGCAACACAGATTATATTTTTACTTTTAATTTTTTTTTTAATATGTCGCGCAAATATTGGAGTTGCAAAAAGATTATCTACTGGGATATCAAAAAAACCTTGAATCTGACCAGCATGCAAATCTACTGTAACAATTCTGTCTGCTCCAGCCTGAGTAATTAAATTTGAAACAAGCTTTGCTGATATAGAGGTTCTTGGTACAACTTTTCTATCTTGTCTTGCATAACCAAAATAAGGAATTACAGCAGTTATATTTTTTGCTGATGATCTTTTTAAAGCATCAATACATAACAATAATTCCATTAAATTATCATTAGCTGGTGAAGAAATTGATTGAATTATAAAAATACTATTCCCTCTTATGTTTTCATTTATTTCGATGTAAATTTCACCATCTGCAAACTTTCTTATACTGGAATTAACAAGTTTAGATTTTAAATATTTAGCGATATTTTTACTTAGGATTTTATTACTATTTCCAGTTAATAATTTCATGAAAAACTTAATTAATCATAATTATTGAAATATTTCTACCATAATCATTAAGATTTAATTTTAATGATCTTCTTGCACTAAAAAAATTATTTTTTTTATCGAATGTATCAATTTTAATCATATCAATTCTATTGATTTTTTGTGATTTAAGTTGAGTTTTGACATAATTTGGTAAATCAAAATAAATTGACTTGTTTTTATATTTAAAGAAAACTTTGTTTTTTTTGTGTTTTTTAATAAATTTTTTTTTAAATTCAGCTTTTACTTCGTAGTTTTTTTGAGTAATTGATGGACCAATTGCTCCAATAATATTTTTTGGATTACAGCCTTTTTTAAGCATAAAATTAATAACGTTTTTGATTATGCCTCTATACGCACCTTTCCAACCAGCATGTATAGCTGCGATAATTTTTTTTTCAAAGTCGTATAACAACACCGGTACACAATCAGCGGTTAATACAGCTACCGGAAGTTTTTTTTGGTCAGTTATAATTGCATCAGCTTTAATTCTTTTTTTTAAATTAGAATTTTCATTAAGAAAAACCAACTTATTGCTATGTACTTGATGAACTAAATAAATATTTTTTGTTTTTTTTCCTATTTTATTTTTGACAATTCTTAAATTTTTTAAAATGGTATTTTTGTTATCAAGAGAACCAAGGCCACAATTGAGGCTTTTATATATTCCTTTTGATTTACCCCCATTCTTATTAAAAAAACCATGGCTTATACTTTTATTATTTAATAATTTTTGGGAGGTGATCAGATTAAAATCCTAAATTAAAATTGTTATTTTGATTTTTTATTAACATAACTTTGAACAATTTTCCCATTTGTTTTTCATCTGTTAGCCTTTTTAATCTGTAATAAATATCTGCTTTTTTTAAAAAGTTTTGATTTTTTGCAATCATCTCAGCTCTTTTATGGATACCCATTTTTGTAAGAAATTCTTTTTGTGTTGTTAAACTATGCTTTAATCCCCCAAGTTTCTTAACTATTTTTTCAAATAATCGGAAATTAATATTATGCGTGATATCGGAACTTCCAATTTTAGCTAAAATATTAGAATATTTGTGTTTATATAATGCTTGTAAAGTATTTTTCATTTTATCCTCATTATATCCGTAATCTATGATTAAAATTCCTCCGGATCTCACTTTGATTATCTTTGAAATTTTTTTGAGGTAATTAATACCAAGCTCTGAATATTCTATAAAATTTTGATTCTTAGATATTCTAAAATCAATCTTTTTTTCATAATTTTTCATATTAATCTTTTTTTCCGAAAAAAAGGCTCTTTCTTTGTTTGAACTAACAAATTTTTCAAACCATAAATTCCCCTTTTTTTGAAATTGTTTAATTGCAAGTGCATCAAAAAACTCATTTGCAACAAATATACTAGGAATTTTCTTAATTTTTTTTAAATCGTTAATCCAAATTATATTTGAATTTAATAATTCTTTTTTTTGTATTCTTTTCAAAGTAGGACTTATTTCATGAATTACCAACCTACAGGATTTAAAAAATGACGGGAATCTTTTAAAACTTTCTATAAGAATTTTCATCATCGCGCCGTTTCCTGCACCAAGTTCGATTAAGTTAAATTCTTTTGGTGACCCAATACTTTTCCAAAAACTTACAACCCAAATAGCAATCATTTCAGAAAATAATCTTGATACATTAGGAGCTGTAATAAAATCTCCTTTTTTGCCAAATGGGTTTTTTTTTATATAATACCCAGACTTTTTATTATACAGAGAGATACTGATAAACTTGTCTAAGGGTAGATTAACTATTTTGTCTGATTTCATATTTAGAGATTGATAAGTAACATCCGATCATTAAAAAAAAGATACTTATAAGTTGTCCCATAGTCAGATTGAACAATAAATAACCCAGTTGGTCATCGGGAACTCTTAAAAATTCAATTATAAATCTAAAAATTGAGTAAAAAACTAAAAATATACCAGAGATAAATCCAGGTCTTTTGGAGAAATTCTTATTTCTAAAATAGATTAGAATTAAAAATAGAACTATACCTTCAAAAAATGCTTCATATAACTGAGTTGGATGTCGATACAAGTTGTCTATTTGTATAAATTGGACTGCCCAAGCAACATTAGTTTCAACACCATAAAGTTCTGAATTAATAAAATTTGCTATTCTCCCAAAAAAAATACCTATGGGTGCAACAAGAGATACAATATCCAAATAATTAAATAAATTTTGTGAATTTTTTTTTGCAAAAAAATAACTTGCAATTACGATCCCTATAACTCCTCCATGAAATGACATACCACCTTGCCAAATTTTAAAAATATCCAATGAATTGTTAATATAAAATTCAAGGTTATAAAATATAACATATCCTAATCTACCACCAATAATTAAACCTAAAATTAGAAAAGTTAAGTAATCATCAAATTTTTCTTCTACCTTTGGTTCAGAAATAAAAAATTTTTTACTTAAAAACCACCCCAATAAAATACCAACAATATAAGCTAAAGAATACCATCTGATTTCAAAGGAAAAAATTTGAAAAGCGACTGGGTCAAAATTATTAATGAACATTTTTATTTTTAAATATAGATTATAATTATAATAAGTTATTAGATTAATATATGAAAAACTCAAAGTTTGTAATTGAAAAACTTGCTAAATTATTTGAACAAGGCTTAGTATCGTCAAAAGACATAGCTAATGAAATTATGACTATTTTAAAATCTAAAAGAGATGAATTGGTTTTTAAACTTAAATTAACTAGCAAAGATGAGTTTGAGATCCTTTCAAAAAGGGTTGAAATTTTAGAAAGAAAAATTGAAAAGATTAAATCAAAGAAAAATATTAAATCTAAACGGGCAAAAAAACTTTAACGCTCAAACCATTCATCTTAGATTTATCTAATTTAATATTACCTCCGTGGGATTTTATTATATCTGATGCTATAGATAATCCCAACCCTACACTAGATTTTGAGTCTGCTCTGCCTTTATTAATTTTATAAAATGGTTTAAATACATTTTCATACTCAGTTTTTGGAATACCTGGACCATCATCCTCAATTTTAATGAAAAGATTATTGTTATTTTTATTTAACTCTATATTTACTTTTTTTGCATACTTAATTGCATTATTTAGAAGATTATTTATACAACGAGTAATTAAATTTTTTTTTCCATTAAAATAAACTCTTGGCGTAAGCTCTAAAGAAATATTATCGTTATCATATTTTTCTATAATTTCATTGATCAGATCTGTTAAATTGAACATTTCATCCTTTTCGGTATAAGATGAACTTGTAAATTGAAGATACTCATTTAGCATTTTTTCCATTTCATCAACATCTTCCGTCAATTTTTTTGATAGTTCTTTGTCTTTTATAAAATTTATTTGCAATTTCATTCTTGTTAGGGGAGTTCTTAAATCATGACTAATTCCTGATAACATTTCAGATCTTTGATTTAGATGTCTTAGTATTCTTTTTCTCATTTTATCGAACTCGTAACCCGCTCGTCTTATTTCTGAAGCACCTGATGGTTTAAATTCATCAATCTCTTCACCTTTACCAAATTTTTCTGCAGCTTTAGCTAGATTAGTTATGGGCCTTGTTTGATTTTTCAAAAAAATTAAAGATATTAAAACCATAATCAAAGCTGGAACAGTTATCCAAAGTGCAAATATTCTTGCTGATGAACTAGTAACTCTATCTCTTGGCACAAGAAATTTGATATAACCATTTTCATATTTAATTCTAATGTCGATTAATTCTTTATAGTTGGTTGTATCAAACCAAAAATTATCCAACTTAAACCTAGATTTTAGCTCACGTCTTAAGGTTCGATCGATTGGACTAAACCATCTATCGGTATAATTAAAATCAAACTTTTCATCTTTTACAAATTCAAAATTTAAGTCTTGGTAAATAGAAAAAAGATTATTTATTTCATCTTTATCGTAAGTTTCATCTTTATACAATTCAAGAAGCGTACTCATTTCATTTACTAACGCTCTGGTCATACCTTTAGTTGTTTTGATCCATAAGCTGTCGAAAAAAACAACTGTTACAACAAGCTGTAACACCAGGACTGGGACCGCAACAATAAGCAGTGCTCTATAAAATAGACTTTTTGGAAGAATATTTTTTATAATTTTATTTAATCCATAAAACATACCCAGCTCCTCTAATTGTTTGTAAAAATTTAGGGTTTTTTGGATCATCTTCAATTTTTTTTCTCAATCTAGTAATAATTACATCTATAGATCTTTCTTTATCTAAATTAATTAGTGTCCCAATATTTTCTCTAGAAAAAGTCTTGCCTGGATTATTAATCATTTTCTCTAAAATGATTTTTTCAGTATTATTAATCTTAAATTCTTTGTTTTTCTTTAGAATTGTAAATTTATTAAGATCAATTTTAATTTTATCAAATTCAATTACTCTTTTTTGGATAATTTTTTTTGTTTTATTTAAGATATTTTTAATTCTTAAAATTAATTCTTTAGGTTCAAAAGGTTTAGATAAATAATCATCAGCTCCTATTTCTAAACCCTCAATTCTCTCATCTGGTTCACCTTTAGCAGTTAATAAAATTATTGGAGTATCCAATCTTTTTTTATTTTCTTGAATAAATTCTAATCCACTCTTACCTGGCATCATTATATCTAATATTATTAAATCAAACTTTATTAATTCTATCTTTTTATTTGCATCCTCGGCGTTTTCTGCTGTAGATATTAAAAAATTGTTTTCATTTAGATATTTTTTTACTAAAGACCTTATTCCGTCATCATCATCCACAACTAATAAATGTGCAATAAAATTATCCATTAATAATTTTTTTTAAAACTTTATCGAAATTAATTACTTCTTCAGAACTTGAGTCCAGTAGCGCATTATAAATTCTTTTTTTTTGTAACAAAAATATTTCCTCGAAAATTTTTTTACCCTTTTCATTTAAATAAACATGTTTAATTCTTGTGTCTATCTCATCTTTTTTAAAAACAATTGTCTCAAGTTTTATTAAATCTTTTAATACCCTATTTAAACTTTGTTTTGTTACTTTTAGTTTTGCAAGTAATTTAGAAATTGAAATACCCTCGTACATTGATAGTAAATGTATAACTTTTTGATGAGCTAAACCAATTGAGTATTTATCTAGAATTTTCTTTGAGTCTGAAAAGGTTTCTCTATAGCCGACAAATATTTTCTCAATCAAATCTTTCAATTGGTCATCTTTTAGATATAAAAGTTCTTTCATTATAGGTAAGTTATATTGACATATTATAGATACAAAGATATTTTTTAGAAAATAAATATTTCATACATGATACCTTACGATAAAAGATCAGGAAAAATATGGTACAATGGTGATTTAGTTGATTGGCAAGATGTTAAATTACATGTTTTAAGCCATGGTTTACATTATGCAAGTTGTGTTTTTGAGGGAGAGCGAGTTTATGATGGTTCGATCTTTAAATTAGAAGAGCATACTTCAAGATTATTTTATTCAGCCAAAAGAATGGGTTTCGAAATTCCATATACAGAAGAGGAAATCAATTCAGCTAGTAAAAAAATAATTGCAACCCAAAAAGTTGAAAATGGATATGTTAGACCAGTCGCTTGGCGAGGAAGTGAAATGATGGCTATATCTGCTCAGCATACAAAAATTCATGTAGCGATAGCAACTTGGGAGTGGGGATCTTATTTCGATCCAAAGCTTAAAGTAGAGGGTATTAAATTAAATATATCTAAGTGGCGAAGACCTGCACCAGATACTATCCCCTGGGACACAAAAGCTTCAGGACTTTATATGATATGTACTCTTTCAAAGCATGAAGCAGAAAAACAAGGATATACAGATTCATTGATGTTAGATTACGAAGGAAATGTTGCAGAGGCTACAGGTGCAAATATTTTTTTCAAAGATAAAAATGGAGAGCTACATACTCCAATACCAGATTCATTTTTAGATGGTATTACAAGAAGAACTGTAATCGAGATTGCAAAATCTAAAAATATAAAAGTTCACGAAAGAAAAATAAATCCAAGTGAACTTCCAAATTTTGTTGGATGTTTCTTAACTGGGACAGCTGCAGAAGTAACCCCAGTATCTTGCATCGCTGAAAACCAATATAAAGTTTGTGACATGATAATTAACCTTAATGAAAGCTATCAAACTTTGGTAAAAAAGAAAAAAGCAGCTTAATCCTTATTATCTTCTGAGATCGCGTGATCAATCCCTTTCCGCATATATTCGTATCCGGTAAAAAGTGTTAGAGCTGCAGAGAGCCACAGTAAAACAATTCCGATTGTTTGAGCATTATAATCTTGAAAATTTATTATTTTATTTCCAGTTTCCCCAGACAATAGAAGAGCAATTGAAACCATTTGTAAGACAGTTTTCAATTTAGCGAGATTTGAAACAGGCAGTTTAATTTTGCCTTTAGCCAAAAATTCTCTTAGGCCAGAAACTAATATTTCACGTGTAAGAATTATTATAGCAGCAACAACTTCGTAATTTCGAATAGTACCATCCATTACTAAAAGAATAAGAGCTGCAGCAACAATTATTTTGTCTGCGATTGGATCTAGTAATTCTCCAAGCCTAGACTCTTCTCCAAGTAATCTAGCCAACATACCATCTAAAAAATCAGTAAATGACGCGACTAAAAAAAGAATTAGTGCAGTAAGATCTCCATAAAAACCAGGTAAATAAAAAGCCAAAACAAAAAATGGAACAATCAAAATTCTTCCGACAGTTAAAATATTTGGTATTTTTCTAAGCATAATATTATTCGTGAAAAAAGTTATATATCTTTTTTGCAACTTTTTCTTCTACACCATCAACAGATTTAATTTCATCAAGACTGGCGGATTCCACTGCTCGGGCAGATCCAAAATGATTTAATAAAGCCCTTTTTCTTATAGATCCAATACCCTCAATCTGATCTAACAAAGACTTACTAATCCCCCTTTTTCTCTTTGCTCTATGAGCACTTATCGCAAAACGATGAGACTCATCTCTAATCCTTTGTAAAAAGAAAAGGGTGGGATCATTTTTATTAAACTTATATTCTTTTCCATTGTGAAAAAAAGTTTCATTTCCACTATTTCTAAATTTCCCCTTGGCAATTGCAATTATTGGGATTTCATGAAGACCTAATTCATTTAAACTCTCTCTTGCAACTGAATATTGGCCTTTTCCGCCATCAACTATAACTAAGTCAGGAAATGATAGATAATTATCTTTTTCCTGAATTGCTCTTTTAAATCTTCTGTTCAATACCTCTCGCATCATTCCGTAATCGTCTTGCTCATTTTTTTTCATTTTGATATTAAATTTTCGGTATCTTTTTTTAACAAAACCCTCTTCACCGAATGCAATTAAAGCCCCAACACTATTTGTTCCCTGAATATGGCTATTATCATAAACCTCTACTAAATTTATATTAGTCTCAAGATTAAACTTACTCGATACTGAATCAAATAATTCCCTATTATTCTGACTTTCATAAAGTTTTCGATTTAAACTTTCTTTTGCATTTTTAATTGCTTGATTAATGACTTTTAATTTTGATCCTTTTTTTGCAACAGATAAATTAACTTGTTTACCCTCTTTTTTTGAAAGTGCCTTTTCTATCAAATTTTTTTCTTTTATTTCCTCAGAAATTATTATCGATGAAGGTACACTTTTATTTTCATAAAATTGTGAAACAAAAGAATTAAGTATATTACTAAGACTTTCATCTGGATCATGTTTTGGAAAAAATGCTTGATTACCCCAATTCTGTTTTGAACGATAAAAAAAAACTTGAATACAAGTTTTTCCTGACTCTTTGTAACCTGCGATTACATCTGCTTCAATTAAATTTGCCTCATTAATTCTTTGAGAAGATTGAATAATATTTAAAGACTTAATTCTATCTCTTAAAATTACAGCTTTCTCAAAATCTAAATCCTCACTAGCTTTTTCCATTTGATCTGAGAGACTTTTTTGAATTTTTCTCGATTTTCCAGAGACAAATTCTATCGCATCTTCAACAGTTTTCTTATATTCCTCTTTTTCAATGTAGCCAACGCAAGGTCCAGAACATCTTTTAATTTGGTACAGAATACATGGTCGTTCACGATTTTTGAAAACAGTGTCATCACATACCCTTAAATGAAAAATTTTTTGTATCATTTTTATAGTCCAATTTGCTGAACCTGCGGATGCAAAAGGACCAAAGTAAAAACCTTCCTTGGTCTTTTTTCCTCTATGCCTCTTTATTTGTGGCCACATGTCCTTATTACCAATAAAAATAAAAGGAAAAGATTTATCATCCCTTAGAAGAATATTAAATTTTGGTTTGTGCTTCTTAATTAAATTGGCCTCCAGTAATAAAGCCTCACTCTCATTTGAAGTAGTCGTAATCTCGAGGTTTTTTGTTTGAGACAACATTCTTTCAGTTCTAATAATATGATTTTTTTCCGCTATATAACTTTTAAGTCTGTTGGGTAAATTTTTTGCTTTGCCAACATAAAGAATTTCCCCTTTTTCATTTAGCATCCGATAAACACCAGGTAGTTTAGGTATTAAAGGCAGCTCTTTTTTAATTACTTCTTTTCCAATTTCAGAACTTATCATGACTTCTCTTTTTGGTAATTTGAATACCAACAGATGAACACTGTTTTAAGATTTCTAATTTTTCAATTTTAAGCATTATTTTTGCAATCCTTTTGTCTTTGAATAACTCATCAAAGACAGCCTCTGCTAAAGTTTCTAAAAAATTATAATGTTTTTTTTTAACTAGCTTTGTTACTAATTTGACAATCGTACTGTAATTAACAATTGATTTAATATCTTTATCATTCGAAGGTTTTTTATCCTGGTAGTCAATTTCTAAACTAAATTTAACTTTCTGAGGTTTTTCTTTTTCAAAATCATAGTAACCAAGTTTTAAATCCAAAATTAAATCATTAATAAGAATTTTTTTCTCGTAATTAAACAAGTTTTTAGATTTATCAATCTTAACAATTTTAAGATTATTTTTTTTCACTCTTTCCCTCTCATTATATCTGGTGTCTGCCAGTTTAAACTTTGACCACTATCAATAGCTAAAATTTGTCCTGTAATAGAGCTGTTTTTTATAAAAAAGTCAACTGCATCACATATCTCTTTTACATCAACTTGTTTTTTTAGTGGTGTAGCTAAATACTGTTTTTTAAAATGTTTTTCAGACTGTCTTTTATTTTTGATTGTGGGTCCTGGGGCTATGCCATTAACTCTTATATTTGGTGATAGGCTCATTGCACTAGTTTTTGTAAGAGTATAAAGTCCGGCCTTACTTATTGTGTACGAAAAAAAGAAAGGAGTTAGTTTAAAAACTCTTTGATCAATTATGTTAATAATATTATTATTTTTTCCTCTAATATTCTTTGAGAATTCTTTTGATAAAAGAGCAGGAGCTTTAAGATTTATTGAAATGTGATTTCCCCAACTCTTTGAACTAAAGTTTTCTAATTTATCATTTTCGAATAAGGAAGCGTTATTAATTAAACAATCAAAATATTTTAGTTTTGATTTAGCAAATTTTATAATTTTAATAACATCTCTTTCTTTACCAAGATCCCCTTTTATCAAATAAATTTTTGAACCAAAATTCTCTAGTTTCTTTTTTAAATTTTCAGCTTTTTTTTTTGATTTATTATAATGAATTATAATTTGTTTATTTGGTCCTGATAATTTCTCAGCGATCGCAGCACCTATTCTAGTTGCGCCACCAGTAATTATTATCCTCTGTGCTTCCATTTCTTATCTTTTTTTTTGGTAACTTTAGTTCCTGGCATTCCCATTGTCGATCTACCTTTTGGATAAAGTTTATTTTTTACATCATATTGTCTTATTTTTGGATTTAATGTGATTTCTAACTCTGTGCTTTCCAATTTTCTAATCTCATCTCTAATTTTAGCTGCCTCTTCAAATTCTAGATTTGATGCTGCTTCTTTCATTTTTTTATCTAATGCTTTCAAATGTTTTTTTAGATTTCCCCCTACATTTGAACCTTCACTAATTTTGACATAGTCTTTTTCGTAAACACTTTCCAAAATATCGTTTATTTCTTTTTTTACAGTCTTTGCATCAATTTTATGTTTCTTGTTGTAATCTAATTGTATTTTTCTTCTTCTTTCAGTTTCTTTAATTGCTTTTTTTATACTTTTAGTTTCTTTATCTGCATAAAGAATTACTTTGCCATCAACATTTCTTGCAGCTCTGCCAATAGTTTGAATTAATGAAGTTTCTGATCTTAGAAAACCCTCTTTATCTGCATCTAAAATTCCGACTAGTGCACATTCAGGAATATCTAAACCCTCCCTTAATAAGTTTATTCCTACAAGCACATCGAATACTCCCATTCTTAGATCTCTCATGATTTCTATTCTTTCAAGTGTATCAATATCTGAATGAAGATATCTTACTTTTACTCCATTTTCGTGAAGATATTCTGTTAAATCTTCAGCCATTTTTTTTGTAAGAGTTGTCACTAAAACTCTGTGATTATTTTCAATTACTTTTTTGCACTCATGCATTAAATCATCAACTTGGTTTTTAGCAGGCCTTATTTCAACAGGGGGATCAATTAAACCTGTTGGTCTGATGACTTGGTCGATAAATTTACCTTTCGTTTGCTCTAATTCCCAAGGCCCCGGTGTGGCAGAAACAAATACTGTCTGAGTTCTCATTAAGTCCCATTCCTCAAATTTAAGAGGTCTATTATCCATACACGATGGAAGTCTAAAACCATACTCTGCCAATGTACTTTTTCTTGACCTATCTCCTTTGTACATCCCATTAAGTTGGGGAACGGTTACATGACACTCATCAACAAAAATTAAAGTGTTGTCTGGAAAGTACTCAAATAATGTAGGTGGCGGTTCTCCTGGTTTTCTACCAGATAAAAATCTTGAATAATTTTCAATTCCTGCACATGAACCTGTTGCCTCTATCATTTCCAGGTCAAATTTAGTTCTTTCCTCTAACCTTTGTGCCTCAAGTAATTTATTTTCGGCCTTATGTTTTTTAAGAGTTATTTCTAATTCCTTTTTAATGTTTATTACTGCTTGTTCTATTGTAGGTTTTGGTGTGATGTAATGACTATTAGCGTAAATTTTTACCAAACTAAGATCTCTTACTTTATCTCCAGTCAAAGGATCAAACTCTTCTATTTGCTCAAGTTTTTCGCCAAATAAACTTAGTCGCCAAGCTCTATCCTCTAAATGAGAAGGAAAAATTTCTAAATATTCCCCTCTTGCTCTAAAAGTTCCTCTGTAAAAATTTTGATCATTACGTTTGTATTGTAAGGCGACTAAAGACTTTATTATTTGCTCTCTGTTGTAATCATAATTCTTTTGAAGGGTTAATGTCATCTTGCTGTATGCTTCAACTGATCCTAATCCGTAAATACAAGATACACTCGCAACAATAAGCACATCATCTCTTTCAAGAAGAGATCTTGTAGCTGAGTGTCTCATTCTATCTATCTGTTCATTAATAGATGCCTCTTTTTCAATATAAGTATCTGATCTTGGAACATATGCCTCTGGAGTATAATAATCGTAATAGGATACAAAATACTCAACAGCATTATCAGGAAAAAAAGTTTTCATCTCACCATAAAGTTGCGCAGCTAAAGTTTTGTTTGGAGCTAAAATTAAGGCTGGTCTATTTGTAGCCTCTATTACTTTTGCCATTGTGAAAGTTTTACCAGATCCAGTTACTCCAAGTAAAACCTGATTAAATTCATCTTTATTAGCTCCTTTTACCAATCTTTTTATAGCCTCTGGCTGATCTCCTGCTGGTTTAAAGTCTGATTTAATTTTAAATTTTTTACCACCTTCAAGTTTTCCACTAATTTTTGGATTTTTACTCTGGATATCTGTAATTAAATCTTGATATGTATTTTCCATATATTAAAGAAAGTAGTAGAATTAATTTATATTTCAATGAGCATAATATCAGACAGTTTAAAAAGAATTAAGCCATCTCCAACGATTGCAGTTACTCAAAAAGCTAGAGAACTAAGAGCTGCAGGAAAAGACGTTATTGGTTTAGGAGCTGGAGAGCCAGACTTCGATACTCCAGACAATATTAAAAGGGCTGCAATAAAAGCAATAAAAAAAGGAGACACAAAGTACACCGCTGTAGATGGAACTCCAGCTTTAAAAAAAGCAATAGTCGCAAAGTTTAAAAGAGAAAATAAATTAACATACTCAGTTGATCAAATAACTGTTGGGACAGGAGGAAAGCAGGTTCTCTATAATGCCTTTATGGCTACTTTAAATAAAGGAGATGAGGTAATTATTCCAGCACCCTTTTGGGTCTCATATCCCGACATGGTTTTGTTAGCAGGTGGAAAACCTAAGATAGTAAAGTGTACAGAACAAGAAGGCTTTAAGCTTACAGCAAAAAAATTAAAAAAAGCAATTTCAAAAAAAACAAAATGGGTAATTATTAATTCACCCTCAAACCCAACAGGGGCAGGTTATTCAAAAAAAGAAATACAAGATTTAGCAAAGGTTCTAATAAAGAATAAAAAAATCTTTATTTTAAGTGATGATATTTATGAACACGTTCGATATGATAACTTTAATTTCTACACAACAGCGCAAATTTCAAAACTAAAAGATAGAACTCTAACCATGAATGGTGTTAGTAAATCATATGCAATGACAGGTTGGAGAATAGGTTATGCTGCAGGTCCTAAAGATATAATAAAAGCTATTGGTAAAATTCAGTCACAATCTACTTCAAATCCTTCTTCAATAAGTCAAGCGGCAGCGGTTGAAGCATTAAATGGAAAACAAGGTTTTATCAGAACTAGATCTAATGCATTCAAAGCTAGACGAAATTTTGTTGTTAAAAGTTTAAATAGTATTAGGGGAATTAATTGTTTAACACCAAATGGTGCATTTTATGTGTTTCCAAGTTGTAAGGGTTTATTAAATAAAAAAACAAAATTAAAAACTGATACCAATTTTGTTCAAAAATTACTTGAAAAAGAAAATGTTGCAGTAGTGCAGGGATCCGCTTTTGGATTAGAGGGTTATTTTAGAATTTCTTATGCAACATCAATGCAGAGTCTAAAGAAGGCAATGAAAAGAATTAAATCTTTTTGTGAAACATTAAATAAATAATTTTATTTTTGATCTAGAATCTTCTTAGCTGGTATGGTCTTTTTAATCCAGGATTTTGGAATAGAATTAAATCCTTTTAAAGCAGAAAAATATGCTCCAATAAAGTTTGCTCTAGAGCAATTGCATCCACCAGCTTTTATCGTTTTTAAAATAGCTACCTTATAACTTGTTGAACTTAATATTGCATGTATTGAGCTATTAAAAGTCCCTGGGTAACTGCAAGCCATACCAAGTTTTTTGACAACAGATGGGTGAGCATTTGATTTTAATTTTTTAATTTTGATTATGTCATTAATAATAATTTTATATTTGGGATCTTTTTCAAATTTTTTGACAAATTCATTTATTGGATTTTGTGCTCCTTTGAGAGCTAAGTCTATTATATGAAATTTAGCTAGGGCATACTTATGACTTATTTTTGAAATCGTTACAGTTGAGATTATTTTTTCTAAACTTTTAAAATCAAAACCATAAAGAAAATAAGGAAGGCTTGCACAAAAACCATCAGACTCATTAACTTTAACTCCACCCGTTACTTTCTTTTTTAATTTAATATTTCTAATAGTCTCAATTACGTTTTGATGTATCCATGGCCCTTTAATAATGCCCCGCCAGTCTTTTACTTTTTTATATTTTGATCTGAGACCTAAGTTTTTCCAATAAATACTCCCAGGACCAAAATTTTTTTTAATGTTTTTCTTAAACCGTTCATTAATATTATCGTGTCCCTCTTGCAAGGTTTTGAACATGACTTGACCAATTTCATTATATCCAGAAACTTTACCCGTTTTGATATTATAAAAAGGACTTTTATTTTTTTTAAGGAAAGAGAAATCTTTTTTTCCTTTAATATAAGAATTCAGTTTTTTTTGATTGTAAACCCAATGCAAAGGCCTTGCAGCAGCATCAGCTACGGTTGCACCTAAAAATACATGTAGATTATTCCTCACTCTAGTGTGATAAAAATTTTTCTGCCTCTAAGGCTGCCATACAGCCCATTCCTGCTGCAGTTACTGCTTGTCTAAACGTTTTATCTTTAACATCGCCAGCTGCATAAACACCAGGAATATTTGTTTCTGTTGAGTCTGGTTTAGTGATTAGATAACCCTCTTTATCCATTTGTAATTGATCTTTAAAAAGTTGTGTAGCTGGATCATGGCCTATAGCAATAAATACCCCATCTAATTTTATCTCATCAATTTTATTTGTTTTAACATTCTTTATTTTAATTCCCTTAACATTTTTAGGATCTTTATCTCCAACAACATCTTCTACGACAGAGTCCCAAATAATCTCAATTTTTTTATTTTCCATTAGTTTTTTCTGGAGCATTTTTTCTGCTCTTAAACTATCTCTTCTATGAATTAATTTTACTTTGGATGCAAATTTTGTCAGAAACATTGCTTCTTCTACAGCTGCATTACCACCACCTACGACAGCAACTTCTTTATCTTTGAAAAAAAAACCATCACAAGTAGCACACGCCGAAACACCAAACCCTCTGAAATCTTGCTCTGATTTTAAATTTAACCATCTTGCTTGGGCGCCAGTTGAAATAATAATGCTGTCAGCAGTGTATTTCTGGCCAGTATCACCGATGGCTTCAAATGGAGAAGTTTTTAAATTTACTGAACTGATGTGATCTTCTATCATTTCAGTTCCAACAGCTTTAGCTTGCTCTTTCATTTGATCCATTAGCCAAGGTCCTTGAATAGCATCAGCAAACCCTGGATAATTTTCGACATCAGTAGTTGTAGTTAACTGTCCACCTGGTTCTGATCCATATACTAAAATTGGATTGAGCATTGCTCTTGCAGCATAAACAGCGGCCGTGTATCCGGCTGGACCAGATCCAATTATTAACACTTTTGTGTGTTTAGTTGGATTTTGACTCATATGAAAGCTATATAGTGATAAATGACTAAATTAAAAGGTTTATTATTGACCGAAGGTATGCACGGTATGATTAGTCAAGTTGAAGGACTAGCAAAAGCTTTAGATCTTGATTTTATACACGAAAAAATTGAACTTAATAATTTTTGGAAGCTTATACCCCCAAAAATAACTCCAATTCAAAATTTTGTATTTAAGAACGATATTATGAAAGATTTTAACATTGTTATATCTTGTGGAAGAAAAAGTGTAATTCCATCAATCTTTTTAAAAAAGAAATTTAAAGATAAAATTATCAATGTTCATATCCAAGATCCGAAAGTTTCACTATCCAACTTTGACTTTGTTGTAGCACCCGAGCATGATGGATTAAGGGGTAAAAACGTAATAGCTAGCATAGGAGCTATTCACTACCTTAGAGACAATGAATTAGATGAAAATATGTCATATTTAAAACCCAGATTGAATAAAGAAAAAATAGTCTCACTCATTGTTGGAGGACCTAATCAATATTATGATTATAAAGATATAGAAGTAGAAAAAATTTTTAGTAAAATAAAAAAGAATTTTATTGATAGTGGTTATCAATTAATTTTTATCCCTTCTATGCGAACTCCAAAAAGTGTTATCGATAGTGCAATAAATTACTTTGATAAAAATCAGGTCATAATTACCGATATTGATAAAAAAGCCTACTTATCTTCTTTAAAACTTGCAAATCATATAGTTGTTACGTGCGACTCTACCTCCATGATATCTGAAGCAGCAATTACAGGTAAACCGATATACGTGGCACAAATGCCTCCTGTAAAAAATAATATTAGATTTCAGAAATTTTTTGAAATGTTCAAAAAACTGAATATCATTAGAGATCTTGATGACAAATTAGAAGATTGGAAGTATGAAAAACTTAATGAAACAGATAGAATATCGGGATATATAAAGAGTAAGATAAAAAACTATGACATTTCTTAATTCTATTTTAAAAAATTCAAAAAAATATGATTTTCCATTTGATCATTGGGAATATAGTAATGCCCTTAGTGATAGTGCAATTGAAGAAATAATCACAGCAGATATACCAGATGTCAGTAAGCATAATTTAAATTATGACGGAACAAGAGCTATTGATGGTGGAGCTGCTGAGTTTAGAGAGGGAATAGCATCAGGTGGTAAAGCAATAAAATTTAGATGTTTTGTCACCAAAGAAAACTCATCACAATTTCCAAATTTAGTAAAATTTATAAATGAATTACAATCTAAAGATACTTATGAGACAATTTCAAAAATGGTTAACAAAGATCTTTCCAATTCTTATGTAAGAGTGGAAGTAATATGTGATCGTGAGGGTTTTTGGTTAAAACCACACTGTGATATTAAAGAAAAACTAATGTCGGGACTAATTTTTGTGAACAAAGAGAATGAATCTGATGATTTGGGTACTGATTTTTATAATGAGAAATTAGAAAAAGTTAAGACAGTGCCATATAAACATAATTACGGTTATTTGTTCTCAAGTGGCCCTAATACTTGGCATGGTATGGAAAAGAAGAAAATTGTAAAAGAAAGAAGATGTATTCAAGTAAATTATGTAACCTTCCAAACTGATTGGAAAGTTGAATAATAAGTAATTTTAAAAAATTTAATAGCTTAAAACAGACAAGAATAAGTTCCCAAAACAAATAATGTTACAAAAGTAAAACATATACCAGAAACAGTTTTTACTTGATCAGCGTTTTCATTAGGATTATCTTTATTGTACAGTCTCCAGTAACCTTCATTATTATTTTTATTAGAAAAATTATCTAAACTATTTTCAATATATTCACTTATCTCCGAGCTTCTAACTGCATCGTGAAATTGGTTAGTTTTTAAGTTCTCTGTACTCATATTTTTTTTTAATAATTGTAAAATAAATCAAAAAAAGAGTCTTAGATAATATTTATGAAAGTTACCATTTTGGGTCGAAAAGTTTGATAAATCCTAATTATATATTGATAGTTGAATTTATTAATTTATTTAATTACTGATGATCTTAAAATATTTAAGTTTTTTGATAGGTTTGATCTGGTCTTACTCTTTAATTAAAACACAATCTATTTTCAGTAAAAAGTCAGGTCTTATTTTTAAATTGTTTATCACCAAGGTTTCTTGGTTAACCCTAATTGTCGCAATTTATTTTGGATATAAAAATTTTTCTGTTGAGTACATTTTGGCAGGTATTATTTTCTCTATTATTTTAGTCCATTTTGGATTTAAATTTTTAGGTAAATTTTTAAAGTCAAAATTTAGTGAAAAGCAACTTAATACTACAAAAACATTTTTTGAATATTCATTAATTGTGTGGGTTTTGTATTATGTTTTTTATTAATAATGAACTATTTTACTCAAAGTGAGCTAAGTTAATATTGTTTTTTCTAATATTTATATATAAATATTTGTAATGTTTGAAAAATTAGAAGATCTTGCAAAAAACAATAAAAAAATTTCTGACTTTCATATAAGAACCGGCTGGCCACTCGCATACAGACAAACTGGTGAAATTCATAAGATACCTGATGTAATGGTTAAAGCCCAAGATCTTCAGGATTTATTGTCGACAAATTGTAATGAAGTTGAATTAAAAAGATTTAATGAAACTCATGAACTCGACTCATCAGTGACTTTGAGTGGTTTAAGATTTAGAGCTAACTTTTATAAAACTATTCAAGGCCCGGCAGCAGTTTTAAGAAGAGTTGAAAGTGTAATACCATCAATGGACCAATTTGATTTACCGCAGGTGCTCTATGATATTGTTGATATGCATAAGGGTTTAGTTTTAGTAACTGGTCCTACCGGCTCAGGAAAATCAACAACTCTTGCTGCGATAGTAAATGAAATTAATAAGACTAGAACGTCAAATATTATTACTGTAGAAGACCCAGTTGAATTTATTCATAAAGATTTAAAGAGTATTGTTTCACATAGAGAAGTAGGAAAGCAAACTCAAACATTCGCAACAGCTTTGAAAGCAGCTCTTCGAGAAGATCCAGATGTAATTCTAGTTGGAGAGATGAGAGATTTAGAAACTGTTTCACTAGCATTAACTGCTGCAGAAACTGGTCATTTGGTATTTGGAACATTGCACACAAGTGGTGCGCCTAGTACCATAAACAGAATTATTGACGTGTTCCCACCTGAACAACAAGCACAAATCAGAGCGCAAATTTCTACTTCTTTGAAAATGGTAGTAACTCAAAGACTTCTAAAAACTAAAGATGGTCAAGGCCGTTGCGGTGCTTTTGAAGTGATGAAGTGTACACCTCCAATTCAAAACTTGATAAGGGAATCTAAAATTCATCAAATTCCGAGCATAATGCAAACTGCTGTGAAAGATGGTATGATCACTATGACCAAATCATTAGAAGAACTAGTGAAAGCAGGAAAAATAGATGCGAGTGCTGGACGAGAAAACTAAAGGTTTTAACATACTTGAATTAATTGTAGTGCTGCTCATTGTTGGAATAGTTTCAGCATTAGGATACCCTGAAATTAGTAAATGGCGAAAAGATAGAGAAGTTAAAAGTTTTGCAATTGCAACCAAAACTTTGATTGAGGGAATAGTAGCTCAAGTTCAAAGAGGGCAATATGCATTCGTTCAAGTACGAGTAGATGAGATTGCTGAAACTCAAGATGAAGATAGTGATCGAGTTTTAAATATAACATCTAAAGGTATGAAACCAGAGACTCTTGCAAATTTTTTAAATGATCGTGCTAGTGCCTGGAGGACAAATGCTGCAGGAAGATGCAATATTGAAGATCCTGATTATTGGGATGCTGATGGTGGAAGAGATGATTTAATTGAGGTAAGAGAAATCCAAGTAGAAAATTTAGCAACGACTTTTAGGGGATCGGGAGACTCAGAAGCTACAGGCGCAATTTGTTTTGGCAAAAACGACCAATGGTTTAGCGGAGCTGGACAATTGGCAGCAGGGGGTGTTCCAGATAGTGCACTTTTCATATGTGATATAGGTATTAACCGAAATACTTGTGAAGTTAACGACACGGGAAACCCAGAAGTGGAACATAGGTATTTATATTCAATAGAATGGTCAAGGTTTGGTAATGTGGTTTTAGCGAGATGGAATAATAATGCTGGATGGGTCAACCAATAGAATGATGAAAAAGATTAGTAAAGTTTCTGGACTTTCTATTTTAGAAGCAATTGTTTCAACTGTAATTGTTGGCATTGGATTTATCGCTATTTTACAAATGACTAATTTCTCAGTTCAATCAATTGATAATTCTGGAGATAGAACTAAAGCAAATTTTCTAACTGAAATGATGGTGGAAGATGTGCTTGGAAGTAGAGACTCTTTCTGGGGGGTTAGCTCGGATGATGAAAACATATCATATGATAGCCAAGGGCGTGCCACTCATACTGATAGTAATTTTACAGATCAGAACGGGCTTTTATATACATTTGTTGAGCGTCTTAATGAGACTGCATGGGATTCAGACGCTGCTGCAAACTGTACCGGTAATAATGGTCAACCAGCAAGTAATGTTTATAATGATCAAGAAGTAGATGCTCTTCAAAACAAAGAAAATAAGTGGAATACTATAATTAGTGAAAATAGATTTTTAAAATGCACAAGCACTTTCGAAGATAAAAGGCTGGAAGTGTTTGATATTTGTCGATGGGATAGTTGTACTTTCAATTCAGCAAACGTAACAGATGAACCTATGCACATCGGAAGAGTTGAGATGAAATTAAATAATGGAAAAAAAAGAAAATACATATATTTTCAAGCGGATTATAGACTTAAAAAAGATCTACCTGGTGTGCAAACTCCAATGGGTAATCAAGGTGGTGGCTCATAATGATTAAAGAAAAGTTCAAACCTAATACTGGACTAACATTAATTGAAATTCTAATTGGAATAATAGTCTCATCAATTATGATGGCAGCTATCTATACAACTTATTCAATTGTCAATACAACTTACAATCAAGTTTTAGAGAAAGCCAAAGTCAGTCGATCTTCAAGAGATTTAATTGAACTACTAATTCGAGATGCACGCATGGCAGGTTATAAATATTATTTAGGAACTAATAATTTAGGTTTCCCATCACAATCAAATTTACAATTCTTAACTGGAGGAACTAGAATTTGGGAAAGTCATGATCCAATTATAATTGAAAAAGATACTTTGGGTCACGATATCACAGACCCAGACGGGTATACTCGTCCTACTAAAAATAATCTTATTCAAGGCCAAGTAGATGCTTGTTGTGATAAAATTCATTTTGTTTATGACGATTTTGATCATTTGGATGAAAATCAACCTTATAAAAGATATAGAGTAACTTATTTTGCAGACATTGAAACTGATGGCACAGAACAAAACCCAACAAATCAGAGGTACGCTGTTTTTAAATCTAAAATAGCTTGGGAACAAAGTTTAAATCAGACAACTGGAGATTGGAACCCCAATTGTCCTACATGTTATGACAGAGAGTTGATAAAAGACTATGTTGAAGATATGGAATTTATTCCACTTGATAAGAATGGAAGAGTTTTAAGCCCCTATCCAAGTCCCAGAACAGAAGATGCAAGAAGGAATCTATATAAAGTAAGAGCAATAGATATGAGAATTGCATTTGTGTCTGAAAAACCCTTTTTTAAATTTGAAAGAGGGCAAGGCAACCCAAGACAAATAAGTGGTTTTACAAGAAATATCAAATCATACACTGACAGGAATTTAAGAGAAAGCGTTGTGGTGACTGTGTATACAAGAAATGTTGTGGAGAAAAATATATATTAATGAAAAAAGAAAATCAAAATGGATTTACATTAGTTTTATCACTCGTCTTATTATTGGTGATGTCTTTGATGGGAGGAAGTCTTATAGTCATCTCTTCTGGAGATCATCAGAGCAATAATACTAGTGATCAATATCAACAAACATTTTATGTGGCAGAACATGCTTTAATGGAAGCAGAAAAAAGAATTTCAAATCGAATGCTTGGGCCGTGGATGCAACTTTCAGATTTTTCTGGTCAAACATTTACAGAAGTGACAGAGCAAACTGCTCATAACAATTATGTAGCTACATTTACAGATGCAGGATACACTCCTGATAGTTTTGTTCGGCATACCGAGGGAAGAGACATTCCAAGAAATTTAGTCACACCGACATTGAGCCCGTGTTTCAACAGTTTCAGAAATTTAATTAGGGAACAAGATTTCTTTTATTCAAAGCAAGAATTAGACGCGCTAACGGAGGAACAAAAGGCCGACCTTGGTAACCCGCAAATAGGAGACTTTAGAGAAAGAGATACCATATTAGTCACGGATCATTTTGTAAATTTAAATTTTGGAGATGTAATCGCGCCAATTTTAACAGAAGGAATTACTGTTGGATTAACTAATGAAGAGGCAGCAGAGGAGCTAGAGTATTTACGGAGATTCCGATATGAATTTTTTTCAGTCAATGCAGGTTCGGCAATTTTCAAAGGAACTGGAACTAGTATTAAAAAAACAGCAACTAATACGCAAAGGCAAGGAACAGCTTATAGGATTTATGGTTGCGGGTATTTAATGCCACGGGATGCTGCGGATGATGAATTTGCTGATCCCGATATATTAATTCCTCTAGAAAGCTTAATAATTTTGTCAAGCTAAACTCAAAATGGTCAGTCGATTAACAAAATGTATAATTTTATTTTTTCAAAAAATTGGGTAATATTTTATTAATGAAAAGAATCTTTGTTATCTTCACATCATTCGTTTTATTTATCGGGACGATAAATTTTAGTTTCGCATGTGAATTTTTGAAAGAAAAAATAGGAACCCCAATGACAACTTTAACTGAAAAATACGATCTTTTAAATGATCCAACAGTTGATCCCGCTGAGCCTTTAACATTTGTAAATGAGTATGATAGCTTTGATTTTTGTGAGAACACTGAACTAGAAAACTCAACTATTAGAGTATACGTTAGAGAGGGTAAAATTATCGGAACTGAAATTTTTGGGGGATTTGGCGAAGCGAGTACTAATAAAATTTTTAATTTTGCTAATAGTACTTTGGGATTTACAACGCAAGAAGTTTTAGATGAAGATTGGGTTGGTGGCATACCACTCGAGTCTTTTGGTGAGGATGTAATCTATGGTCGAGTTAGTGATACTAAAGGTAATTATGAAACATTAACCATTTCCAAACCTGAACTAAAGGAATTTATGTTTGGACCTGATGTAATAGAAATTATGATGTAGTATTAATTTAAAATTATGAAAAGCTTATATAAAATATTATTTTTATTGATTTTTACTTTAAATTTTAATCAATTTACTTATGCAAAACCCCTTCCACCAGGATCTGGAGAAGGTGATGTTAGGGCGAATATTCTAATTTTATTAGATAGCTCTGCCAGTATGGATAATAATATAGGTGATGGTCTGCCTAACATCACATCTGTAACGATCAATCCTGACACTGGAGAAAGATACTTAACAGCTGCCAGCAGACGTGGTGGAGGTCTATATCTTATCGATGCTGCTGGGGAAAGAGCTAATATGACAGGGCTTAGAGACAACGGATCTTCTTATGAAGTAAGAAAATGGGTTGCAGGAGCTGGTACTGACCGAAGTTGTGACTGGTCAATCAATCGTAATAACAGGGTAGGAATGAATACAAATATTTCTACAAATCGATCATATCATGGTGTGCGTTATTTGAGAAATGTCACTGTCGGCCGAACCAACATTAATGGAGAGAACCTTTTATTTGTGGGTCAATATCAACAAAACAATAACATGACTGCAGTTTTTGCTTTAGATGAAAATTTTAGATGCAGACTTGCTTTAGTTCCAGGGGGTGGCAGAAGAGGTTTTCAAATTAGAGGATTTGATATTAGTCAGAATGCTGCTGGTCAAACTATCGTTGCTGTTTATGGTAGAGACAGTAGAAATGGTTTCATGTTCTCATGTAATCTGGCAGCAGGAGAGTGCGCGCGTGTTGCAAATCGAGCTCGGAGAGGCAATATATGGGACAGACTTAGAGATGGATCGAGATTACGATTAAATAGCGATTCAACTATGATGTATATTTCTGATGATGGAGATGTTCATGGATACACAACAGAGGCACGAGGAAATACTCGAGTTGTAACTGATAGAAGTCAAAGGACTAGGTTTTGCGATGGAGTAGTTAGACGAGCGGGACTGGAAATGACATTTACTACTGTGTTTGATTTAGTCAATGATGATGAAATGGTTGTTGGGGGTAACCGTGAACGTATAATTCAACGTATTTCATGGCAAAATGACGGAAGTTGTTTTGCAACTGTTTTCGCAGGAACAGCAAGCACACTCGCAAACGTTGATGATAATGGAGATGCAATCGCCGCAGGTGATTTAGCTTCTACCGATATACGTATAGTTCAAGCTCTAGGTGGACTAAATATATCTAACAATAGAATTATATTTACTCATGATGGCTTTGTGGATGAGCTGCTCACTAATGGATTTGTTCAAGGAACACAAGACACCGCGTGGCAAGTTCAATACGGTGGACAGCAGTTTTCTAGACTGGAAGGAGCAAAGCGGGCAATCATCGCGATTTTATCTGACAATACATTAACCTCTGGGGCAAATTTTGGTTTTGGTCATTGGAACGCTGGTGAACGAAATTTTGGTACAGGTGTAAGACCTGATCGGGGAAGGCCTAGAGGAAGGGGTGGTAGCTGGTGTCATAACAACAATAATCCTTGTAATTATTATGGAGGATGGACCGGTACTAGAAGTAGAATTTGTACGACTAATTCTTGTTTAAACGTTGGAGTTGGACCGGAGGGTGCCGCTTTAGCTATACCAGAGGTACGTAGAATAAGAACAGCCTTTGGTACAGACGCAGAAGCTTTTTCTCAAATTGCTCATGATTATTTTACTGGTGGTGAGGGTGTTAGTCCTCATGATCCTAATTCTGACTGTCAGCTAAATTATGTGATTGTTATTGGCGATGGAATGCAAAAGAAAACTGGATTACCATCAAGTAGAAACAGAGGCAGAACTGCTGCAAGACTAGAGGCTTTAAGGAACATGACCCCCAGTGTTAAAACTTTATTCGTTGCATATGGAGATGGAATAAATCCAGCGGGAATGCAATCATTTGATGAATTAGCGGTAGTTGGATCATGCGCTGCAGCTGGGCAACCAGACTGTGAGCCCACAATTATTGCAAGAACTCCCGAAGAGCTCACAACTCAACTTCAACAAAAAATTAGACAAATTTTAGCTGAACGTTTGTCATTTACTGCACCCTCAATTACGGCAACTATTGAAAAAGGAGGTTCACTGTATCAAGCGCAATTTTCTTATGAACAATTTGGTGAATGGCAAGGAACTATTTTAAGAAAACACTTAAATGCTGATGGTACAGTCGAGCATGAAATAGATTATCCTGGAAATTGGGATGCATCTATACAAGTTCGAAATCAATCTTCTAATAGTGCTGGAAATTATAGTACTGATGATAGCAGAAACCTATGGACGGTAATAAGTGATGTGGAAGGTGGTGGCTATATTGGAAATTGGGATAATCTTAATGATGACAACGCACTTCTTCTTGAACCTGATATGGAGATGTTAGGTTTTCAAATAACTAATTATCATACTTCGACTTCAAGGTGTGGTGGAGATGACACTACAGATGATGAAGTGAAAGGTCTTTTCCGCTTCTTAGCTGGCCAGGATTTTTTTGATTACGACGGAGATTGTACAACTGGGGCAAACGATACAGGAACAACAGAATTAAGGGATCATGTTCTCGGTGATATATATCATTCTCAGTTAATAGAAGTTGGAGCACCAGACGGTAATGTTGAATTCTCTTCAAATAATGAAGAGGCTTATTTCAGGTCTATTAATAATTATCAAGCCTTTAAGACTGCACAACAAAATAGAAGAAACGTCATTTATGCTGGTTCAAACAGTGGGTTGATACATGCTTTTAACGCTGAGACTGGTGATGAAGAGTGGGCATTTCTCCCACCAATATTAATTGGTAAGCTACCAAATATAATTAATGAATCTCTCAATGGCTCTGTTGATGGAAGCAAGGGAGGAAGTAATGCAATATTTGGTGTCGATGGCTCACCAGTTGTGCACGATGTGTTTATAAAAGGTTTAACACCTCTGGGAACAATCGAGGAAAGCCCAAGTTGGCATACTATATTGTTTGTTCCATTTGGAAGAGGTGGATCCGGTTTTACTGTCCTCGACGTTACAAATCCAATTGTTGAGCCAGCAGCAGGTCCTCTTCACATGTTCACAGTATATAATGATTACATAAACAACGTTGTCCACATCGCAGACCATGATGGAGACTTAACTAGTTATGAGTACGCATCAGGTCAGGCTTCTTTAACTCAGTCAGAGGAGGGACAAATAGCACTTAATAATTACAATCAGGCCCGTCAAGATGATGGAGAGGACACTCTTTGGACACAAGATACAATAGATGATGCAATTGCAGATGGTACGTTTACAGTTGATACTGCTCCACAAGTTGGAGATATACAGATACCAGCTCCAACTACAAATCGAGATAATCGTTCAAGTTGCCAAGGACCAGATCCAGCTGATGGGAATATTGATAACTTTATAGTGGATGGAACAAATTCCTGTTATACGGGTAGAACTTATACCTTCAGGGATATTCAGCTTAACACAGCAGAAGGTCAAGATATTGATAGAGCCTTACTAAATGTTACTGAGCTAGTTGATGGCACATTCGAAAAGATTGATTTTACCTCTGCAAGAATGCAAAATAACGAACTTGTAATTACTTTTAATACAAGCAAAACTATTGACCGAGGGGACTCATCAACAGTTGATGCTGCAGGAAATGTCACTACATCGCAATCTGACAATATTTTTATCCAGACATCATGTACGGCAACAACGATTGCCGATGCGCAATTTGATTATAGTAAATTAGGAGAAACTTGGTCAACACCAAGAATAGTGAGGCTCCCTTCCGACATTGAAGGTGAGCAAGATGAACCTTTAAACGATAAATATGTAGCAATTATGGGCGGCGGAATGTCTACTGCAAATGCATGTACTGGATCAGCTTTATTTTTGGTTGATTTATCTGATACCGCTAATCCTGGAAGACTTTATGGTTCGTCGACTAATGGTGGTCCAATAACTATTGTTGACACTCATCCTACAGGATTTGCTTTTGGAAATAGTGGAATTACAACAGCAAACGGTAGTGAAATCAATAATGCTGTTCCCACTACACCAGTAGTTATCACTCCTGATACAGCCTTTGGTATTCCTTGGCGAGGAGCAATGGTTTATATAAATGACAGAGAAGGAAAAATTACAAAAATAAATTTAACAGACTCCACTGCAAATGGTGCAGCTCTTTTCAATCAGAAAACATTATTTAGATTAAACGCGAATACTACTAATAGAAGGTACTCATTTTTTGGAATGGACGCTGGAATAGGTAATACAACAAAAGATTTCTGGTTATTTGGTGGGACAGGAGACTTTAATGCGCTTGGAGACAAAACTATAGGCATGGATAATATTTTATATGGTATAAGAGATAGAGAGTATCCTTTTTTCGTGCCCTCTCAGGTGCCACTACAAAGCTCTGACATCTTCGTCTCTGCTGCGCATGCTGACGCTGATGCAGCAAAATCTATTGATGATGCTACACATTGTTCAGATGTCTCTTTAGACGATACAGGTGATGCTTGTCCAGATGCAGAAGATGCTTGGGTGTATCATCTAGATCCTATAACTCTTCCAACTACTAATCTTGGGACAACTGCTGGAACTCAGGACCAGGACACTGTGCCAAACTCTGGTTTTAGAAAAGCATCTGCGCCACCGACATTATTTAAAGGACAAGTTTATTTTCCTGTGTACGAACCACCTGCGGGACAAAATGTATGTAATATTGGTAATGCATTTATTTGTGTACACGATGATGAATGTGGAACTGACAATTCACACAAACTTGTTAAAGGCAGAGAAGCTTCGGTTCAGACTTGTACTTTCGTAAGAGAAGGGGTTTTATCTGAGCTAGTTATCTTCGGAGATAAGTTATTTGCAAACGTTGCTGGGCCTAGCGAGAATGCAGAAACTTTATACTCAATTCTATCAGTGCCTGGGGAAATTTTATCTAACAAAGGTGGATGGAGAGACACAGGGTTCTAGATCAAAAATAATTTAATTTGATCAACAAAAGTAATAAAAATAATATTTCCAATAATTAAATGTGGTCCAAAAGGTATTTGGGAGGAAAGTTTTTTTTTATTTTTAATTAAGTCAGGAATTACACTTAATAGAGCTATCGCTGATGAAAAAAAAATTATAAACGGAATTGAAACCCAGCCGAACCAAAAACCCATTGCCGAAAGTAATTTAGCATCTCCCAAACCCATACCTTCCTTATTTCTCAACTTTTTATAAATAAAAATTATTAACCAAATGATAGCAAAACCAAACAGTCCACCTATTAAAGAGTTAAGAAAATTTGGAAATAAGTTAGTATTTAAATTTGGGTCGAATGATTTTAGAAAACCAATCACCATTAATGGGTATGTTATTTCATTTGGAATTATGAAATGTTTGAGATCTATAAAAAAAATTACAATAAAACAAATACTTAAGATAAAAAAAAGAAGTGTTGTTAAAGAGATCCCAAAAAAATAAAATATTATGACAAAACTGATAGCTGCAATCAATTCAACTACAAAATAATTCCAACTAATATCTGCTGAACAGTTTCTACATTGAGCTTTTAGAATAATGAAAGATAATAATGGAATGTTGTCATACCATTTAATCATTTTTTGGCAGTTTGGACAAATCGATCGATCTTTAATAATACCCATGTTTTTGGGAATTCTGTGAATGCAAACGTTACTAAAACTCCCCCATATACTTCCAAAGATAAATGCTATAATATAGAGCACAAACTATAACTTAATTTGAGAGGAAAGTTCTATGAGCCCATTTATGCAATATTGTACAAAAACCATTGCATCGGCTAGGTGTAAATAGAAATTGGGCGTATGAATAATGATATCCATCACTTTCAAAAATATCAAAAATTAAATGAATATCAATTTATAAATAATATGTTTTTTGGCTCTAGAAAAAAAGAAATCCCTGTAAAAGAAGATACCAGTAGCAAAGATTTAGAGCTAATTACAAAAATGAATCAAGAGTTTGCAATGTCTCTTGACCTAAAAGAAACGTTAAACAATTCGTTGGAATTAATAATCAAAAGAATAAATGCACAAGCAGCAAACATCTTTTTAATAGATGATAAAAGTCAAAGCTTCCAATGTATTGCATCAAAACATCAAGCTTATTTAGAAGATTTTGAAATTCCTATTACACAAGGTGTGATGGGAAAAGCAGCGGTAATGAAAAAATGTATTAGAGTTGGCGATGTAAGAAAAGATATAAGAGAGATTGCTGAATTTTATTTTGATTTAGATAACAAAACAAATTTTACGACATACTCAGTGCTATGTTCACCATTGATCGTATCAGAGGAATGTATTGGTGTTATTCATTGTTTGAATAAAAAAACAAGTAACAAACTTTTTGAAGAAAACGATAGAAAACTTTTGGAAACTTTATCTGGTCCAGCAGCTTTAGCGATAAGAAACGCAAAGATGGCAAAAGATTTAATTGATAAGAACAGAATGCAAAAAGAAATTGAAATAGTTGGTGAGATACAAAAAACTTTACTCTCCAAAAATCAAAAAGAAAATTTCCCAATTGCTGGTATAAATATTCCAGCGAAAGTTGTTTCAGGAGATTTTTATAATTTTGCAAAACTTTCTGAAGGAGTTTATGGTTTTGGCGTTGCAGATGTATCAGGAAAAGGAATTAAATCTTCGTTACTAATGTCAAAGGCGTCAAGTCTTTATAGATGTTTAAGTAAAACAAATTATTCGGCAGCAGAACTTTTAGATATTTTAAATTCAGAAATATGTGAGACCACTTCAAGAGGAATGTTTGTTACAATGTTAATAGGAATTTATGATAGTAACAAAAAAGAATTAACTTTAGCAAATGCAGGACACGAACCACCGATAATTTATTCTGATGATGGAAACTTTTCTAATTTCGAAGAAGCTGGTCCACCGTTAGGCATTGCACCGAAATATAAATTCAAAGAAACAAAAATTAATTTTAAAAATAGTTCAATGTATATTTTTACTGATGGTATTACTGAAATTAAAAATTCTAAGGGAGACATGTTAGAGTCTGAAGGTTTTAAAAATTATATAAAAAAATATCAGCAAGTACCAAACCATGAGAGACTAAATAAAATAGTTGAAGATATTATTAGATCAGGTCGTATACAAAAAGATGATTTAACTATAGTCGTTGTTGATGGGAAATAATTTTTTATTTTATGTTTGGTATAAGCAAAGTAATGATTTTTGTTGCAATCATAATTACATCATTGATGTATTGGGCAACCTCAAACGTTTGCAGATATAACTTCGCAATTGAAAAAAAAACAAGTGATCTTAATATTATTGCAGCTGAGATAAAACCAGCTATCCCATTAACAGAAGTTTATTATTTTAGAGAACTAAATTGTAATAATGTTGATCTCTCATGGGATTATGAAAGAGTTATTGAAAACTTAAACACTATTTCTGTAATGATCTATCAAGAATTAACAACAGACA
>CACBCU010000005.1 GCA_902537895.1 uncultured Pelagibacteraceae bacterium | reverse complement strand
TAACCCGTCTCAATTAACTTTTTTACCAATGGTATTTCTTTAGCAACTTCATGAAATTCATCTGTTTCTGGCAGCTCTTTAATAAAACTTTTTAATACATCAGCCATTAAATCGATCCCAATCAAATCATAGAGACCAAAAACACCTGTTTTTGGAATTCCCATCGGCCTTCCAAAAATAGCGTCCGCCTCCTCAACTGATAACTTCATTTTAAAAGCTTCTGTCATTGCAATTTGCATTGCATAAACTCCCACTCTATTTCCTAAAAATCCTGGTGTATCGTTGCAAACAATTGCGCCTTTACCTAGCTCAGTTTCACAAAATTCTTTTAATTGATTTATTTTATTTAAATCGTTGTTCTCATTTTTAACAATTTCTAATAGCCCCATATATCTAACAGGATTAAAAAAGTGAGTTATACAAAAATCTTTTTTTTCTGAATCTGTTAAGTTTTGAGATAAAACTTTTATAGGTATCGAAGAAGTATTAGATGAAACAATTGCGCCTGCTTTTCTTGATTTAAATATTTTTTCATAAATTTGGTGTTTTACATCTATTCTTTCAACTACCGCCTCAACAATCCAATCAGCATTTTTTACAACATCAAAATTATCAGATATATTTCCAACTTTAATATTATTTATTTTAGATTTATCGATTAATAATGGGGGTCTAGATTTATGAATTCTTTCTCTAGCCTTTTCACTAATCTCAGTTTTTAAATCTAATAATGTAACTGGGATATTTGCATTACATAGATGGGCTGCTATACCACTGCCCATCGTACCAGATCCAATCACTACAACATTTTTTATATTCATGTAATGAAATTTTTATCGGTTTATACCTCTGAGTCTTTCAGATCGTCTTCTTAAGAGTTCAGCGGTAACTAATATTAATGTTGATAAAATAATCAGACAAGTTGCAACAGCAAGAATTGTTGGACTTAGTTGTTCTCTTAAACCTGTCCACATTTGAATTGGTATAGTTGTGTTTTCTAATCCTGCTAAAAATAGAACTACTACAACTTCATCAAATGATGTTACAAAAGCAAATAGCCCTCCAGATATCACTCCTGGTAAAATAAGTGGTAAAGTGATTTTCATAAATGTATTTACTGGGTCACTACCTAAACTGGCTGCAGCTCTTGTGACACTATGATCGAACCCTGATAGAGTTGCGGTTACTGTGATAACTACAAATGGCGTTCCTAAAATAATATGTGCAAGTACTATTCCTGTGTGAGTGGCTGCTAATCCAACTTTAGCCATGAAGAAAAATATCGCTACGCCTGAAATAATTAGAGGAACTATCATAGGTGAAATTAATACTGCCATAATTAAACCTTTGTACGGCATATGCCTGCTACTCAAACCCAAAGCCGCGACTGTTCCAAGTATTACCGAGCCTATTGTTGCAAAGATAGCAATGATAAAACTATTTTTTGCAGCTAATCCCCAAGGATTTTTAGTCCCATAAATCATATCTTGATACCATCTTAAAGAAAACGCATCAGGATCTAAACGTTTCATTCCATCAGAAAAAACTAAAAATTCCTCAGCATTAAAAGATAATGGAAAAATAACAAACAATGGCGCAACAAGAAAAAAGAATACTGCTGCACAGATTGTCAAATAAACATAGTGCCAAATCCTATAATGTGGTTCTGTATATTTAGGTAAAGCCATCCTATTTATCCTAATTTAATATTATCTATTCCGACTAATTTATTGTACAGCCAATAAATGACTAATACTCCACTTAACAACATAAGTCCCATTGCTGAGGCAAAACTCCAGTCGAGAGTACTTTTCATATGAAATGCTATCTGGTTACTTATTAACGTACCAGAAGCTCCACCAACTAAAGCTGGGGTAATGTAATAACCTATTGCTAAAATAAAAACTAATAAGCATCCCGCTCCAATGCCTGGGATAGTTAAAGGGAAATAGACCTTCCAAAAAGCCACAAAAGGTGTCCCACCTAATGACTTACCTGCTCTCATTAAACTTGGAGAGATTGTTTTCATCACGCTGTAAAGTGGAAGAACCATAAAAGGCAGTAAAATTTGTGTCATTGCAACATAACTACCTGTTTTATTAAACATCATTTCTAGCCTGTTATCATCGCTTACTAATCCAATCATGACAAAGAAATCATTTACTATTCCTTGCTGTTGAAGAAGAATCATCCAACTAGCAGTTCTAACTAATAATGAGGTCCAAAAAGGAAGTAAGACACAGATCATTAACAGGTTACTATACTTCATTGGTAATGTTGCCAGTAAGTGTGCAATTGGATATGCCATTAAAAAACAAAACACTGTAACAAAGAATGCAATCTCCAAAGTCCTCATCCATAAAATTCTGTGAACTCTTCTATCTTCAGGAACATTGATTATTTCTCCTTTTTCATTTTCATACATATCAATCCCCTTTAAATATTTTTGATAAGTATATGCAGGAGCTCTTCTTTTAATTGCTCTCCAATATTCAACATCAGCCCATCTTCGATGAACAGACATAATTTGTTCTTTATAATTACCCTCTTCAAAAGATTTGGACTTTCTTCTTAATTTTTTAATAATGCTTTTAAAACCATTCTTTGTATAATTTAGTTGTGTTGAAAGTTTTCCTTCTCGCTCCTCTTCAATCAATTTTTGAAAATCAAAATAGAAAGCTTCAAATACTTCTTCAGGAGGAAGATCCTGTCCGTCCCATTTTTCCATTGATTTAAAAGTTTTAGGAAGCATTTCAGTTACCATTTTATCGTCAACGCTTCTCATAAGCATATCGCCTATTGGAAACACATATGTAATAATTATGAACAACAATAATGGAGCAACAAGTAAAAAAGCTTTAATCTTGTTTTTCTTTTCTGCTTTTTTAAGGCTTACTTCTAAAGGAATTCCGTCAGTTGTTAAAATTTGTTTTGTTTCTGAGCTCATAAATAAAAAGGGCGGTTATCAAATAACCGCCCTCTCAATATATTATAAAATTTTAATCTTTAAAACTTAAAATTAAAATCCTGCTTTCATTGCTTCCCATTTTTCACCAAGTTCTGTTCCGTTATCAGCCCAGTAAAGTGGATCTACTAAGAAGTAATTTTTAGTGTTTGCTGGTGCAGTTGGCATATTAGGTACCATGTTTGTTTTACCATCTTTGTACCATGGCTCACCTTTTTCCATTACAGCAATAGATGATTTTCTCCAAGGTGCATATGCAATATATTTTGCACTTCCTGCTAAACCTTCTGTACTTGTCATCTCAGCTAAAGCTTTTTTAGCATCAGCTTCATTTGGTGAACCTTTAACTAATACGAAATACTCGTAGTCTAAACCTTGAGCATCCCATACTTGTACGATTGGAGCACCTTCTCCAACAGCAGCATTAAAGAATCTACCATTCCAGCCAGTTGCCATAACAACTTCACCACTCATTAATAGTTCTGGTGGTTGAGCACCTGCAGACCAAAATACACATCCACCTTGTGGGTCTGTGCAAAGTTTTTTGATCTTATCCATAGCTCTTTGAACACCTTTGTCAGTGTTTAAAGCTTTATAGATTTTTGCTCCACCTTTACCTGGTTTGATACCATCTGCAGCTAAAGCAATCTCTAAGTTTGTTAGAGCGCCTTTGTAGATAGCTCTTTTTCCAGGGAATTTTTTAGTGTTAAAGAAATCTTTGATAGTCTTAGGAGTACCTTTAACGTTATCTGAGTTATAAGCGTAGTTCCAAGAGTATAAAATATTTCCTACAGCACATTCACTTGGCATGCTAGTAAAGAAATCTTTACTTGCAGGAGTTCCATCTGGAGCTGCTGGGAAGTCTTTGTCAAAATCAAATTTAACAAATAAACCTTCATCACAGCCATTGATAGTATCCATAGCAAATACGTCCATTATATCCCACGTAATTTTGCCTGCTTCTTTCTGTGCTTTAATTTCTGATAATCCACCTGAGTAGTCGACCCAATTGATCGGAATACCTAACTTTTTAGCAGTAGGATCACCATAACCTAACTTTTGACTTTCTGTGTAAGCTCCACCCCAAGACGCAACTGTTACTGCGAATGCTGATGTAGTTATAGAAAATAAAAAAGATAGGGCTAGTAATAATTTACTAATTTTTTTCATTTTTCCTCCGTTTAAACGTTTTGTATAAATACTATTACAACAAGATCGATAATGAGAGTCAACAGCCCTTTTTTACTTGTTTAATTGAGATATTTCTGGTGTTTATTTTGGATCTAGTGCTCTAGCATCTTCACTGTTCCAGCCAATCTTAATTTCATTTCCTAATTTAATATCAAGATTAGACGAACTATTGGGGACTTTAAGAATAAATTCAGAATTACCTAATAAATTAATTCTAACTCTTGTGTGATCTCCATGGTAAATAACTTCCTCTATTTTTCCTTTATGAATATTGTCCATTTTATCACTAGGATTAATTAAAGCTCTTTCAGGTCTTAATGAAACTGTCGTTCTCTCACCTTTTCCCTTAACCGAGATTGGGTTTGCCAATATATCCGCACTCGCTAACTTAACTTTACACTTTCCACCTGAAATATCAGAAACTTCTCCTGCAAAAGTATTATTCTCTCCAATAAATTCTGCCACAAAAGAATTAACAGGTTTTTCATATAACTCATCTGGACTTGAAAGTTGTTGGACCTTTCCGTCATTAAAAACTGCAATTCGATTAGACATAGTTAATGCTTCACTTTGATCATGAGTTACATAAACAACAGTCACTCCGATACTTTCATGAATATGTTTGATTTCATATTGCATACTTTCTCTTAAATTTTTATCTAAAGCTCCAAGAGGCTCGTCCATCAAAACTAATTGTGGGTCAAAAACTAATGATCTTGCTACTGCTACTCTCTGTTGCTGTCCACCTGATAATTGACCTGGCATCCTTTGGGCAAATCCTTGTAAGGACACCATAGATAAAGCCTTATCAATTTTTTTATCTGCTTCATCTTTTGGAATTTTCCTGACTCTCAACGGAAAAGCCAAATTTTCATACACTGTCATATGAGGAAATAAAGCATAGTTTTGGAAAACCATTCCTATACCTCTTTTATGTGGAGGAATACTGGAGATCGCATTTCCATCAAGGTATATTTCTCCATTGGTTGGTGTTTCAAATCCAGCTAGCATCATTAAACAAGTGGTTTTACCTGATCCAGAGGGACCTAACATGGTAATAAACTCACCTTCTGCAATGTCTAATTGGAGGTCTTTGACAACTAAAACTTTGCCATCGTAACTTTTATCTACTTTATCAAACTTAACGAATTCTTTATTAACTGACATAAATTAAGTAACTATAAAACATTTGTAAGAAAAAATATCAACCTTAAATAATTAGCTTTTAACGTGAAGTTCTTTTGACATATTACAAAATAGTTCTGATCCTTTGTCAGTAACTCTAATAGCTTCTGAAGCTTCAACACCCCAATCACCAAATTGCATAACAGCAATCATATGAAAACAAACATTTGGTTTTAGTACAGTCATATCACCTTTATAAATATTTAATGTATGCTCTCCCCAATCTGGTGGATAGCCAATACCAATTGAATAACCAGTTCTTGATTTTTTTTCTATTCCATACTTGTCCAAAACTTTCCAGAAAGCTTGCGCTACATCATTAGCAGTATTACCTGGTTTAGTAGCACTTATACCTGCATCAATTGCTTCAATAGTTTTTTTCATTGTATCGATTTTTAATTTATCAGCTTTTCCTAACAAAACTGTTCTAGCCATTGGAGCATGATATCTTTTAAAAACCCCTGATAATTCAATAATAGTTGCCTCACCCTCAACAAATTTGTCTTGTGATGCAGTCAAATGTGAAGCTGAAGTACCTTTTCCAGTTGGTAATAAAGTAGCGATACTTGAATACTCCCCACCAAATTCGGGCGATCCATAAAATAAAGATTTTTGAATTTCACCAACAGCATCACATTGTCTAACTCCTGGTTTAATTACGTCAAAAGCTGTTTTCATTCCAATTTCAGAAATTTTTGCTGCAGATTTCATATAATCTATTTCAACGTCAGATTTTACTAGCCTCGCCCAATTAACCAGTCTTTCTGAATCTTTCAAATTTGCATTTGGCAATCCTTGTTTAATTTTTTCATAACAAAATGCTGTAAAATAATGAGCATCCATTTCTAATCCTATAGAAAGTTTATCCCACTTTTTATCTTTAATAACTTTAACTAAATAATCGTAAGGATGTTTTGGCCAATTATGAATATAATGTTCATCATAAACAATTATGTTTTCTTTTTTTAAATATGTTTTTATATAAGCCCCTCCAGCATCTTGATCTCTTACAAAACATATAGGTTCATCAGCATTTATATGAACCACTGCACATTGAGCGTAATAAAATGACCAAGCATCATACCCCGTTAGGTAATTGATATTATTCGTGTCATGAGAAATCAAAAGTTCAATGCCTTTTTCTTGCATCATTTTTTGAACTTTAGATAATCTTTGTTTGTATTCTTCTTTTGTAAAAAGCATAATTAAGAATTGGTAAACAAACTTCCAAAACCTTTGATATTATTATTTTTTCCAATTTTTTCTAAAGTATCCCAAATCAATGTTTGATTGCTAGATAAAACAGGTTTGTTTAATTTTTTTTCTAGTCTGTCTATAATTTTTAAAACCGGTAAGGCTGTACAAGAAATGAATAAAGCATCAGCATCTTCAATATTCATATTAACTAGAGAGTCATAGATAAAATCTTGATCAACTTTTCCAATGTCATAATCTGCAGCTATATCTAAATATGAATTGGAGACCACTTCAAATTTTTCCTCTTTGAAATATTCAACAACCTCATTATTTAGTTTTTTACTATACGGAGTAAAGATAGCTAATTTTTTTGCCTTTAATTTTTTTAAAGCTTTTATCGCAGCTGTGCTGGGAGTTGTTAACTCAGCCTTAGGTTTTGCTGCCTTTACTTTTTTCTCAATCACATCATGACCTGTTGCTATTGTTCCAGAGGTACATCCATAAACAACACAATCTATATCCTCATTGGGTAAAATATTATTTGTAACTTCAGTTACTTTATCAGACATTTTTATTAAATTTTCTTTTGTTAAGGGATTATAACATTCAATTCTATTAACAAAAAAATCAATCTCTTTATCTTTAATTACGTTTATAAAATCCTTCTCAATCATAAAATCAGTAGCTAAAGCAATTAATCCAATCCTAGGATTAGAGTTTTTTTTAAACCGAGGTTCTATTTTGTTTAATTTCATATTAAATTAATATGAAGTAAGTCTAGATTAATTAAACGCATTATAAAATAAGATAATTTGCTTGTTGAAAATCTTTACAAATCGGATTTAATTAAATTTATATAAAATAATTGTTAACTAAATATAGAGGATAATAATGAAAAGACTAATTGTTGCTGCTTTCATATTTGTTTCAACTTTTTCAACAAATGTTTTGGCAGAAATTAAAATGGGTGTAATTTTGGGTTTCACTGGCCCTATTGAATCTTTAACCCCCGCTATGGCTGCATCAGCCGAGCTTGCTTTCAAGGAAGCTTCAGATTCTGGATCTCTACTAGGTGGAAAAAAAATTTCAGTGATAAGAGCTGACTCAACATGTGTGGACTCTGCTGCTGCAACTGCAGCCGCTGAAGGAGTTATTTCACAAGGAGTTGCAGCAATAATGGGTGCTGATTGCTCTGGAGTAACTGGTGCGATCGCATCAAACGTTGCGGTTCCAAATGGTGTTGTAATGATTTCACCATCAGCAACATCACCAGGATTAACAACTCTTGATGATAAAGGATATTTCTTTAGAACTGCACCATCAGATGCAAGAGGTGGTCAAATCCTAGCTGATATTACTAAAGACAGAAAAGTTAAAAGTGTTGCAATTACCTATACAAATAATGATTATGGAAAAGGCCTAGCAGATGTTTATAAGGCATCTGTCGAAGCACACGGAATTAAAGTTACTACTGTAACTGCCCATGAAGATGGAAAAGCAGATTACTCTTCAGAGGTAGCAACACTTGCATCAGCAGGTGGAGATGCAGTAGCTGTAATTGGATACCTAGACCAAGGTGGTAAAGGAATTATTCAAGCCTCTTTAGACTCTGGCGCATTTGATAAATTTATTTTATCAGATGGAATGATCGGCCAATCATTAGTAGATGCTTTTGGAAAAGATTTAAGAAAATCTTTTGGTTCAATGCCAGGATCAACAGGTAAAGGTGCTGGAGTATTCTCTAAAGTTGCAAGTGCTGCAAATATAGATAGCTCTGGTCCGTACACTGGTGAGTCTTACGATGCTGCTGCTTTAATCGTTTTAGCAATGCAAGCAGGAAACTCAGCTGATAGAGCGTCAATTGCAAAAAATGTAATGGATGTTGCTAACAGCCCTGGAACAAAAATTTATCCAGGTGAACTAAAAAAAGGTTTAGATTTATTAGCTAAAGGTAAAAAAGTTGACTACGAAGGTGCAACTGGAGTTACTTTTACTAATGTCGGTGAAGCTGAGGGTTCTTTCTTAGAACAAGAAGTTAAAGGCGGAAAATTTAAAACTAAAAAACAAAGATAATCTATCTTAAAATTTAAACCCCCAGCATTAGTTTGTTGGGGGTTTTTTTTAAAAAAACAAATATTGATTTTCTGGTACTTCAAAAAATCACTAGTATATAAATTAATCTATATTAAAAATCTTTTTGACAAACGATAATAGCTTGCGATGACTGACACAGTTAGGATGATACCAAAATATTCAAACGCTTGATTAGTAGTTCTAGGGACAAAATCTTCATCATATTCATATTCATAACAGCCATACATATCTTGTCCCACACAATAACTTCCATCTGCAGAATAAAAAATACCTGTTAATATAATAGATAAAACAAAGCATCTTTTTAGCGCATTAAGTGTAATTTTATTTTTAGAAAATTTTTCTCTTTCTTTTATTGCTTCCTCTTCAATATAGTTTAACCATAAATTTACTAAACCAAACTTAGCCATGAAAAATAATCCTATTAGAATTCCATTTCCAAATTCTGATAGATAAACCATTATTATTTAACTCTATTTTGATTTTCTCTTTTTTTTTATAACTTTTGTTTTTTTCTTTTGGGTAATTTTTTTTACTTTTGTTTTTTGAGTTTTTTTTGGTGTTACGTTGATTGGATCTTCATCTTGATAACTATAATTTGTTTCTCTCTCATAATTATTTTGATTTCCTCCTTTAAACATTGAAACTAATCCAGCTACACCTATCGCCATTGCACCTGGAACCATTAATAATAAACCAGGTAAAGTTAGAACTAATGCCCCATACCAAGGCCATCCAAGAACATCAAGGGCTCCAAAAAAAGTTCCTATTGTTAAAGGAAAAGTAATTCTAAAAAAAATTGAGGCTATTACTAGACCAATGGCCCACCCACCACCAAGATGATATTCGATACCTAAATAACCTACAAATATTTGAACTAATCCAATGAGTAGAAAAAAAATTACTCCAACACCCCCAGCTAACCATCCAAGTATTGAACTCATTAAATTTAGGATATATTATTTAGTTGTGATTGTCACCCTTAGAACACTATTGATATTATTATTTCTTATTTTGATTTCTTCAAAAGCAGGTTCGAATGAAAATCAATTGAATTACGCTATTAGATATTGTCAACAAGATATGCAACAATTTACAGCTAGTGGATTATCAACAAAACAATATTTAAAATTTTGTGAGTGTTATATGACAAAAATGATAAATGCTATGGATGAAAAAGAAATAAATTATCAAAAAAAATATAATAAACCGTCAGGTAAGTATATTAAATTATCAAAAAAGTACAAAAATCAATGTAGTTAAAACATTTAATCAATGCTCTCTAAAAATAGCTGAACTTTAAAAAAATATGTATTTATCAGCCATATATAAAGCCCAAGCCAATGCAGCACCTGTAATGATATATTTCATAATCTTATTTTATTTCTATTTTTTCAGGAAGTATACCTTTTGGTCTATATCTCATTATGACCAAGAGACCTACTCCCATCATTAAAAATCTAAAATATGGAACACTCTCAATTAAGTGTACTTTTAGAAAGTGTGTATCATCTAATCCAGCAGTAGTTAAATTTACTAAGTAAAGACCAATTGGTGCAGCCTCAATCCATAAGAACCAAACAACAAAACCTCCAAGAATTGCACCGAAGTTATTTCCACTTCCACCAATAATAACCATTACCCAAATTAAAAAAGTATATCTCAAAGGTCTATAACTTCCTGGGGTAAACAAGCCATCTTGAGTAACTAACATTGCGCCCGCAATACCAACAATGGCTGAACCTAAAACAAAAATTAAAAGGTGTTGTTTAACTACATTTTTGCCCATTGCATTAGCTGCTTCCTCGTTATCTCTAATTGCTCTCATCATTCTTCCCCAAGGAGAATAAAGAGCTTTTTGAGTTAAGATTAATAAAATAATTACTACAACTAAAAATAATCCAGAGTAACAAAGTTTTACAAAAACTGATGATCCCTCGATTACAAGTTGATTTAGTGTAGCTTGTCTTTCTGTTAAATCAGTAATTAGATTTAATTTACTTAAGTTAAATTTTTCAACAAGACTTATAAACCAATCTGTTTGTTGTAAATTAACCTCATATGGTGCAGGTCTTTTTAATCCAATTACATTTTTAACACCTCTTGTTAACCAATCTTCGTGTTTTATAATTGCAATAACAATTTCTGATATTAGTAAAGTTGCTATAGCAAGATAATCAGCTCTTAAACCTAAGGCAACTTTTCCTATAACAAAAGCTAATCCACCTGCAAAAAAAGCTCCAACAACCCAAGAAAAAATAATTGGAAGACCTAATCCACCAAGAAAACCAGTTTTTGCAGGATTAACTCCCTCAATAGCTTCAATTCCTGGTTCAGAAATAAATCTTATGATTACAATTCCTAAAATTATAATAGCAGCTACTATGTAAGTTCTGTTTTTTGATTTCTTATAATTTTTTAAGATATATCTAACAGTCAATACCATTGCTATTATAAGAAAAAGACTAAATAAAATATTAAATCCGCCTGCACTCCATGCTTCTTGAACTGGATCTACTGAAATTAGAACTGCTGCTAAACCACCCAAGGCTGTAAAACCCATTATCCCAAAGTTAATAAGACCAGCATAACCCCATTGAATATTAGCACCCATTGTCATCACAGCAGAAATCAAACAAAGATTAAATATTGATAAAGCTATGTTCCAAGACTGGAAAATACCAACAAGGATAATCAGCCCCATCATTATACCGTATGCAGCAATTACATTTAAATTTTTTCTCACAATACCTTCCCTTTAAATATACCTGATGGACGATAAAGTAATACGATGACTAAGATTGAGAAAGATACTGCAAATTTATAATCTGTAGAGAGTAGTTGAATTAAACCATCTGGCTCCATACTCTCAGGTAAAACATACATGAAAAATTTTCTATATGCGTATGTTAACAATATTTCAGAAAAAGCAATTACATATCCTCCAAGAAAGGCCCCAAATGGATTGCCAATGCCTCCCACTATAGCTGCTGCAAATATTGGTAGCATATTATTAAAGTACGTAAATGGTTTAAAGCTTTTGTCTAAACCATATAAAGCACCACCAATTGTAGCAAGAATGCCTGCTATGACCCAAGTTATCATGACAATTTTTTTGGGATCGATACCTGATAATAATGCTAAATCCTCATTATCAGAGTATGCTCTCATACTTTTTCCAGTCTTAGTTTTATTTAAAAACCAAAACAAAGTTGAAACTAAAATCAACGTAACAATAATCGTAATAACTTGAGTAGATTTTATTGCAAGACCCTCGTTTAATCCTGTCATTTCTTTAAATTCACCAGCTTTAATTAAAAATTTTTCTCCATCAAAAAATCTTCTATCTGAAGGGCCAATAATTATACGAACCACTGCCTGAGTAACAAACATCACGCCAATACTTACCATCGCTAATTGCACAGGGGGACTTTTGTTTATTCGGTAATATTTAAATACCAATTTATCTATTATCAACATGTAGCCAACCATAAAAATAATACCAAAAGGAATTGCTAGAAGGGCTGTAGGTAAAACCCCAAAACTAATTCCAACAGACTGAAAATAGAAAGTGAATAAAATCACAAACATTGTCCCAAAAGACATCATGTCCCCTGTAGCAAAGTTTGCAAACCGTAAAATTCCGTAAATCAATGTTACAAAAATTGCACCAAGTGCTAGTTGAGATCCGTACGCTAAAGCTGGAACAAAAATATAATTTAATAAAAGTATAATTGCATTTACAAAGTCCATATTAACCACCTAGAAAAGAGCTTCTTACTCTTGGGTCTTCTAGTAGTTCTTTTCCAGTGCCAGAGTGCCGGTTCTCCCCAGTCACCAGAACATAACCCCTATCAGAAATATTTAATGCTTGCTTTGCATTTTGCTCAACCATTAAAATTGCTACGTTCGTTCTTTTTACTTTTACGATATGATCAAATAATTCATCCATCACGATTGGTGATACACCAGCAGTTGGTTCATCCAACATTAATACAGAGGGCTTGATCATAAGCGCTCTACCTAATGCAACTTGTTGTCTTTGTCCTCCAGATAACTCACCAACTAATTGATTTTTTTTTTCTTTTAGAATTGGAAATAAGTCAAAGATTTCATTAATAGTCTCTTTAAATTCGGTGTTTATTAAGAAAGCACCCATCTCTAAATTTTCCTCCACCGTCATGCCTGCAAAAACATTTTTTGTTTGAGGAACAAATGAGATGCCTTCTTTTACTCTGTCTTGTGGAGAAAGTTTTGAAATATCTTTACCATTGATAATTACTGAACCAGATTTTAAATTTAATAAGCCTAACATTGCTTTCATAGCAGTAGATTTTCCAGCTCCATTAGGTCCAAGGATCGATACTATTTCTCCTCTTTCAACATTTACCGAACATGAATTAATTATATCTGGGCCATTTCCATATCCACCGGTCATGTTATTCCCTTCAAAAAATGCCATTTAATTATCCTTTAATTTTGAGCCTCTACCTAAATAACTTTCAATAACTTTTTCATCTTTTTTTGCATCCTCGACTGAACCTTCGAAAAGAACTGAACCTTCTGCCATTACGATCACTGGATCACATAATCTTCCTATAAAATCCATGTCATGTTCAATCATACAAAAAGTGTAACCTTTTTCTTTATTAAGTTTTTCAATAGCTGTTCCAAGATCCTTTAGTAAAGTTCTATTTACGCCGGCACCTACCTCATCTAACAATACTAATTTTGCATCAACCATCATTGTTCGACCTAATTCTAACAATTTTTTTTGTCCCCCAGATAAATTTCCCGCCAACTCATTTTTTAAATGGCTAAGATTAAGAAAATTAATAACTTCCATAGCCTTTTCTTTAATTTGACTTTCTTCTTTTGCAACTAATGAAGGTTTTAACAAGGCATTAACCAATTTTTCTCCAGATTGATTTCCTGGAACCATCATTAAGTTTTCTAAAACAGATAAATTTGTAAATTCATGAGCTATTTGAAAAGTTCTTAGCAATCCTTTTGAAAATAATTCATAGGAAGGAACATCGGTAATGTTCTCATTATTAAAAATCACACTGCCAGCAGAGGATTTTAAATTTCCAGCAATAAGGTTAAATAAAGTGGTTTTGCCAGAACCATTCGGTCCAATAATACCTGTAATAGTTCCCTTTTTAACTTTAAGAGAACACTCTGATACTGCCGCTAGTCCTCCAAAATATTTTGACAAATTATTAATTTCTAAAATATTTCGTGACATTAATTATTTGCTTAGTCTTTTGTGTATATCATTCAAAGTTTTTACAACTGAATTATAAACACCTTTACTTCTCATAAGTTTAAGACCTTGCTCATTTAATCCTTTAGGGGTTTGCGACTCTTTTACTAAATATTTGAGTTCCTTCTTCGAGTTTACAACTGCATCTTCAGACAAAGCTACAAATAGAGAAGTGATATATTTCTGTGCATCTTGTCTCTTTACTCCTTTCTTTACCAACCAATCACTCATGATCCTTAAAATTTCATAATAAGCAGCCATCATCCCCGATGTTGACCAAAAATTAATTGATAACTTTTCATTTTTAATCTCTACAGTTGAGCCAAGTTTATCAAAAAAACTTTTTACTTTTTTATTTGGAGGACAAATTGGAACTGGTCCTTTTTTTAATGAAATTGGAGGTAACGGTATCGCTCTTACTATGTCTGATTTGACTTTTATCATTTTTTTCAATTGTGGTATCGTGATTGTTGAAATAAAACTTATTACAGTTTGATTTGATCTAAATTTAAGATCCTTTAATATTTTTTTACCTACAGTTGGTGTGACAGCTAGAAATATCCAACTGCAACTATCAATTATTTTTTGATTATTTTTTTCGATAGAAATTTTTTTAAATTTTTTTTTGAGATTTTTGGAGATTTTATTATTCCGTGAAGAAACAAATATCCTGTTATATTTTATAGATGAATTACAAATACCAGTTATAACTGATGATGTAATTTTACCTGTTCCAATAAAACCTAATTTCATAATTTAAATACTTATAAAGAATTGTTTATATTAATTAATAAAAAAAGAACCCCTTATTCTTAATAATTCTCTACTTAAATCTTTATTTTCTTTAAAAGGTCTTCGTCCATGAAGCCAAAAATAGTTGTTTGCTACAATTGAAGATCCCACTGGAAGTTTTGTGATTACCTTATTTTTACTTTCTTCTAAGTTGTCAGATAACTTTTGTAAAAAAATACCTTGTTTCATATTTTTTGGTTCTGGAAACTGATCTATATAAGAAATTTGAGCTCTTCCATTTTGATCTGTTGAAAATATAGGATGTTCAACTTTATAGTCTATATTTTTACTTTTTGGTGATCCCCAAAGAAAATTTTCCTGTCCTGTTGGATCATTAAACAATTCATCACAATGTTCCCAATCATCGAGATGCAACATGGCAGTTTCACCACCTTCTGCATTTCTTTCCTCTAATTTTGACATTAATAGCCAATCAGTTTTCTCTTTTACGTAAGTGCCATCTGTATGAAGATCCATATTTGTATACGCTTTCCTTAAATAAGAGTCACTTTTATCGACGTGCTTTACATGAAATCTTGCATAATATTTACCAGCCATAGCATCGTAATTAGGTATACCTACTAAATGAGAGATGGCGGTTGATAATTTAACTAAAAAATTATCATCAATTTTTGAATTTAAATTTTGAGGTTTAATAATAAAACATCCTGTATTTCGATCTTTTAAAATTTCATTTAAAAATTTTGATAATTTATTATTACTCAAGTCGTCTAAACTTTTTGCAATAGTGAATCTTGTAAAAGGTTTGTATTCTAGAGCAGTAATATCAAACTTATTAAATGGAAAAATGAGTTTACTCAAAACTTCATCACTGATGTCAATATTGACAATTCTAGATGACAGTTTGTGTTTTTCTATTTGAAATCCATCAATCTTTTCGCTCATACAAAACTTGTAATAAGAGATAGTATGATAGCAGAGAAAATTGTAGGGTAAACTAAATTTTTTTTAGTTAAAAAGAAAATAATTATACATAAAGAAACCACAAAAATTCTGACTGATAAATCTACTTCTGCTAAAGATCCTAATGGAAAAATAACTATTCGAGCAATTAATGCAGCAAGAGTTGAGTAAGCAAGACAATTAAACCATCTGAACATTTTTGAGGTTTCTTTAATTTTTTCAGAACTAACAACTCCTAAAAATCTTGATAAATATGTAGCTAGAGATGTGACAAATATAACAATTAAAATATTACTTGCCATTTTTTTCTCCAATTAAAAACGCTATAGTTCCAGCCGTGAAACCACCAAACAAGATACACCACTCAGCTGATAAAAAATAAAAAATAGGACCAAGCGTTGCACCTAAAATAACCGATAAACTTATTTGAAAAGTTTTCATAGCTCCAACCATCATGCATATAAAATATATTGGATTTATAATTGCTAGACCGATAAGTATGTCCTTGTTAAAAAAATCAGAAGCTACATATCCAATAATTGTTGAGAATATCGCAACTGACCAGGTTGCTACTCCAATTCCAATCCAAAAATCAATTCTATTTTCTTTTTCTATATTTTCATAATTATCCCTCATTATCAGCCAAGAAGAAACTGCTATAAAATGACAGGACAAATAATATTTCCATCTTGGCTGGTCTTGATGCATCAACAACGGCATTAGCGCGACTGTCATTGGATATAATCTCGCATTAACCAACCAAACGGCTAAAAAAATATTTATCAAAGATGCTCCAATTAACATTGACTCAGCCATCACTAGTGAACCGGGTAAAGCGTATGTGAGGAAAGTTGAAAAAATACTTTGTTGGATTGTGAAACCTAAATTTTTTAATAGTGCGCCTATAGCTATAAAACTCGCACCTAAAGCTATGGCAGGACTACCAACACCTTTTATAGCGCTGAAGCCTTTTAAAAAATATTTTGTACTAATCATTAACCACCCAAAAACAGGCGACCAACATCCGGATTATTTAAAAGATCATCTCCTTTACCTGCAATTGCAGTCTGACCAGATACTAGCACGTAACCAATATCTGCGAATTCGAGTCCTTTTTTAGCATTTTGTTCAACTAAAATAATTGTCTTTTTTTCATTCTCTTGGAGATCTCTTAAAATTTCAAATACCATATCAATATACCTTGGTTCTAGACCAATTGATGGTTCATCAACTAATAAAACTGATGGCTTCATTACCAATGCTCTTGAAATTTCTAACAATCTTCTTTCTCCGCCTGATAATACTTTTGCAGGTTGGTTTCTTCTATTTCTTAATCTTTCGTATTTCTCAAAAATTCGCTCAGCTTCCGCGTAAGACTCTTCTGTTTTTTCTTTAATAAATCCACCCATTAATAAATTTTCCTCCACAGTCATATCTGGGAAGACAGAATTATCCTGGAGTATGTATGCTATTCCAACAGTTTTCAATTTTTCAGCTGGTGTTAAATTTGTGATTTCTTTTCCATCTATTTCTATTTGCCCTGAAAAAATATTTGTAAACCCATAAATAGAGTGAAGAATAGTGGATTTACCAGCTCCGTTTGGTCCAATCAAACATAAAGATTGAGCCTTACTAACGAATAGATCGAAATTATGAAGAATTTCCATTTTACCATAACCAGCATTCATATTTTTAATGGTAAGATGAATATTATTTGGAGATAGTTTTTTTAAGTCTTCTGCTACTGGAGCTTTTCCTAAAACTTCGTATTGATTTGACATTATTGTGCTCCTAAATACGCATCTATTACACGTTTATCATTTTTAATTTCATCAGGTGTTCCATTAGCAAGCATCTTGCCATGTGCTAAACAATAAATACTTTCTGCTAGTTGCATAATAACTCTCATATTATGTTCGATTACCAAAAGTGTAATACCAAAATCTTGATTTACTTTAATTAATCTATCGATGATACCATTTATAAGAGTAGGATTGATCCCTGCAGTAGGTTCATCTAATAATAACATTTCTGGTTCATTCATCAGGGCCATTGCTAGCTCTAGAAGTTTTTGTTGACCAAAAGATAAATCTCCAGCCCTTAATTTTCTTTTCTGATAAAGTCCAACGAAGTTCAAAAGATTTTCTGCCTTTTCTGTTAAATCTTGTGGAATTTTTGAGAATATTTTTAATATACTTTCATCACTACCTTTATGACTAATTAACATATTATCTACGCAATTTAGTTTTCCATAAATTCTAGTTTGCTGAAAAGTTCTAAGTAAACCAAGTTTTGCAATAACAGGCACAGGTAAGTCTGAGACTTCTTTATCATTAAATTTTATTGAACCATTATCTATTGGATATGTTCCAACAATAGAGTTGAATAGTGTTGTTTTACCAGATCCATTTGGACCGATCAGTCCAAATATCTTACCTTTTTCTACTGACATTGAAATATCTACATTAGCTTTTACACCGCCAAAAGATTTACTAACATTGTTTACTTCTAGTATACTCATTTAAGTTCTACTTGAGCCTTTCGATCTTTTTCATCAATTACTTCACCAAATTTTTCGGGATATTTTTCTCTTAGCCAGCCCATAATCCCCTCAGGAAAATAAATTACGATTACAACAATTAAAACTCCTAAAGCAACATACTGCCAACCTAAAAAGAATGTCCAAAACCCTTCTTTGAAAATATGAAATACTGTTGCACCAATAACTGGTCCCCATAAAGTTCCTTTGCCTCCTAGGATTGCCATTAAAACCATGAACACTCCCATTTCTCTACCATCAAAAGCAACATCGGTTGAGTCGATGTATCCAACTAGTCCTCCCATAATACCACCTGCTAAACCACAAAAGAATGCGGATACCATCCAACCAATAATTTTATATTTCATTGTTTCAATACCCATTGCCTCAGCTTTATCCTCATTATCTCTGATTGCATTTAAGATTAATCTAAATCTTGTTGAATAAATTGCTCGTACCGCAACAAAAGTTAATATGAGAGCTCCAAAACTTAAAAAATAAAAAAATTCTCCTCTTGCTTCAAGTCCACCAACCTCAGGAAATGGAGGAGTAGTAAATCCCTGACCTGCACCTATAATTTCTATACCTCCAGAAATTTCTCCCGCAGCAACACCTAAACCTAAAGTACAAATAGCAAAATAATGTCCTCTTAAACCTAAAATCGCATAACCAATTAACCCAGCTACTATCGTTGGAACTACTGCAGCTACAACAAGTCCAACTGCCATACCTTGAAAAAATTGAGCTGGAGTATGTACGAAAGTTTTTTCACCTCCACTTTCTGTCCATTCAGCAAGGGGGAAAAACATTCCAACTTGGACAGATGCACATAAATACATGCCCAAACCATAAAATAGTATATTTCCGAATGTATTGTATCCCATTTCACCACCCTGAATATTCCAAGTTGTAGCTAAAACTATCAACACACATAGAATGGACAATTGAACTTTAAATGCAGGAAAAACAAATGGTGCCACCAATCCAAATATTAGAATTGCTGAATATAAAAGAATATTTTTACTCATTACTTTAGATACTCTCTCTTCCTAGACAGTTTAAATCTTCTATAAACGAGAATTAAAACTAATAATAAAAATACTGCACCAATTCTAAATTCAGTTCCTAAAATATAGTCAGCAAATTCCTCAAAAACTCCAAGTCCCATTCCAGACATTGCCACTCCTGGTAAATTTCCTAGTCCTGCAACAATTACGATCATAAAAGACCTTATTGTATATGGTAATCCCATGTATGGATGAATTGTAAATGTAATAGATATTAATGCACCTGCTACCCCACAAAGTGCAGCATTAATTCCAAATGTAGCTGCATAAACTTTCTCTGTATCTACTCCTAAAATCTTTGCAGCTCTTGAATTTTGTGCTGTTGCACGAATTGCTCTCCCTAATTTTGATTTTTTCATGTAAATAACTAAACCAATTGCAAAAACAATACTGATTACAGCTGAAAAGATTTTTGAGTTAGGTAAGGTAACATTGTTATCAAATAACATAGTTGTTCCATAGCCTGAATTGGCTAGAACAACATCTGCGCCAAATGCAAAATTCATTAACTGCATAAATAAAATACTTATTCCAAAAGTTGCAAGAATGGAGATGAATAAATCTCGATCGACCACTTTATTAATTACTAATTTGTAAATTCCGACACCAATAAAATACATTATTATTGGAGAAACAATTACACCCCAGGCTGGATGAATTCCATATAGATACATGAAGTAAGCAATATACCCTCCAAGAATGACTAGGTCACCTTGTGCGATATTTATGATATTCATAACTCCCCATTGCAATGCCATACCGTATGCAATCAATGCAAATAAAATACCAAGAAGTAATCCATCCAAGCAAGCTTGGACAGTAATCATTGGATATTGGAAAACCATGAAATCCATAATCAACTCTTAAAAAAAAATACCCCCTAGAATTTAGGGGGTATTTATAGATTTGTTTTTATCTTTCAGACCACTTAGGAATTGGGTGAATTAACTTCGCTGAAGCCCATTTAGTTGGAGCTACAACTTTGTTTTCACATTTTCCTGAGCCATCACACATTACCTGGAAAAGAACCATCGGCTTGTCAACGTTCTGACCACCTTCTGCGAACTTTATATTTCCATAAAATGTTTGCATGTTAGTAGCTGCAAGAGCATCTCGTACTTTTTTTTGATCAAAAGAATTTGCTCTCTCAAATGCATCTTTAAATACTAACAGCGCAGCTGAAGACTCTGCTGACTGATATGGCGGATCATAACCAAACTCTTTTTCAAAGTCTGCTGCATATTTCATACCATCTTTAAAGAAATTATCTTTATAAGTTAATGTCTTATGCCATTGAGATGCACATAAAGCATACTGTGAATTTTTACCATGTTGTTTTGATAATTTCGCAGCGTCGCAGTGTGTCATCGCTAGCATAGGGACATCTACTTTCATTTCAGCTATTTGTCTGATTGCAGTCAGTGCACCTTTTGTATGACCTGATACTACAAGAACATCTGGCTTCATTTGTTTTACCTTAACTAATGTAGCAGCCATATCATTTAACTCTTTCGGTAATTTATCGTCTATTACTTTTTTAGAGCCTGTTCTTTTAATTGCATCAAGCACTCCCAATCTTACATCTTGAGAAAATGCATCTTGTTCGAATGCCATTGCAACTGTCACTGGTTTACCATTATTCTTTTCAACTGCTAAATCTATAGCAACATCAAGATATAAGTTTGCTGGAGCTAACACTGCAAACAGATATTTGTATCCTTTTGTAAACAAAGATCTAGAAGCACCATTTGCTTCAACCATTGGAACACCATATTTTTCTGTAACTGGTGCAATTGCTTTTGTTAAACCTGAACTATATGGTCCAAGCATGAACTCAACACCATCTTGTGAGATTAATCTTTCTGCTAACTGAGCTGCTCTTTTTGGGTTTGATTCATCATCATAATAAATGATTTCAAACTTATAAGTTTTTCCACCAACTTTTACTCCACCCATGCTGTTAATTCTATCAACAGCCATGTTGTAACCATTTTGTGTATGAACACCATTAGATGAGTATTTACCAGTTAATGAAATGGCAGCACCTAAGACAATCTTATCTCCAACAACTTTTGCAAATGATGTAACCGAAGTTGAAAATAAAATTACTACTGCAGAAATAAAACTCAAGATTATTCTAGTTATTTTCATTTTATTTCCTTTTGTTATTAATTAATTAATACTTAATTTAATAAATAATTTTAAAGTATTGCAAGTGGCAAAAAAACTTTACATATGTGCTAATACTGTTGTGTTACAATAATAATTAAGGCTATGATTACCAAAACACTCGCTGAGATTGTATTAATTGTTTTTGGATTTGCTTTTATCCATGTAATAAGTTTTTGTGCCAACAGAGCGTAACCAATTAAAGAAATAAAATCTAAAATAACATAAGTAGTTATTAAAATAAAAAATTGGGCGATGTAGTTAGCACTAAAGTCAATAAATTGGGGGAAAATTAAGGGAAAGAACAACCAAGCCTTAGGACTTGTGCCTGCAACTAAAAAACCATCTTTATAAAAAGAAAAAGTTCCTTTTGAGCTAATTATTTTCGAATTAATATCTTTTGGTGAAGATTTGTAAACATCGTAAGCTAAATAAATTAAATAAATTACACCAATCCATTTAAAAATATTTAGGATATATGGATTATCAGATAAAAAAGAACCGATGACAAAAATTACTAAAGTTGCCTGTAGTAAATTTGCGGTAACATCTCCAAAGGCTGTCCATATACAATTTTTAACTCCATAATTCATTGAATAAGAAATGATTACTATTCTAGGGGTACCAGGTGTAATAAATAAAAAAATAATAATCTGTAAGAAAAGGATAAAATCTAGGGGGAGCATAAAAAAAAAGATAGTCCTTAAAAACCGGGAGCTAAAGATGGCTAAGAAGGACTATCAAATCACAATATATCAGGTCTTAAAAAAAATGCATTATAGATTTTTTTGAAATATAAGGGATTTATGAAAAAAAAAGGTCACAGGCCTATCACTAAAGTCAAGAATCCTGAGCCAAGCGTTGAAAGTCCAGATTGGGTCATATGGGCTGCCTGGGCTGATAGGATCACATTTGAAGAAATTAAAAAAAAAACTGGTTACCGAGAGTCTGATGTCATAAAAATAATGCGAAGATCACTCAAACCCTCCTCATTTAGATTATGGAGAAAAAGGGTTCATGAAAAAAGTATTAAACATAGAAAGAAATTTGAATACTCTCGAAAACAAATATCTAGTAAAATTAAAAAAGGTGATTATCTATAATCTATGAAAAATGTTACAATATATACTGGACCCTACTGTAATTATTGCGATGCAGCAAAACGATTATTAACAAGAAATAATGCACTTTATAAAGAAATTAATATAGCTGAAGTTGATGGTGCAAAAGATGAAATGATAAAGAAAGCTAATGGAAAAAGAACAATACCACAAATATTTTTTGATGATCAGCACATCGGTGGTTATGATGAAGTTAGAGCTTTAGAAAAAGAAAATAAACTCCAAGAAATGTTAAAATAATTTTATTTTTGTTTAAAGATTAAACAAATACCATTATTACAATACCTTTTGCCAGTTGGTTTTGGCCCATCGTCAAATACATGACCATGATGAGCATTACAATTTTTACAATGATATTCAGTTCTAGCATAACCTATTAAATGATCTGTTTTTGTTTCAAATACATCTGGTAAGGATTCATAAAATGAAGGCCATCCGGATCCACTTTCATATTTTGTTTTTGAATCAAATAACTTTATATCGCAATTAGCACAGTGATAAGATCCTTCTCGCTTTTCATTATTTAGTTCGCTTGATCCCGGTGGTTCAGTACCTTCTTCAAACATAACTAATTTTTGTTCTGCAGTGAGATTTCGATTTTTTTTATTCATAACTACTAAATTAATTTAGCACATGATTGGTGCAGAAAAGAGTGTAATTCAACAAGTTTATCAATATTTTTATTGTAACCACCACCTAAAACTCCACAAAGAGGAATTCTTTTAGAAAAAAAATTCTCTGTAACAATTTCATCTCTTTTTTTTATCCCATCATCTGAAATCTTTAATTTACCTAAGCGATCATTAAAATGGATGTCAACTCCTGCAATATAAAAAACAAAATCAAAATTTTCTTTATTTAACTCATTTAAATGAAATTTAAGTATATTTAAATATTCCTTATCCTCCGTATCGTTTTCAAGTTCCACATCACAATCACTAATTGATTTTTTGGCAGGATAATTTGATTTTGAATGCATACTAAAAGTAAAAACATTTTTATTGTCCTTGAATATATCTGAGTTGCCGTTTCCTTGATGAACATCCAAATCAACAATTAATATTCTTTTTGCCAATGCTCTATCTAATAGAAATTGAGAGGCAACTGCTACATCGTTAAAAACACAATATCCTGCACCACTATCATAATTCGCATGATGGCTTCCTCCTGCAGTATTACAAGCAATACCGTGATTAATTGCAAGTTTAGATGCTAGCACTGTTCCTCCTGTTGCAACCAACGACCTTTGAACTACGCTATCAACCAATGGAAAACCAATTTTTTTAACTCCATTTTCATCTAGTGTTTTATTTTTGATTTCATTAATATATTTTTCAGAGTGGGCACCCTTTAAAGTTTCATCTGAACATGGATATGGTTTATGAAACTTTGTTACTATCTTATTTCTTAATAAAAAATCTGCAAGATCACCAAATTTATTAATAGGAAATTTATGATCATCACCAATTTTAGCAAAATAATCTTTATGATTGACTACAGGTAAATCCATTTTAATCAATCACCCGAATTGGTTTACCATTAACGCAAGCCTCTAGTGACTCGATCATTTGAGTAAAATAAACTTGATAATTTTCAGCCGTCACATATCCAATGTGAGGCGTGAGTAAGGCATTGGGCAAAAATCTTAATTTATTATTTTCTGATAAGGGCTCTTTTTCGTAAACATCTAATCCAGCACCTGCAATTACATTTGTTGATAATGCAATTATCAAATCGTCTTCGTTTATTATGGGACCCCGAGAGGTATTAATTAAAAATGAGGTCTTTTTCATCTTATCCATTTCTTTAAGAGTAATACAATTTTTATATCTTTCTCCACCTTGTACATGAATAGATAAAAAGTCAGAGTTTTTTATTAGATCTTCTTTGCTACAAGGCAGGACGTCTAATTCTTTGCAGGTGTCTAAATTTAAATTTTCACTCCAAGCCATCACTTGCATACCAAATGCCTTACCAACTTTAGCAACCTGCGTTCCTACTTTTCCAAGGCCAATCAAACCAAGAATTTTACCTTTTAATTCTACACCAACTGAAGTTTGCCAATAACCTTGATACATATTATCAATTTCTTCTTTTAAGTTTCTTGCTAATCCAAGTATTAATGCCCAAGTTAATTCAGGTGTTGGATTAGTATTGCTCTCAGTGCCACTGACAATAATTTTTCTTTTTTTTGCAGCATCTAAATCAATTGATTTATTTCTTAGCCCACTAGTAATTATAAATTTTAATTTAGTTAAATTTTCTATCAAATTTTTTGTTATAGGAGTTCTTTCTCTCATTATAAGAAGAGCCTCAAATTCTGCTAATTTCTCTTTAGCATCAGCTTCATCTACAAAAGGCTCACTAAAAATTTTTATTTCATATTTTCCTGATAATTTTTTTAGATCCACAAATTGTTGTGAAACATTTTGATAATCATCTAAAATTGCAACTTTAAGCATAAACTTTTTTATTAGATAAATAAATGCCAGACAATATGAAAAGTGCTCCTACAAAATGATACATTTCAAATTTTTCTTTGAAAATAATAATAGCCATAATGGCACTAAATAACGGCATTAATTGAATAAACATAGAAGCTCGATTTGGACCAATTAACTCAATACCTTTTTGCCAAAAATAATAAGCAGCTATAGCTGGAAAAATTGCTACATAAGTTAATATTAAAAAAAAATTTTTATCTAAATTTAATTCAAGACCGATTGATTTTTCATAAAAAAATTGTGGAATTAAAAACAGTATCCCTACAGAAACCATTAATTGTATCAATGTAAATTGTGAAAATTTAAATTTATTTTTTTTTAGTAAAGTTGAATAAAGAGACCAAGTAATTACACAGACCAACATCCATATATCACCTTTATTAAAATCTAGAGAAATTATCTTTTGAAAATCTCCATTAGAAATTATTGAGCCTATTCCAACTATAGAAACTAATAATCCAATTAATTGGAAAATATTTGTTTTTTCTATTTTCATTAGTGATGAAAGAACAATTGTTGCTGCAGGAATGGCCGAAAGCATAAGCACAGCATTGATTACTTGTGTATAATTAAGAGCAAAATAAACTACAGAATTAAATGTGCTTATAGTAATTACTCCCATAAAACTAATTACAAGCCAATTTTTTTTTATATAGGATAGATTTTTGAAAATTTCTTTGTAGGTAAAAGGTATCAGAATAAACCAAACAGAAATCCACCTAAAAACATTTAAAGTTAAAGGAGGAATTTCAAATAATGTTGCAAATTTTCCAACTATAAAATTGCCAGACCAACAAAATGTTGCAAGCACTAAAAATAGATATGCTAAATAATTTTTATTAGACACGAAATCAAGAAAATCTTTTCGAGCTATAAGGATCTAAGTTTAAATTTGTATTTTCTTTAGCTATCATTCCAGAAACTATCTTTCCAGATATTGGACCTAATGTCCATCCCAAATGATGGTGTCCAAAACAATAAAATACGTTTTTATAGTTTTTAGATGGACCCATTACTGGCAAAAAATCTGGCAATGTTGGCCTAAAGCCTAACCACTCATCCTCATGCTCAGGAAGGTCCCCCAACATATACTTTGCATTATTAATTAAATTATTTATTCTTGATTTTGAGGCGGGATTATCTAAACCACCAAATTCTACAGTGCCAACTACTCTTAAACCTTGTTCCATTGGCGTTATACCGAAACCTCTATTATGAAATATGACTGGTCTACTTAAAAGATGATCACAATCTTTAAAATGAACGTGGTAACCCCTCTCTGTATCTAATGGAATTTTTTCATCCAATTTATCAGTTAGTTTCTTAGAAAAAGCGCCACAAGTTATTACAATCTTGTCACAGCCGAAACTATCATTTTCACTCAGCAAAACAGGGTTCTCTCCCTCAAAATTAATATTTAGAATATTCTTATTTTCAAATTTCCCACCTTTTTTTAAAAAAAGTTCAAAAAGTTTTAATAAAATCTTTTTTGGGTTTCTGGCATGTCTTGCGTATGGGTAATAAACTCCTGCATGATAAAATTTTTTAAGATTCGGTTCTAAATCATGTATATCTTTTTTATCTACGAGTTGTTGTTTAACACCTAGCTCTTCTCTTACTCTGATTTCTAGTTCTCTACTTTTTAGATTTTTATCATTCCAAACGTAGAGAATGCCTTTATTTTCAACTAAGTTTTCTAGATTAATTTCCTCAAATAATTCATCATAAGCGGGAAGAGCTAAATCCAAAATTTGGTGCATATTTTTTGCGGTGTGCATCATTTTGTTTTTAGTCGTATTAAAAATAAATTTTAAAAACCAAGGAATCATTTTTGGTACATAATTCCATTTTAAAGCTAAAGGACCTGTTGAACTTAATAGCATGGCAGGAACATCCATTAAAATATCTGTTCTATTCAATGATAAGGATGCGTATGGTGAAAAATGACCAGCATTGCCATATGAGGCAACAGGACTACCAGGTTTTTCTCGGTCAAATATGGTTACTTTAAAACCTTTTTTTTGTAAAAATAAAGCATTGGAAATACCTTGAATACCAGCACCAATTATTCCAACATTTAAATTTTTATTCATAAAAAAATATACAATTATTTTCTAAAAAAATTTAAGCGACAAATTATACTTAGGCGATTAATTGTTGACTATGTACCCTCGCACTCATTACTATTCCAAAGCCAATCATGGTAGCTAACATTGAAGAGCCTCCATAAGACATTATTGGCAAAGGTGATCCAACTATAGGTAGCAAGCCCAAAACCATGCTCATATTTATTGTAATGAAAACAAAAATGGCAGCTCCAAAACCATAACAAAAAAGTTTAGCAAAATAACTTCTAGAATTAGCTCCAATAGCAACTATGCGATAAATTATAATAATATAAATTACTAGCAGAACTACTGAGCCAACAAAGCCAAACTCCTCTGAAAACAGAGTGAATATAAAATCAGTGTGTTTTTCCGGCAAAAATTCTAAGTAACTTTGAGTTCCTTTTAAAAAACCTTTTCCAAAAATGCCTCCAGATCCAACTGCAATTTTAGATTGAATAATCTGATAACCTGCACCTAGAGGATCTTTGTCTGGGTTCAAAAAAGTTAAAACTCTTAATTTTTGATAAGGTTTTAAAAATGCTATTACAAATGGTAATGAAATTACAAATCCTAACATTGTGTAAATAAAATATTTATGATTTATTCCTGCAAACCACAAGACAGCAATTCCGCTAACAGCTATTAGTACTGAAGTACCCAAATCAGGCTGAACTATCACAAGACCCATAGGTAATAAAATTATTATGAGTGAGGTTAAAATTGTATAGACAGAATTAACATTCTCTAATTTCATCCTATGGAAATACTTTGCCAGACACAAAATTATAAAAATTTTCATAAGTTCTGATGGTTGTAAATTTATAAAATATAAGTCCATCCATCTTTGAGATCCTGAAGAAGTTATTCCAAAAAAATAGGTCCATACTAAAAGACCTACCACAGTCAAGTAAGATAAGTAGCCGATAGAAAACCAAAATTTAATATTAATAAATGAAATAAAAAGCATCATCATTGTAAAAATCATTAACTTTATAAAATGACTTTTTGTATGAAATAAAATCTTTCCACCATCGGTCGAATACATCGTCGCTAAACTGATAAAACCAAGCAACAAAATGCAAACTAGTAAAATATAATCAAAATTTTTGAATTTTTGAAAAAAAGTAAAATTATTATTTGTTAATCTGGTATGTTGATACATCTAAATCTCTAAATATTTTTTTTCATTAATTGATTGTCTCATTTCATGTCGATCAACAATAAGTTTAAATAATTTCTTTGCCATTGGAGCGGCGGTTGTGCTTCCATTGCCACCATGCTCCACAACAATACTTAATGCATATCTTGGATTAACGTAGGGACCATAAGCAATATATAAAGCATGATCTCTTTGTTCGTAGGGAATCTCAGAAGTTTTTAAATCTAATTCTCTTTCTCGTTCAGTAATTTTTTTAACCTGAGCTGTACCTGTTTTACCAGCAAATTGATATTTTGGATTATCAATTCTTGATCGATAAGAAGTTCCCATTACTTCATTGGTAGAGCCAAACATTGCATCTTGGATAATTCTTATATTTTTAGAATTTTTATAAAGGGGAATGTAATAATCACTTGGCTTAATTTTGTCCTTATCGTTTATAACTATTTTTGGATATATCTTATATCCACCATTAGCAATTTGTGCTGTCATTAAGCATAATTGAATTGGTGTGGTTTGAATATAACCTTGGCCAATTCCAGTAATTATTGTTTCTCCTAATAGCCAACCTTTACCTAAAGTATTTTTTTTCCATTGAGTATTTGGAATCAATCCATCTTTTTCAATTTCGAATAAGTTATCAAAAACTTTTTTTCCTAATCCAAATTTTTTTGCTGTTTCGCTTAATTTATCTACTCCAAGTTTCCTGGCTATCTCATAGAAATAAGTATCACATGACATCTTCATAGCGTTTCTAAGACTAACATATCCATGACCCTCTTTTTTCCAGCAATGATAAGTTTGGTCATACATTTCAGTTTTACCAGTACATCTAACAGTAAAGTTCGTATTTATAATTCCATTTTCTAAAGCAGATAAGGCTACAATGGGTTTCAATGTCGAACCTGGAGAATATCTGCCTTGCAAAGTTTTATTCAAAAGTGGTTTCATCGGATCATTACGAATAATCTGCCAATTATCTTGGCTGATACCAAAAACAAACAAATTTGGATCAAATGAGGGAGAAGAGTGCATAGCAATAACTTCACCGGTAAATATATCCATTACGCATATAGATCCTGCTTTATCTTTTAATAGTACGTTTGCTAATTTTTGAATTTCTGTATCAACTGTGAGTTTTAGAGTTTGACCTTTTTTACCCTTTTGAAATTCAAGCTGACTTATTCGTCTACCATATGCATTTACTTCGTATCTCTCGATATCATTAGTTCCAATTAATTTTTCTTCAAAAGATTTTTCTAATCCAATTTTTCCAACTTTAATACCGGGTACAAAATTCTTTTTTATTAATTCTGAATTTTCAATATCCTGCTCATTTGCCTGACTAACATAACCAATAATGTGAGTGAAATTTTCATCAAAGGGATAATTTCTTGAAATAGATATAACAGGTTTTACTCCATTTAAGTCGTACAAATGGTTATTTATTTTTGAAAATTTATCCCAACTTAGATTATTTGAAACAATTAGAGTTTCCCAAGGTTTAATTTCTTTTTTCTTTTTTAATACTTTTTTGAAATCTTTGTCAGATAACTCTAGTAAATCTTTAAGTCTATAGATAACATATTTGAAATTTTCTACTTGCTCAGGTATCACATGTAGTTGATAGGCTTCAAAGTTACCGGCTATCACATTACCAAAATAGTCTTGAAATTCTCCTCTGACAGGTGCTAATTTCCATTCTCTAATTCTGTTCTTATCCGAGAGTGTAAGATATTTTTTATTCTCTTTAACTTGTAAAAAAAACAATCTACTTACAATTCCCACCATTATAAAAAATTTTAGTGATCCCGTTATAAACATTCTACGATTAATAGAATTTAATTTTTTTACGTTATCACTTGACGAATTAATCATTTAGACCTTTAAGATAGTATTTAAATAAATAAGCAAAAAACATATACAAAATAAAAGTAAAAAAAATATTTATTAGATAACTTAAAAGTAAAAGATCGTATGAAAAAAATAAAGCTAAAATTGAATAATTTATTGAATTTATCAAACTAATAATAAATAAAAAGTAAAACCAATCTTTTATTGGATTAGGTCTAATTGTAATATTTCTCAAATAGGATGTTGCGATACAGATTAATATATAAGATAAACTGCTAATTCCTAAGGGCAACCCAACAACTGTATCATTTACTAAGCCTGCTAAAAAAACTAAAAGATAATCAAAATTTTTGAAATCTTTTAAAGTAAAGAAAAAAATTAAAATGAAAGGAAAATTGAATGAAAAATATTCAAGTTTCAAATAATTTAGGTCAAATTCATTTAATACGGAAACAAATAAGACTATTATTGGTAAAAAAGAGTAAAATTTAATGTAAAAACCTCTTGATTTAAAATTAGTCATTAGTCTGTCCTTTATTCATTACACAACTTTTATATTCTAAAGTTCCTACTTCAAAACCATCATTATTTAAAAAAGACTTACGACATGTGTGACCAAATTTTAAATTTAATCTTAAAAACTCAATTTCATCCAAGTCAATATTGTACTGAGCAATTATTTGTTTTTGATCATAAACTTCATTTCTAAAGTCTGAAATTTGTTTATTCAAATTATTAATTGTGATTTTTAATAATTCATTCTCATCTTTAAATTTTAAATTTGTTTGTTCAATAATCTTTTTTTCATCTTCTAGTATTTGTAATTTTGTATCCACTGTGTTATTTATTTGTGAATTCTCTGCATCAATTTTTTGATCTTCATTCTTAACGTCAATTTTAGTAACTAATTCGGCAAAAACATACTTTAATTGGCTAAAATCGCTGTAAAAGTCTACTTTGAATTTTTTTGAGCTTCCTGTATCCGCCACATCTACTCTTCCAATAGGAATACCACTTTTAAAAATTGCACCAGTGCCTGATGTGTAAACTATACTATCCTGTGAAATTAAATTTGAAATACCCTCTTTAATATATTTTATTTCACCATAATTCTCACCAGTTCCTGTTATAATTGCTTGAATATTTTGTGGCGCTATTGTTACCGGAACATTGGAATTAAGATCAGATAGTAATAAAACTCTTGAGGTTTTATAATTTACCTCAACTACTCTGCCAACTAAATATGATCTATCATAAATGTTAGTACCGATTTTAATATTATCCTTACTACCTTTGTTAATAATAATACTTTTTAAATATGGGCTGTCATGGTCAACAATTATTTTAGCTAACAGTTTATCTGAACTTAAAGTATAATTATTTATAAGCTCTTTTAGTTCTTCATTTTCAAATTGAGTTATTTTATCTGAGATGCTTTTAGACTTTAATTCGTTAAGCTCTTCTTTGTTTATTTTATAATTTTTAAAAAAAGTTGAATATTCCCTTATTTCAAAAAAAGTGTTTTTTAAAAAGTTTTCAGGTATTGAAACAATAAATGAGGATCTATATACCGCCTCACTAATTCCTGCTTTTAGATACCTTATAAACTTTAGGTCAAAACTAGATAAAATAATTATAAAAATAGATATAAAAACTAATGTTAGCAATGAAAATTTTTGTTGAGTGCTTTTTTTTAAAAAAGCAGAACGAATTGCAATTATAAAGTCATCTCTGCTAGAGGCCATTTTTTAATATTCAGTCAGCATAGTAGAAAATGTTTGCTCTTGATCCAAAGCTTTTCCAGTTCCAACCGCAACACATGATAACGGGTCATCTGCTATGTGAACTGGTAAACCAGTTTCTTTCGAAAAGCGCTTGTCAATATTTTTTAATAAAGCTCCACCCCCAGTTAAAACTAAACCCATATCTACAAGGTCTGCTGATAATTCTGGTGGAGTACTCTCGAGTGCATCTTTAATACCATTAACCATTTGTTTTAAAATGTCATTTAGAGCTTCTGCAGTGTCTTCCTCAGTAATATTTACTTCTTTAGGCGTTCCTGATCTTAAATCTCTTCCTTTAACTGCATAAGTATTATTATTTGTTGGTATTGCTGTTCCTATTTCTTTTTTAATTTTTTCAGCAGTACTATCTCCGATCATTAAGTTGTACTCTTTTCTCATATAGTTTACCATCGCTCCATCCATGGAGTCACCTGCTACTCTTAACGATTTAGAATAAACTAATCCTCCTAATGACATGACTGCAATTTCGCTTGTTCCACCACCTATATCAACAACCATTGAACCTGTCGCTTCTGATATAGGAAGGTTAGCACCTATTGCAGCAGCAATTGGTTCCTCAATTAGTTGGACCCTTCTTGCTCCCGCGGCTAAAGCACTATCTTGAATAGCTTTTCGTTCAACAGGGGTTGATCCAGTTGGAACACAAATTAAGATTCTTGGATTAGCAAAAGAGCTTCCTTTATGCACTTTTTTTATGAAGTGTTTAATCATCTCCTCAGTCACAATAAAATCTGCAATAACCCCATCTCTTAAGGGCCTTATAGCTTGAATATTACCAGGTGTTCTTCCCAACATAGTCTTAGCCTCATCACCCACTGCTAATACCTGCTTTTTTCCTGCTTGTTCCACAATAGCAACAACTGAAGGTTCATTTAAAACTACTCCCTGTCCCTTCACAACAACTAAAGTGTTGGCCGTACCTAAATCAATTGCCATATCTTGGCTCCAGACTTTTTTAATCTTTTCAAATATTCCCATTATACTCCTCCTTTAATTTTTTGGTGTTCAATGTTTTTATAAAGTGATTTTTTTTCTCTTTTGATTAACATCTTATTTAATGCGTTTAAGTATGCGTTTGCTGATGCTACTAATGTGTCAGTGTCAGCAGATTGTCCGACTGTGGTTCGGTCATTTTCCTCTATTTTTACACTTACAGTTGCTTGAGCATCAGTTCCCTCTGTAACTGCATGAACTTGATATAAAGACAGTTTTACATCATGTGGATAAAGTTCTTTTATACATTTAAAAATTGCATCAACAGGACCATCCCCTGTTTGTGTAGTCTTTTTAATATCCCCAAAAACATCTAAGGTCATATCCGCTCTTTGGGGTTCACCTGTTCCTGCAAAAACTTTTAAAGATTTAAGATTAATTGCATTAATTTTATTATCTATAATTAAACTATCATCGACCAATGCAACAATATCCTCATCATAGATATGCTTTTTCTTATCAGCTAAAATTTTAAACTTCCCAAAAGCTGCTTGTACAACATCATCAGTTACATCAGCATATCCAAGATCACTTAATTTATCTTTAAAAGCATGCCGACCAGAGTGCTTACCCATTACTAGGGAAGTTTTTTTAACTCCTACGCTTTCAGGGGTCATTATCTCATATGTTTCCCTATTTTTAAGCATTCCGTCTTGATGAATTCCAGACTCATGAGCAAAGGCATTTTTTCCAACAATAGCTTTATTAAACTGAACTGGAAAACCTGTAGCATTTGAGACAATTTTTGATGCTTTGCTAATTAACTCTGTCTTAATGCCAGTTTGATAAGGCAACAGATCATCTCTCGTTTTTATTGCCATAACTATTTCCTCAAGAGCTGCATTACCAGCTCTCTCACCAATACCATTAATTGTGCATTCAATTTGTCTTACACCAGCCGATAATCCAGATAATGCATTCGCAACAGCTAATCCTAAATCATTATGACAATGAGCAGAGATAATTGCTTTATCAATATTAGGAACATTATTCTTAATAAGTTCAATAGTTTTAGCGAATTCCTCAGGTATCGAATAACCAACAGTATCTGGAATATTAATTGTTGTAGCACCACACTTTATTGCTAACTCGATTGTTCTATACATAAAATCTAGATTAGTCCTTGTGCCATCTTCACATGACCACTCAACATCGTCTGTAAATTTTTTTGCGTAAGTAACACTCTCCTTTATTGAGCCTAATACTTGTTCATCTGTCATATTAAGTTTGTGTTTCATGTGAACAGGACTTGTCGAGATAAAAGTGTGAATTCTAAATCTCTTTGCAAATTTTAAAGACTCGTGGCAAGCATCTATGTCTTTTTTAGTTGCTCGAGCCAATCCACAAGGAATTGAATTTTTTATACTTTTACTAATTGCAGTTACTGCCTCAAAATCTCCTGGCGATGAAATCGGAAAACCAGCCTCAATAATATCAATACCCATTTCATCAAAAACTCTTGAGATTTGAATCTTTTCCTCAACGCTCATGGAAGCCCCTGGTGATTGCTCACCATCTCTCATTGTTGTATCAAAAATAAAAACTTTTTCTTTTTCAGACATAAAATTATCTTTTAAGAAATATACAACCTATCGTTTAGATTGCAAAATAAATCAACTAAATTAGCCCAATTTGAAACAAGAAATTACTTCTTATCACTATCCACTAATTTTTTCTTGCCAATCCATGGCATCATTGCTCTTAAATTAGCTCCAACTTTTTCTACCGGATGCTCGGCTAATTTTGCTCTAGTAGCTAAGAAATTCTTTTGACCATTTTTACATTCATCCATCCATGCTTTGGTAAATTTTCCTGATTGAATATCAGCCAGTGCCTCTTTCATTCTTTTTTTTGTTTCCTCTTTATTTATTATTTTTGGTCCGGTTTGATATTCACCATATTCAGCTGTATTTGATATTGAATAGTTCATATTAGCAATTCCACCCTCATAAATAAGATCTACAATTAATTTAACTTCATGAACAGTTTCAAAATATGCCATTTCAGGTTCATAACCAGCTTCAACTAATGTTTCATATCCATTTTTTATAAGTTCAACTAATCCTCCACATAGAACAGTTTGTTCACCAAATAAATCTGTTTCCACTTCATCTTTAAATGTTGTTTCAATAATGCCAGATCTACCTCCGCCAATCGCTGAAGCATAAGACATCGCAAGATCTCTCGCTTTACCTGATCCATTTTGATGTACAGCAAATAAACATGGTACACCGCCACCTTTTTCATATTCACTTCTTACTAAATGACCAGGTCCTTTGGGAGCGACCATGAATACGTCTAAATCTTTTCTTGCTTTTATTAAGTCATAATGAACATTTAAACCATGTGCAAAAGCTATTGAAGATCCCTCCTTAACTCTTTGCTCAATATGATTTTTATAAATTGATGCTTGTAATTCATCAGGAGTTAATATCATTACAATATCTGCCCATTCAGCTGCATCTGATAAATTCATAACCTTTAGTCCTTTTGACTCTGCTTTTAGTATACTTGACGATCCGTCTCTTAAGGCTACAACAACTTCTTTTACACCACTATCTTTTAAATTTAATGCATGCGCATGACCTTGGCTACCATAACCAAAGATTGCTATTTTTTTATCTTTAATAAGATTACTGTCTGTATCTTTTTCATAAAACATTTTCATTTTTTTTCTCCTTTAGTAAATTTATTTAAATATTTCAGAACCTCTAGTCATAGCTATTGCACCAGTTCTTGATGTACTTACAAGTCCATTTGACTTTAATTTTTTATTCATTTTATCTATTTCTCTTCGTAGAGCAGTAATTTGAATTACTACAGATTTTTTTGTTTTATCTAATATTACTGGATTGAAAGTTTTGCAAGCCTTAAGACACTTATCAATTTTACTTCTATTTCCCACAACTTTAAGCAGAGCCATTTCTTTAAAAATGACTTTTTTATCTTCTCTTTTAAAGTCTGCAACTTTATGAACTGGGACCAATTTCTTTAATTGTAGTTTAATTTGATCAATTACCTGGGGTGTTCCGGTCGTTACAATGGTAATTCTTGATATGTTTTTTGTTGCATCAATCTCTGCTACAGCCAGGGATTCTATATTATAACCTCTGCCAGAAAATAATCCGACTACTCTTGCAAGCACTCCAGCTTCATTATCCACCCAGACTACAATAATATGTGTGCCAGATTTACTTTTTTTTGTTGGAATATTATAAGCTGATTTAGGGTTAGACATTAAACTAAGGCTTTTCCTTTACCTGTAATTTTATTATCATCTTTATCATTTGGACCTAAAATCATCTGATTATGAGGTTTTCCTGATGGTATCATCGGAAAGCAATTCTCGTTAGGGTCAACCCTACAATCAAAAATTACTGGACCATTATGCTCTAACATCTCATTTATCTTAACATCTAATTCATCTGGATTATCAGCTTTAATTCCTTTGCATCCATATGCCTCTGCCAATTTTACGAAATCTGGCAAAGCCTCTGAATAACTTTCAGAGTAGTTTTTTTCATGAAGTAATTCCTGCCATTGCCTTACCATTCCCATATATTGATTATTCAAAACAAATATTTTAATTGGCAAATTATACTGGACCGCTGTTGACATCTCTTGCATAGTCATTAGAACAGATGCCTCTCCAGCAATATCAATAACAAGCTTATCAGGATGCGCAATTTGAACCCCTACTGCGGCCGGAAGACCATATCCCATTGTTCCAAGTCCACCAGATGTCATCCATCTATTTGGTTTATTAAATTTATAATGTTGTGCGGCCCACATCTGATGTTGACCAACTTCTGTAGTAATAAATGTGTCTTGATTTTTTGTTAATTCATATAATCTTTGGACCGCATGCTGTGGTTTAATAGATTTTTTACTATTTATAAAACCGAGTGAGTCTTTTTCTCTCCATTTTTCAATTTTTTCCCACCATTTAGAAACATTTTGTTTATTTGAATTTTTAAAACCATTTTTTTTTTGACTGATAGTTTTAACGGCTGCTTTAAGAACCTCATTTACATCACCCACGATTGCTAAATCAACTTTAATTATTTTATTTATCGAAGATGGATCAATATCAATATGAACTTTTTTAGATTTCGGGGAAAATTCATCTATCTTTCCAGTAATTCTGTCATCAAATCTAGCTCCAATATTTATTAATAAATCACAATCATGCATAGCATTATTTGCTTCATAAGTCCCATGCATACCAAGCATACCTATAAACTGACTATCATCTCCGGGAAAAGCTCCTAGTCCTTGCAATGTTGACGTAATCGGAAAACCAATCATTCTTACAAACTCTCTTAACGACTCACTTGCTTCTGGGCCAGAGTTGATAACTCCACCACCAGTGTAAACTACAGGTTTTTTTGCTCTCGCAATTAAGTCAACTAATTCATTAATTTCTTCTTGAGAAAAATTACTATGCAATTTTCCATTAGATTTTTTTTCTTTTTTTGGTTTCGTATATTTGATTTTTGCGAATTGAATATCTTTTGGAATATCTACTAAAACAGGACCCGGCCTTCCTGTTGTGGCGACTCTAAAAGCTTCATGAAGAGTTTTTGATAGTTCTTTAATGTCTTTTACTAACCAATTATGTTTTGTGCATGGTCTAGTAATTCCTGTCGTGTCACACTCTTGAAAAGCATCTGTTCCTATCAAATGTGTTGGTACTTGTCCTGAGATACATACAAGTGGCACTGAGTCCATATAAGCATCAGTCAAAGCTGTAACTACATTTGTAGCTCCTGGCCCAGAAGTAACTAGAACAACACCTGGTTTACCAGACGACCTCGCATAACCCTCGGCTGCATGACCAGCACCTTGTTCGTGTCTAACTAATATATGCTTTATAGAAGAATGATTTTTTAATTCATCATAAATTGGAAGCACAGCACCCCCGGGATAACCAAAAATAAATTCTACATCTTGATCCTCAAGACATTTAAAAACAATTTCAGCTCCTGAATATAATTTAGACATTTAAGCAATCTAGCTGAAGTTGTGCTTATTGGTCAAGGTAAAGTAAAAAAATATCTAAAAATTTTTGAGAAAGTTGTTAAGCCTGGTATGCCTGATTTTGTTCCAATCCATCATGTTTCCTCTGCCCCAAGTAACCTGTCTTTTGGCGTATTGCCTAGTCTTTATTGATATTCTCTCAATAACTTCATTAATTTCAATTTTTTTATCAATAAAGTCCTTAATTTCAATTAAGCCTATTGCTTTGGTTGCAGTTTTTTTTTTTGAAACCTTCATGCTCAAAAATTTTTTAGCCTCTAAAATAGCGCCTTTGTTGATCATGTCTTGAGCACGGTTGTGTATCTTATTTACTAAAATATCCCTTGGATAATCGATGTAAATTTTATAAAAATCTTTGTCTTCAAAAATTGATTTAGTTAACTTAAACCATTCAAGTAATGTTTTTTTGGTAAATAGTTTAACTTCATAAGCTCTTATTAATCTTTGAGTATCAGATGGATTGACGTAATCTTGAATTTTTGGATCAAGTTTTTTTAATTTTTTTAGAAAAATTTTATTACCCATAGAACTGTTTAATTTCCTAACTTTTTCTCTAATTTGAATTGGAATTTTCGGAATATTAACTATCCCATCAGTTAACATTTTGAAATATAAACCAGTACCTCCAACAATTATTGGAACATTCTTTCTTTTTTTTATGTCGGAAATTTTTTTTTTTGCAGCTTTCAGCCATTCTCCTGATGAGTAATTTTTTTTTACAGACTGAAATCCGTATAAATGATGCTTAATCTTTTTGTAATCTTTTTTAGATGGTCTAGCAGATAAAATCTTAAGCTCTTTATATATCTGCATACTATCAGCGTTTATAATTTCACCCTTTATTTTTTTTGCAAGTTTTACTGCAAATTCCGATTTTCCTGATGCTGTGGGTCCATAGATTAAAATAATTTTGGATTTTAAATCCATAAATTAATTCAATTTAATACCAATATATCTTCTTTGATTTTGACTATTATAAATAACCAATAAAATTGTCTTTTGATCACTTGTCAAAACATTATTTACAACTTTAGATAAATCCTCGATTGATCTAATTTTTTTCTTTTGAGCCTCTAAAATAATACTATTTAATTCAATAGACCCTTTGAGCGGACTGTCATTTTCAATTTTAGTAATTACCAACCCTGATGTTTGGTTCGGTAAATTTCTATTTTTAATATCTTCTTTATTAACCAACCTTACGTTTATTTTTAGCTCATCTATTGAAGTCTCTTTTGGTGAAGTTTTTTTCTCAGAGACTTTAAAATCTTCTGAAGTTTCTAGTCTACCAAGCGTAATCGTTTTGATTATCTCTTTTTTATTTCGCCAAATTTTTACTTTTACATTTTTTCCAACTTCCGTTCTAGCAACGATTGTTGGAAGTTCTTTCATCTCTTTTATTTTCTCACCGTTAAATTCAAGTATGATATCGCCTGCCTTCACACCAGCTTTTTGAGAAGGACTATTTTCAGCAACACTAGCAACTAATGCACCTCTAGGCTCATCTAAATTTTCAACATCTGCAATTTCTTTTGTAACATCCTGAATTCTAACACCTAACCAACCTCTTTTAGTTTCACCAAATTCTACTAACTGGTCTATTACAATTTTTGCACTGTTAGATGGTATTGCAAAACCAATACCTATAGAACCACTTCTTCCAAGAATTGCTGTGTTGATTCCAATTACATCTCCGTTTAAATCAAAAAGTGGGCCACCAGAATTTCCAGAGTTAATTGATGCGTCTGTTTGTATATAATCTTCATATCGAGTTAAACCTAATGAACGATTTCTTGCTGAAATAATACCAGATGTAACAGTTCCACCGAATCCAAAAGGATTACCTATTGCAATTACCCAGTCACCAATTCTTGCTTTATCAGAGTTTCCAAATTTAACTGGAATGAATTTCTCATTAGAATCTAGTTTTAAAACAGCTATATCAGAAAGAGGATCTGCTCCAATTACCTCAGCTTTAAACTCTTTGTCACCGTTAACTCTTACTATGATGTCCTCTGCATCCTGAATTACGTGGTTATTAGTAATCACTATTCCTTTTTCATCAATAATAAAACCTGATCCTAGTGCAGCAGATTTTCTTTCTTGGGGAGCTCCAAATTCTTTGAACATGTCCTCAAATGGAGAGCCAGGAGGAAACTGGAATGGAAAAGGATTGGATTGAGTTGTAACAGTTGTAGTAGTTGAAATATTTACAACTGATGGCATCAATTTTTCTGCTAAATCAGCAAACGATGCTGGGATTTCCTTTGAAAAAGAGTAAATTGAATTATTACATAACAATATAATAGAAATAAGAAATACTCTTATTTTTTTTAATTTAAAACTTGGCATAATAAATAATTATAAAACCTATTATCGCAAAAACTAATCCACCAGTTCTAAGTTGCCCTATGGAAATTAGTTCTAATTTTTTTAACATATTCTTCATTTTTGATGGAAATGTGGCATATAGCACGCCCTCAATAAGCAAGAATAGACCAAATGCAATGATCAATTCACTCATTAATGTTTAATTTGATTGGGGTTGCTTTATATTTCCAAAAAATTTAAAGAACTCACTGTCAGGGGATAAAATCAATGAAGTTTCACCTCCTATCAAAGCTTTTTCGTATGCTTGCATTGCTCGATAAAATGCGAAAAATTCTGGATCCTGTCCAAAGGCACTAGCAAATATATTATTTCTCTTACCATCGCCTTCGCCCTTCATAATCTCTGATTTTTTTTGCGCATCAGCTAAAATCACTGTTACTTCCTTATCTGCTGTGGAAGTAATTGTTACTGCCATCTCTGCACCTCTTGCTCTAAATTCTTTTGCCTCCCTTTCCCTTTCAGTTTGCATTCTTCTGAAGATCGCATCACTATTGGCCTGAGGAAGATCTGCTCTTTTAATTCTTACATCATTAATCTTTATTCCAAAATTTTCAGCTTCATTATTAACTCCTTCTTGAATTAAAGCCATTTGCTTTGTTCTATCTTCAGATAGTAAAGTTTGAAGTTCTTGTTGACCTAAAACATTTCTAATTCTTGAATTAATAATCGTTGCCAACCTTGATCTAGCTACCCGCTCATTACCTACAGAAATATAAAATTTTAAAGGATCAACTATTTGAAATCTTGCGAAAGCATCTACAATTAATCTTTTTTGATCCGATGCAATAACCTCTTCAGGTGGAGTATCTAAATTTAAAATTCTTTTATCTAAAAAAACTACGTTTTGAATAAACGGAATTTTGAAATTTAAACCTGGTTTTACTATTATCCTTTTAGGATCACCAAATTGCAAAACGATAGCTTGATTTACTTCTTTTACAATAAAAATTGAGAAAAATAATGTTACAGCTATTGCAACAGAGATACCAGCAATAATTTTTCCTATGTTCATATTTTAGTTAGTCACTTTCTTTTTTAATTCAGGTAATGGTAAATATGGCACTACGCCTGATCCGGCATTTTTTTCTATAATTACTTTATCTATGTCTGCCAAAACTTTTTCCATTGTTTCTAAATACATTCTTTCCTGAGTTACTGATTTAGCATTTTTATACTCATTATAGATTGCTAAAAATCTGCTTGCTTCACCTTCTGCTTTTGCAACAACCTCTTTTTTATATGCTTCAGCAGCTTGCAATATTTTGGCTGCTTCACCACGCGCTCTTGGTATAACATCATTTGCATATGCTTCAGCCTCATTTTTGGATCTTTCCATATCCGCTCTTGCAGCCTGTACATCTCGAAAAGCATCAATTACTTGATCTGGTGGATCAGCTTTTTGTGTTTGAACTTGAGTGATTTGAATACCACTTGTATATTCATCTAAAATTTTTTGAATAATCTCTTGAGTATCAGTTTCAATTAAAGATCTTCCTTCCGTAAGAATAGGTTGAATATCTGATCTAGCAATAACCTCTCTCATCGCAGTTTCTGCTGCAGCTTTTACAGTACCCTCTGGATCTTGAATCTTGAATAAAAAATTTCCAGCATCTTTAATTACCCAAAAAACAGAAAAATCTATGTTAACAATATTTTCATCACCAGTTAACATTAAGCTTTCTTGTGGAACATCAGCGACACCACCTTGAGAAGAAAACCCGCTGTCTCTCTCAGATCTAAAACCTATATCTATCCTGTTTACCTTTGTAACCTTTGGAGTAAGCACAGACTCAACTGGAAAAGGTATGTGATAATTTAAACCAGGTTGAGTAGTTTTTACAAATTTTCCAAATCTTAATACAACACCTTGCTCATCAGGAAGTACACGATAAAGACCACTGGCTAGCCATACAAAACCTAATATAAGCAATACTAAAATTGCTTGTTTTCCTCCAGATGAACTTCCACCTGGTAGAAATTTTTTTATTTTTTCTTGAAACTCTTTTATTATCTTATCTATATCAGGGGGTGTTGGTCCTCTACCCGAACCATTTCCACCACCTCCACCTGGAGGAGTTCCCCATGGGCTTCCGCCTCTTTGTTGAAAATCATTAGACATACGCTATCTATATAGTGTCTAATTTATTAAAAACAAGTTAAGATCAATTTATGACTGATAATAAACAAGAATTAAGTGACGCAATAAGAGGAAAAGGTCCAAGAAAAGTCTTTAAAAAAAATCCAATCCTTGGAACTAAGTTTACAATAGCAATTTCAAGTGCAAAAGGGGGTGTTGGAAAGTCTACATTTGCGACGAATCTAGCTTTAGCATTAAAAAGGGTTGGATCTAAAGTTGGAATATTAGATGCTGATATTTATGGACCCTCAATTCCTAAAATGTTTGGAATTGATGAAAAGCCCAAAAGTGATGGTCAAAAATTAGAACCTATAACAAAATACGATATTCAATGCATGTCTATTGGATTTCTGACAGATCAACAAACCCCAATGATTTGGAGAGGACCAATGGTAACAAGTGCAATTAAAACATTTACGCAAAAAGTTAATTGGAAAGAGTTAGATTTTATAATTGTAGATATGCCACCTGGTACTGGTGATACACAACTCACTTTTTCGCAAGATATCAAAATGGACGGAGCTATAATAGTTTCTACTCCGCAAGAAGTTGCTCTTTTAGATGTAAAAAGAGGAATAAAAATGTTTGATAAATTAAATGTTAAAATTTTAGGACTAGTTGATAACATGAGTTATTTTATTGGCGATGATGGAAAAAAATATCCTATTTTTGGAGAGGGAGGGGTCAAAAAAACAGCTGAAGAATTTAATAAAGAATTTTTAGGGGAAATACCAATTGATCCTGAAATCGGTAGATTAGGAGATCAAGGAAAACCTATCGTTGAAAGTAATCCGGATAGTAAAATATCTGAGATTTATATAAATTTAGCTAATAAAATTAGATCTAGCTACTTGTAAAATCATTTGATATTTGAAATCATTATTTTCAATTCATAATCAGGATTATTTTTAAAAAGTTCATAATGACTGTCTATGTTAATCTTAAAACTATCTAACTCTTTGTTGTGAGATAGTTTTGCAAATGAGTCTTGTAGTGACATTGCGTAAAATGATTTTTGTGAATTTTTATAATCTAGGGCTATCACAAAATTATCATTTTTATTGTCTTTAGCTTGATCCCTAGTATATTTCGTCATTAAAGTTAAACCATTTTTAGAAATTAAGTCAAATCCAATCCCACCAATTATATTATGGGTAGCATTATTTATATTTCTAAAAGTATAAGCACTACCATCTGACTCGTATGAAAATTTTTGCTGAGATGACGGACTCATATCGGCATAATATTCAAAATCAAAATACGGTATCAAACTTCCAACTTTTAATTCATAAGTATTGTCCAAACTTGCACCTATTGAGGAAGTAAAATTTCCAATATATTGATCTTCAAATTTTAAATTCAATCCAGCTGCTCCTGTTTCTGTATATTCACCAAAATGTGTTATCCCATAATTTATTTTTATTTTTGGTGTAAAATTAAATTTATTTTTCGAAAAAGTATCTCTTAAACTTAAGGACCCATATAATTGCTCACCATATCTTTCACCGTCAGTTGATGTTGAACCGCTATTATTTAATAAATCAGAATTTATAAAACTCAAACCTAATAAGTGATCTGTAAATCTCTCTCCTCCTTTTGGTTTGCTTTCATAAAAAGTTAAACTAAATGAACTCATATCAAGCGAACTTCCAAGATCTCCCACATCAACATCATCACTTCCAAATCTTAATGCTATTCCTCTCATAATATTATCTTCACTTCTTTTGTCGGCTCCAAAAGTAATTGCTGAAGTATTAATATCTTTTGAGGAAGAATTAGAAGTATCTCCAATTTTACCAATACTAATTGTACCTTCGCTCCAAAAAGACCAGCTAGAATTTTGATTTAAATCGGAGGAATTATTATTAGAAAAATAAAGAGGAATTAATTCCTCTGTAAGAGAATTTAAAATTTCATTATTAAATTGAAACTTAATATTTTGATTTGTTAAATTTATTCTTCCACTATTTCGTCTTAACCATTCCATACGATTTAATACTGGATAGGTTGTATGTTGAATTAATTTTTTTGCTGCCTCTGATTGGGATTCTGCCGATGCAACATCATCTTTATTAGCAGTTGGATCAATACATTCTTTTACTCCAAACCCGCAAGTTAGGTTGTATTCATTAACATCTTTGTTATCATCATTATTCTTTGAGTCTACGACAAACATTTTAAGACCATCATTGCTGAATGATATTCCACCTACAATATCTATTTCATCAGAAATATCATAAGCTCCCGTCTTTGAGACACTCGATAAATCAAAAGGCGTACTTAAATTGAATTCTTGAACTTTATCTTTATTTTTTCCAGTAATGAACATTTTAGAGCCATCAGAGCTAAAAGCAAATCCTGTTGGTTGAGACTCAATAGTTTGAAAGGTTTTGTTACTTGTTCCAGTTGATTGTTTTTGGAGAGTTGGATTTGATAGATTATAAGGACTATTTAGTGAATATTGTTTAATCGAGTTAGTACCTGACGTATTATAAATAAAAAGTTTTGTTCCATTAGAATTAAATTCGATACCAACTAATTCAACATAATCACCCGCAAAATGTTCTTTCACATGCGTGCAAGATGAAACATCATATGCAGTGCTTAAGTCAAACTCTTCTATCGTTTCATCATTACCGCCTTGGTCTTGGTCTGCAAGAAATAATTTAGTTCCATCTGAATTAAAATCTATGTCTACAACATCAGTAGCTTGGCTTGAAAAGTCACACAAATTAGAATTTTTTGTAGCTGTTGAAAGATCAAAACCAGTGGTCAAATCAAACTCAAAAATTTTATTTTCAACTGTTCCAACAACAAACATTTTAGTTCCACTTGGATTAAAGGCTACTCCCATTGGACGTCTTTGGGTGACCTGTTTACTGTCAACAAATCCACTTACAGCTCCAAAAGCATTAAAATTCAATGAAAGGAAAATGATTATGAAAGTTATTTTTTTTATAAATTTCATTTATAGTTTTTATTTTTTTTTGGTGGACTATATCAACTTATCTTTTAGATCAAAAGCAGTCATTAACTCATTCCATTCTCGCTTAGATAATCCTGATTTTTCAGCATCAATTTTCTCCCCACCAATCAATTTTTGAATTATCTTTTTGCCTTTTGAGGATACTTCAGTTCCTCCCACTCTATAGTCCATAAATGCATCATAGGTAATTGGAACCCATTTTTTGACAGTATCTAACATAGCATCTGCATAAGCTCTTATTTCATATTGAGCGTGATGATCAGCTCTTAATCTTAGAAAATTCATTAAATTTAAAAGATCTGTTTTCCAATACCATTGCGTATAAGTGTTTAAAGTTAAATTCATTCTTGCTAGTTCTCTTGCTAAACCAACTTGTTTTTTATCGATTACAGAACCATCATATCTCTCATTGAGCATAGTTTCGTAATTATCATATGTTTGTTCTGCATCTTTTTTAAGTAAATCTAAAACTTTTTTTGCCTGATCTCCTGAAAGAACATCTCCTCTTCCTTGTCTATTATTTTGAGATTGAGCTGCTAAATTTTCTACAGCAGGAAGATAAAACTCCTTATCTAAAATAGAATACCTTGCAGAATATTCATTTACATTAGCTGTTCTATGTCTAATCCATTGTCTAGCAATAAAAATTGGAAGTTTTACATGATACTTAATTTCGCACATTTCAAATGGTGTACTGTGCCAGTGCCTCATTAAATATTTTATTAAACCAGAATCAGTTGAAACTTTCTTAGTCCCTTTACCGTAGGAAACTCTTGCTGCCTGAACAATAGACGTATCATCACCCATATAATCAATAACTCTTATAAAACCATGATCTAAAATGGGTATTGCCTCGTAAAGAATATTTTCTAGTTCCGCAACAGTAACTCTCTTAGTCTTATTTTCTTGAGACTGTTGATCTTTAATTTCTTGTTGTTGTTCTTTGGTTAATTTCATGAATAATTTATTGAATCTTCAAGAATTACTTTTATATTAAACATGTTGGTTTTCCAACTATGACGATAAACGAATTTCGTAATAACCATTGCGGACGTGGGGGCAGTACCCACCACCTCCACCATTTACAACTTATGGGGGTGAACTAGATTCGACGGGTGACTAAAAGCTATTCTTTCGTTCGGAATTGTTCCTCCGCAAAGGGCTAATTTATAATTGCTAACGAAAGTTACGCACTTGCTGCCTAATTAACTTTGTTAATTTAGCAGACGGGGTTTTGGGGCACCTGGCAACAGAACGCCCCTTTAGAAAAAAGGACTAGTGAAAAATTAAGATCACTAAATTACAGATTTACGTAAAAACACTTAATTGATAATAACTAGAAATGAATATTTTATCTGGATGTACACAAATAAGATTTGACTCAATTATTAATCATGCGTCTTATGCTAATATATTTAATTACAAATATAAATTTGATAATAAAAAACGTAATTTATTATCTATTTATGACCATAAAATTTTATCTATCCTAGAACTACCAATTGATAACGAATGGTGGTTCTGGGTTGATGATGACGTTTTTTTCACTGATTATAATAAATCATTTGATTCATTAAATTTAGATTTTGATTCAAATATTATGATTTTTCCTAAGTCTCCTGTTAATCCGAATGGTGGTTGGACTTTTTTAACTTCAGGAAGTTTTTTTTTTAAGAACAATATAGAGGTAAAAAATTTTTTTCAAAAAGTTTTGACCCAAAATATTGAGAAAGTAAGGAATTGGTGGGACTTTGATAAATATGGAATTTTTACAAATGGCGATCAAGATAGAATCGTTTTTGAATTAGTTAAAGATGAAGATTTAATGTCAAAAATAACGCTTGTTGATTATGAGATTTTTAATACTAGACCCTATCATTTTAAAAAAATTAATGATCATTTCTTAGTTCATTTTGCTGGTAATGACAAAGCCAAAGCTATTCACAAATTTAAATTAGATTTTGGGTTTAGTGATAATTCATTAGTTCCAATAAAATACGAAAAAATAGCTAATAAAATTAAGGAAAGCTTATTTAAGTAATTATTTTTTAAGTTCTGCTTGAGCAGCAGCCAATCTTGCAATAGGAACCCTGTAGGGTGAACATGAAACATAATCCAATCCGGCTTGTGAACAAAAAAGAATACTCTCTGGATCTCCCCCATGTTCTCCACAAATGCCTAACTTAATATTTTTATTTTGTTTCTTTCCTTTATTAACCGCTATTTCTACTAAATCTTTTACCCCGTCATCAATTGTTACAAATGGATCAATAGAAAATATTTTATTTTCAATATAATCATTTAAAAATTTACCACTATCATCTCTACTTATTCCAAAAGTTGTTTGAGTTAAATCATTTGTTCCAAAACTAAAAAATTCAGCATGTTTTGCAATATCTTTCGCTTTGATTGCAGCTCTAGGTAACTCAATCATTGTTCCTACAAGAAATTCAATTTTTGTTTTATTTTCCTTTTGAACTTTTCTTGCAGTATCAATTACTAAATTTTTCATTATTTTAATCTCAGCTTCGGTTGAAACCAATGGTATCATTATCTCAGGAAAAGCAAATTTTTGTTTACTTTTTTTAAGGTCTGCAAGAGCCTCGAATATCGCTCTACATTGTATTTCATAAATTTCAGGATATGAGATACCAAGCCTACAGCCTCTATGTCCTAACATAGGATTTTGTTCATGCAGTTCCTCTATCCTGCTTTCAATTTCCTTTTTGTCTGATCCAATAACATTAGCTACTTCAGAAATTTCTTTATCAGATTTAGGTAAAAATTCGTGTAATGGTGGGTCTAATAATCTTACAGTAACTGGAAGCCCGTGCATAATCTTAAATATTTCCATAAAATCTTTTTTTTGATGTGGGAGAATTTTTTGCAAAGCTTTAGATCTATCATCGAGTGTTTTTGATAAAATCATTTCTCGAACAGATAAAATTCTTTCCTCATCAAAAAACATGTGTTCAGTCCTACAAAGCCCTATACCCTCTGCTCCAAAATCTCTGGCTGTTTTAGTGTCTAGCGGAGTCTCAGAGTTAGTCCGTACTTTAAGTTTTCTAATTTTATCAGCCCAGCTCATCAATTTTGAAAAATCTCCTGATATCTCAGGTTTTATAGTTGGAACTGTGCCTAAAATTATTCTTCCTGTAGAGCCATCAATAGTGATTATTTCTCCCTCTTTGACCTCAACTGAAGATGTTTTAAATATTTTTTTATCGTAATTAATTTCAATTTCACTAGAACCAGAAACACAAGGTCTTCCCATTCCCCTAGCTACAACTGCAGCATGACTAGTCATTCCTCCTCTTGAGGTTAAAATGCCCTTTGCAGCATGCATTCCTTGAATATCTTCTGGAGAAGTTTCAACTCTAACTAAAATTGTATCTTGCATCATATCATTTAATCTTTCAGCTTCTTCCGAAGTGAAAACCACCTTTCCACTTACTGCACCAGGAGATGCTGGGAGACCATTTGCAATAACCTTGATTGGACTTTTCTCATCTAAAGTGGGATGCAAAAGTGTATCTAAAGAATTAGGATCAACTTTTAAAACAGCATCATTTTTAGTGATTAATTTTTCTTTAACCATATCTACAGCGATCTTAACTGCTGATTTTGCAGTCCTTTTACCTGACCTAGTTTGTAAGATCCATAATTTCTCATTCTCAACTGTAAATTCTACATCTTGCATATCTTTGTAATGCGACTCTAACTTTTTTAAAATTTTATGAAGTTCTAAATAAACTTTTGGCATAGACTCTTCCATGGAAAGTGCCTCAACTTTTGCCTCTCGTTTGGCTTTTTTCGTAATATATTGTGGTGTCCTTGTTCCTGCTACAACATCCTCTCCTTGAGCATTAATTAAATACTCTCCATAAATATCATTTGTTCCATCTGACGGATTTCTAGTAAAAACAACTCCAGTAGCACAATCATTTCCCATATTTCCAAAAACCATAGATTGCACATTAACTGCTGTTCCCCATTCAGATGGTATATGATTTAACTTTCTATAAATTTTAGCTCTATTACTGTCCCAAGATAAAAATACTGCACTTATTGCTCCTAATAATTGATGATATACATCTTGAGGAAATTCTTTTTTTGTTTTTTCTTTAACAATGTTTTTAAAATCTTTTATCAAACCATCCCAATCATCTTCATCAAGATCTGTATCTAGCAAAACTCCTTTAGTTAATTTATAATTTTCTATAAGTTCCTCAAAATGATAATTTTCTACCCCAAGAACAACATTTCCATACATTTGAATAAATCTTCTATAACTATCTTTGGCAAATCTTCCATTAGAGGTTTTGTTAGCTAGTGCTTTAACAGTTTTGTCATTCAAACCAAGATTAAGTATTGTATCCATCATACCGGGCATTGATACTCTAGCACCAGATCTCACGGATAATAAAAGTGGATTTTTAAGATCTCCAAATTTTTTTTTTACGTCTTTCTCAATTATCTTTAACTCTTTTTTCATTTGATTTATCAATGAAGAATTCAATCTCTTTTTATTTTGGTAAAAAATATCACAGACTTTTGTTGAAATTGTAAATCCAGGTGGAACTGGAAGACCCATTCTTCCCATTTCTGATAAATTAGCACCTTTGCCACCTAAAAAATTTTTGGGATTTTTAATTTTTTTTGAATCTTTAGATTTAAAATTTAAAATTAACTTATTCATTATTGGCTTTTAATAATTGAAAATTCATAAAATTTTGAAAGGTTTTACATAACATATTTATAAGTTCCAAACGATTTTTTCTTAAATCTTCATTATCTTCATTAACTTTTACATTATCAAAAAATTCAAATACTTCTTTT
>CACBCU010000004.1 GCA_902537895.1 uncultured Pelagibacteraceae bacterium | reverse complement strand
TTTACTGAAGCTTTAAAAAAAGCGTATAAAAATAATTCTGAATTAAATGCCGAAAGAGAAAATATCAGTATTTCAGAACAAGAACTTAAAATCTCAATGAGCTCATATTTTCCAACGATTACTTTGGAGGGATCAAAAAGCCAAGATGAGACTGACAAATTAACAAATAGAGATGGGTCAAATGCTTCAATTACTGATGTAGACACAAAAACCAAATCTATCTCAGTTACTCAAACATTGTTTGATTTTGGTAGGGGTGCTGATCTGTCAAAAAGTAAAATTGGTATCAATTTAGCAAAAGCAAAACTTTTAAAAAAAGAGCAAGATATTTTATATAAAACTGTAGCAGCATATACTGGATTAATTTCAGCAAATGAAAAATTAGAAATTAATAGAGCTAACGTTGAGCTTCTAAGTAGACAAGTTGAAACTGATAGAATTAGACTTGAAAGAGGTCAAATTAGTTTATCTGACGTTTCACAATCAGAGTCCTCATTAGCTGGTGCTGAGGCAAGTTTCATTCAGGCTCAAAGTGATCTTTTAACCAGTAAGTTGAATTACGAGAATATTATTGGACCCTTAGGTAATGCTCAGTCATTAAATAAAAGTTCAATAATTAGTTATCAAATACCAGGAAGTTTAAATTCAGCTATAGAACAATCTAAAAAAAGCAATCCAGATTTAATTATTGCTGAAATGGAATATGAACAATCGAAAGAGGATACGTCGATTGCGAGATCAGAATTGGTACCAACTGCGAAATTATCTTTAGAAAAGTCCTACTCAGATGACCTAAGCGCTACTTACGATGAGAGAGATAAAGAAACTTTAAAAGCAACTGTTACTTGGCCATTTTATTCAGGTGGAAAAAATCTGGCATCGTTAAATAAAAATAAGAATATAGAAAATAGATCACGTTTAATTTTAGATAGTGAGATTAAACAAAATCAAACTAATGTAGCAAGCGCCTGGTCAAATTTTCAATCAAATAAAAGTTTGCTTAACTCTGTTCAATTGCAAGTAAGAGCAGCAGAAATTGCTAATGAAGGTATAACAGCAGAATATAATAGCGGTTCCTCTGGCAGAACTACTTTGGAAGTTATTCAATCTAATTCTCTTTTATTGAATGCTCAAATCTCTTTAGCTGATTCTGAGAGAAACTTTATTCTTTCTCAATTTAATTTGCTTAAATCTATTGGTTTACTCAACAGTGATTATCTAAAATTACGATAAAAAGAGGCTTTTTAGGCTAAAATAAATAAATCTTGCTAATGAGAACAAAATGTGTACATTTATTTTATGATTCGAGTGTTAAAAAACGTAAAAAAAAAGGCAAAAAATGACTAAAAATAACTTAAAAGTAGTTAAATCTACTAAAAATCAGGAATTGGAAAATAAAGAGAAAAATAAGGCTTTAGAAGCTGCAATCAACCAAATCACAGATAATTTTGGAAAAGGTTCAGTAATGAAGCTCGGTGAAAAAAGAGCTATGGATATCGAGTCGGTATCTACTGGATCTTTAAGTTTAGATTTAGCTTTAGGAATAGGTGGATTACCTAAAGGCAGAATTATTGAAGTTTACGGACCAGAGTCCTCTGGAAAAACAACATTAGCATTACAAGTTGTTGCTGAAGCTCAAAAAGCAGGTGGAATTTGTGCATTCGTTGATGCAGAGCATGCTTTAGATCCAGTTTACGCAAAGAAATTAGGTGTAAATACTGAAGAGCTTTTAATTTCTCAACCAGATGCAGGTGAACAAGCTTTAGAGATCGCTGATACGCTAGTAAAATCAGGCTCTATTTCAGTTATCGTAATTGACTCTGTTGCGGCTTTAACTCCAAAAGCTGAAATTGAAGGAGAGATGGGAGATCATCACGTTGGTCTTCAATCAAGATTAATGAGTCAAGCTTTAAGAAAATTAACTGGTTCAATTTCAAACACAAACACGATGATGATTTTTATTAACCAAATTAGAATGAAAATTGGAGTTATGTTTGGAAGTCCTGAAACAACATCAGGTGGAAATGCACTTAAATTTTATTCATCTGTAAGAATGGATATTAGAAGAATTGGTGCCATCAAAGATAAAGATGAAATTATCGGTAACACTACAAGAGTAAAAGTAGTTAAGAATAAAGTTGCACCACCATTTAAAGTTGTTGAGTTTGACTTAATGTATGGCAAAGGAATTAGCAAAATGGGTGAGTTGGTCGATCTAGGTGCTAAAGCTGACATTATTGAAAAATCAGGAGCATGGTATGCTTATAAGGGTGAAAAGATAGGTCAAGGTAGAGAAAATGCAAAAACTTATCTTGCACAAAACCCTAATGTTGCTGCAGAAATAGAAATGGCAATTAGAGAAAAAGCCGGTGTTATTTCAAAGAAAATTGAGGGAAATCCATTAAGTCCTGAAAAAATCGAAAAGGAGAAGAAAGTAGCCGAAAATGAAGAGGCTGCAAAAGAGACTACTCCTACCAAAAAGAACTAGAATCAAAGGTCATCTTTAAATTATAAAGGCGCTTATAATAAGCGCCTTTCCCCCTTCATCCCTAACTAGACATAAAATAAAAAAGCTGTATTTTAAAAATATGGCAGACAAATCATTAAATGAAATAAGAAGCACGTTCTTAAAATACTTTGAAAAGAATGATCATAAGATTGTTGAGTCTAGTAATTTAGTGCCAAATAATGACCCAACACTAATGTTTGCTAATTCTGGAATGGTTCAATTCAAAAATGTATTTACTGGTTTAGAGAAAAGAGATTATCAAAGAGCAACAACTTCTCAAAAATGTGTAAGGGCAGGTGGTAAACATAATGATTTAGAAAATGTTGGTTACACCCCAAGACACCATACTTTTTTTGAAATGCTAGGAAATTTTTCTTTTGGAGATTATTTCAAAGAAAGAGGAATAGAACTAGCATGGAATTTGATAACTAAAGACTTTGGCCTTGATAAAAATAGGCTTTATGTAACTGTTTTTCATGAGGATGACGAGGCTTTTAATTTTTGGAAGAAAATTGCAGGTTTTAGTGATGATAAAATAATTAGAATTGCAACGTCAGATAACTTCTGGTCAATGGGTGAAACTGGGCCATGTGGTCCTTGTTCAGAAATATTTTATGACCATGGTGATCATTTAAAAGGAGGATTGCCAGGAACTAAAGATCAAGATGGTGATCGTTTTATTGAAATTTGGAACTTAGTCTTTATGCAGTATGAGCAAGTCTCAAAAGATAAAAGAATAGACCTGCCAAAACCGTCTGTCGATACAGGAATGGGATTAGAAAGAATTGCAGCTCTTTTACAAGGAACACACGATAATTATCAAACTGATCATTTTAAGAAATTAATAAATTCAATATCTGAAGTAACAAAAGTCAAACAAGAAGATAAAAATATATCAAGTTTTAGAGTAATTGCTGATCACTTAAGAGCAAGCTCATTTCTTTTAGCTGAAGGTGTTTTGCCCTCAAATGAAGGTCGTGGATATGTTCTTAGAAGAATTATGAGAAGAGGTATGAGACACTCTCATTTATTGGGATCTAAAGAACCAATATTTTTCAAAATTTTTGAGGCTTTAAAAAATGAAATGTCAGGAAATTATCCAGAGTTAGAAAGATCAGAGTCGTTAATTCGAGAAACATTAAAAATGGAAGAGGAAAAATTTTTAGTTTTACTTGATAGAGGAATTAAAATTTTAAATGATGAAATTTCAAAAATAGATAAAGTTTTACCTGGAGATGTAGCATTCAAATTATATGATACTTACGGTTTCCCATTAGATCTTACTGAAGATATTTTAAAAAATAAATCATTAACAGTTGATCACAAAAAATTTGATCAACTAATGAAAAATAGCAAAGAACTTGCTAAAAAAAATTGGAAAGGTTCAGGTGACAGTTCAGAAGAAGCAATTTGGTTTTCAATCAAAGATAAAATTGGTCCAACTGAATTTTTAGGCTACGAGTCTAATCAATCAGAGGGGGTTATATTAAATTTGATTAAGGAAAATAGCGAAGTGAAATCATTATCCACTGGTGAAGAAGGAATGATAATAACAAATCAAACTCCTTTTTATGGTGAGTCCGGTGGACAACTTGGTGACAAAGGCACAATAGTTTCAGGAAACTCAGTTTTTGAGGTTGAGGATACACAGAAGAAACTTGGTAATTTATTTGTTCATTATGGTTCATTAAAAACAGGCTCAATAAAAGTGGGTGATGCTGTTGAATTAAAGATTGATATTGAAAGAAGAGCAAATCTAAAAGCTTATCACTCGGCAACACATCTTCTTCATGAATCTTTAAGACGAACACTTGGAAAACACGTTATGCAAAAAGGTTCGCTTGTTGCACCAGATCGTTTGAGATTTGATTTTAGCCATATGAAACCAATCACAAATGAAGAGCTACAAACAATTGATAAATTGGTAAATGACTATGTAAAAAATAATACTGAAGTAACCACTAGAATAATGACACCAAAAGCAGCTATTGAAAAAGGTGCTTTAGCATTTTTTGGAGAAAAGTACGGCGAGGAAGTAAGGGTGGTATCTATGGGCAAAGAAAAAGAAGCATATTTTTCAACAGAATTATGCGGTGGAACACATGTTAAAAACACGGGTGATATTGGAAAATTTAAAACTGTAAGTCAGTCCTCTATTGCAGCAGGTGTTAGAAGAGTAGAAGCATTAAGAGATAAACATTTAGATGAATATATTAAAAATAAAGAAAAGGCATCAACACTTTCAATTCAGAAAGACGAAGTTGCGATTAAAGAATTATCATCTCAAATAATAAAACTTGGTGGTAAGCCAAATATAGAAAGTAAAGATCTTAAGGAACTTATTAAAAATCTTACAAGACAACTTGAACAACTCAATGTGAGTTCGGTTCTTAAAGATAAAACAAAAAATATTATTAATGATCAAAAGATTAAAGATATAAAAGTAAGATTTCAGAAAGTTATCGATCTACCACCAAAAGATTTAAGAAAACTTGTTGATAATGGAAAAAAAGAATTAGGTGATGGCATAATAATTGTATTTGCTACTAATGAGGATAAAGTTGGATTAGCTGTAGGTATAACAGAAAAATTAGTTGATAAATATGATGCAGTGAAATTTGCTAAATTAGGTTCAGAGACTATTGGTGGCAAAGGTGGAGGTGGCAGAAAAGATTTCGCACAAGCTGGTGGTCAGGATCAAAATAAAATTGATGAAGCTTTTGAAAAGATAAAATCTTTAATTTAATCTTTTTTTTAAATTACTATCAATTACATCCAAGAACTGATTAGTAGTCAAATACTTACTTGATGGTCCTATTAATATTGCGAGATCTTTAGTCATTGAACCATTTTCAACACATTCGACACAAACCGTTTCGATAGTATTTGCAAAATTTATAAGTTCATCATTTCCATCTAATTTACCCCGATGAGCCAAGCCTCTAGTCCACGCAAATATAGATGCAATAGGGTTTGTAGATGTTTCTTTACCTTGTTGATGCATACGATAATGCCTGGTAACAGTACCATGAGCTGCTTCGGCCTCCATTACTTTGCCATCGGGAGTAAGCAGTGTACTCGTCATTAAACCTAATGACCCATAACCTTGTGCCATAGTATCAGACTGTACATCGCCATCGTAGTTTTTACATGCCCAGATATATTTACCGCTCCATTTCATTGCACATGCAACCATGTCATCAATTAATCTGTGTTCATATGTAATTTTAGCATCATCAAATTGTTTCTTAAATTCTTCATTGAATACCTTTTCAAAAATGTCCTTAAATCTTCCATCATACTTTTTTAGTATTGTATTTTTAGTTGATAAATATACTGGCCATTTCTTTATCAATCCGTAGCTGAAACAAGATCTAGCAAAATCTTCAATTGATTTATCTAAATTATACATCGAAAGAGCAACTCCTGGACCTGTGAAATTAAATACTTCATATTTGATTTCATCTTTGCTATCTTCAGAAGTCCATTTTATTTCCATTTTACCTTTACCAGGTACTTTAAAATCTGTAGCCCTATATTGATCTCCAAAAGCGTGTCTTCCAATAATTACGGGATCAGTCCAAGATGGAACAAGTTTTGGAATATTTGAACAAATAATTGGCTCTCTAAAAACGGTACCTCCAATAATATTTCTAATTGTACCGTTTGGAGATCTCCACATTTTTTTTAATTTGAATTCTTCTACTCGAGCTTCATCAGGAGTAATTGTTGCACACTTAATTCCTACACCAACTTTTTTTATTGCATTGGCCGCATCAATAGTTATTTGATCATCTGAATTGTCCCTGCTTTTCATACCGAGATCGTAATAATCAATGCCTAGATCTATGTAGGGAAGAATTAATTTATTTTTGATAAATTCCCAGATTATTCTGGTCATTTCATCACCATCCAACTCTACAACAGGGTTTTTTACCTTTATTTTGCTCACTTTATTTAACTATCTTAATAATTGAATTTCGCAATTTTATATACATATTAATGAAAAAATTATCAAATAGATGAATATGTTTAGCAAGATATTTCCAAAAATTCACGCTGAAGGGTATAAATTCCTAGTTATTGCAGGAATTATAACTATCATTTTTTATATTTTTAGCAGCTTCCTAGGTTTGATTGGTTTAGTTTTAACAATCTGGGTTTACTATTTTTTTAGAGATCCGGATAGAATAATTATTAACGATGACAATTATCTTGTAAGTCCTGCTGATGGAGAGGTAATCAAGGTTGAAGAGGTAGATGGCCCAAAAGAACTTGGGTTAGAAAATAAAAAATTTAAAAAGATTAGTATATTCATGAACGTTTTTGATTGCCATGTAAATAGAACTCCATGCAGCGGAAAAATTGAAGAAATTTTATACAAACCAGGAAAATTTGTTAATGCATCTTTAGATAAAGCTAGTGAAGACAATGAGAGAAATTATTACAAAATTAAAGATAGTCACGGTAATGACGTCGTTGTTGTTCAAATAGCAGGATTAGTAGCAAGGAGGATTGTTTGTGAGTCAAGCAAAGATCAAGATTTAAAACAAGGTGATAGAATCGGAATGATAAGATTTGGAAGTAGAGCAGATTTATATTATGAAAATTATCAACCCCTTGTTCAAATTGGTCAAACTTCTATAGCTGGAGAAACATTACTGGCTAAAAAATAATGGAACCACAAAAAAAAAAATTTAAAATCGTAAGTGATAAAAAAAGTGCAAGAGTGATCTTGCCAAACATGTTGACTTTAATAGGAGTTTGCATTGGATTAACATCTATAAGGTTTGCTTTAGATGGCAGATTTGAATTAGCTATCGTAGCAATTATTATTGCCGCTTTAATTGATGGCTTAGATGGAAGAATAGCTAGATTGATTAAAGGAACATCAAAAGTTGGTAAAGAATTAGATTCTTTGACAGACATGATAAGTTTTGGAGTTGCTCCTGCATTTATTATGTTTTTTTGGAAATTAAATACACTTGGAAAATTTGGGTGGTTATTATGTTTAATATTTGTAATTTGTGTTGCTTTAAGACTTGCACGATTTAATGTTAATTCAGTTAGTGAGCCTTCTTGGAGAGATAATTTTTTTGAAGGTGTACCATCTCCAGCTGGGGGAATTTTAGTATTAACACCATTAATCATAAGTTTAAGTGGATTCGAATTATATAAATTTAATTATGACGTTGTCACACCAGTCTTTTTTATAATTACCTCCTTTTTATTAATAAGCAAATTTCCAACTTATTCTTTTAAAAAGATAGTTATTCCAAGAAGAACAACTATATTTTTATTATTTGGTATTGTTCTATTTTTTGGCTTGTTACTTATATACACATTTAATGTAATTGCATTAAGTGCTGTCATTTATGTATTATTGTTGCCTATAAGTTTTCTTCATTATCAAAAAATTAAAAAGCAACATGAAAATGACAGAATTCAAGATGAAGATGATCTTGAAGATATACTTTAATGAAAAAAAATGTAATTGTTTCATTAGCTGATGCTAATTATTTTCCTCTATTAAATGAACTGATTAATTCTATTAAAAAATTTAAAGAAAGTGAAAAAATTGCTATTTGTGTTTTAGATGCAGGATTAACACAAGATCAAAAAGATTTATTGTCAAAAAAAGTAGATGAAATTAAAAAAGCAGATTGGGATATCGAAGTTCCAGAGTTTAAAGTAAAAGGAAAAGAATGGTTAAAAAGTCAAGTCTCTAGGGCTTTTTTGCCAAAGTACTTTCCAAATTATAATAAATATTTATGGATTGATTGTGATGCTTGGGTGAATGATTGGGAGTGTGTAGAATTATATTTTAAAGCTTGTGACAATGGTAAATTAGGTATCACACAGACGCTTGGTCCAGGTTACAAAATAATGTCGAAAGTTAATTGGTTGTTTGGAAAACTTGCAATTATTAAATCACAAAATTTTAAACATGCAGTGAAATCTAAAATACCTTATGATAAAGCAAGAAAATTAGCTTTCGCACCACATATAAACATTGGTGTTTTTTCCCTAGAAAAAAATTCTCCAGGTTGGGAAAGTTGGCAAAACAATCTTAAACAAACCTTAAAAGCAGGAAATATTTTTGGCTCTGAGGGATTAGCAATTAATATGTCAGTATATATTGATGATTTAGCCACAGAATTTTTACCACTTAATTGTAATTGGATTGCTAGTAATCTACTGCCAAAATATGACGAAATTAATAATACTTTCGTTGAACCATACTTGCCCAATTATAAAATAGGTATAATGCACCTTGCAGCTGGTATATGGAAAGATGGTAAGGACATGAGGATAAATAAAAGTATTGAAATAGAGATTGAAACACTAAGTGATAATAAAGTTATTAAAAGCTTAAGGTATAATAATTAGTTGAAAAAAAATAAAATTTCTAAAAACTGGATTAATAGACAAAAGAGAGATATTTATGTACGCCAGTCAAAAGTCGACGGTTATAGAGCGCGATCAGCTTATAAATTAATTGAAATAGACAAAAAATTTAAGATCTTCAAGAACGGAATGTTTATTTTAGATATTGGTGCAGCACCCGGAAGCTGGTCTCAATATGCCTCAAAAGCAATGAAAAATAGTAAAATAATTTCAATTGATTTAAAAGATATGTCACCGATTAATAATGGAATTCATATTAAAGGTGATTTTACAGAGCCAGACATCCAAGAAAAAATTAAAAAAAATTTAACAAAAGAATTCGATGTAGTCATGTCTGATATGGCCGTAAATACCACTGGAGTAAAAAATCTTGATTCAATTCAAACCGGAGAATTATGCAAAGAGGCTATGATATTTTCAAGAAAAGTAATTTCATCAAAGGGTTATTTTATTTCAAAAATTTTTATGGGTAGTACCTTTAATGAAATTGTCGCACTAGGAAAGAAAATATTTAGAGAAGTTAAGGTTTTTAAACCTTTATCAAGCCGAAAAGAATCCAAAGAAAGTTTTATAGTTTGTAAAAAAATTAGATAGTCACTTTAATATTATAGGGAATCATATATAAATGAATATGGATCCTATAAAAGAAGCGCTTACCTTTGATGATGTTACACTAGCTCCGAAATATTCAAACATACTACCGTCGGAAGTTGATACCAGTATTATATTAACTAAATTCCTTAAACTAAAAATTCCGTTACTAACTTCAGCTATGGATACTGTGACAGAGAGCAAAATGGCAATTGCTATAGCTAAAGCTGGAGGCATTGGCATTATCCATCGTAATTTAAATATAAAAAAACAAGTTGAGGAAATAAAAAAAGTTAAAAAACAAAAATTATTAGTTGGGGCTGCCGTAGGTGCTGGATCGAATGAACTTGCTAGGGCAAAAGCAATTTTAAAAGAAGGTATAAACATGATAGTTGTGGATACTGCACACGGACATACAAAAAAAGTTTCGGAAATGATTAAGTTTATTAAAAAAGAAAAAAATTTAAAAACTGCACTTTGTGCTGGAAACATTGCAACAGCAGAAGCAGCAAGATACCTAGATAAATTAGGTGTTGATTTAATTAAAGTTGGAATAGGACCTGGCTCTATTTGTACTACAAGATTGGTTGCAGGTATTGGAGTTCCTCAATTAACTGCAATTCTAAATGTTAGAAATGCTATAAAAAAGAGCAAAGTTAAAATAATATCTGACGGAGGTATTAAGTATTCTGGAGATTTGGCGAAAGCATTTGCTGCTGGAGCAGACGCAGTCATGATTGGGTCTTTGTTTGCAGGCACTGATGAAACACCAGGCAAACTTATTAAAAAAAATGGAAAGTTATTTAAAAGCTTTAGAGGCATGGGATCTGTTGGAGCGATGAATAAAGGGTCCGCAGATAGATACTTTCAATCTAAACAAAAAGATAATTCTAAATATGTTCCTGAGGGAGTTGAGGGTCTTGCTAAATATAAAGGTAAAGTAGATAAGGTTATCTTTAAATTAGTAGGTGGCTTAAGATCATCTATGGGGTATCTTGGATCTAGACAAATTAAATACTTAAGGAAAAAACCTCAATTTATAAAAATTACAAAAGCTGGATTTTATGAAAGTATGGTACATAATGTCGATATTGTTAAAGATGAAAATAGATATTAATGAAAAATATTTTTAAAAAAACTATATTTATATATTTTCTTACAAACATATTTGTTAGTTCATTTGCAAGCGAAAATTTTTTTGCTAAAGGTTTGGCTCTTTATGAAAATAAAAAATTCGATGATGCGAAGTTTATGTTTGAAAGAAGTATTGTTTTTAATCCAAAAGACTCAAATTCGTATTTATATTTAGCTAAAATTTACAACGTTAAAGAAGACCAAGGTAAAGAAGAGAAAAATTTAGATGCTACTTTATTGATAGATCCAAATAATGAAGAAGCCATTTTAATGCTAATGAAAATAGGGTTGGAAAAATCAAATTATTCCCAGGTCAAAGATTTATCAAAAACATTTTCTGAGGTTTGTAAAAGTTTATGCAGTGAGAATAAAAAAATTTTAGAGACACTTGGTAATCTAGAGCCAAAAAATGACTCTTGATAAAGGTCTTAATAAAATTTTAATTATTGATTTTGGTTCACAGTTTACCCAATTGATTGCAAGAAGAATAAGAGAGTTTGGTGTATTTTCAGAAATCATTAGTCATAAAAAAATAAAGAATAAAGATATAAACGAAAAGATTAAAGGAATAATTTTATCAGGTGGACCGTTAAACGTTTATGATATTAAAAAATACTCATTTGATAAAAATATTATTGAAAATGAAATACCAGTACTCGGTATCTGCTTTGGTCATCAAATTTTATCTAAAATAAAAGGTGGAAAAGTAAAACAATCAAAACATAGGGAATTCGGTTTAGCTAATATTATTAAAAAAAATAATAGTCCATTAATAAAAGATTATTTTAAAAATAGAAAATACGTGAAAGTTTGGATGAGCCATGCTGATCAAGTCTCCAGATTACCAAAAAATTTCAGAGTTATTGCATCTAGTCAAAATTCAAAATTTGCAATTGTGGAAAACAGCCTAAAAAGAATTTATGGAGTACAATTTCATCCCGAGGTAACTCACACTGAGAATGGTAAAATGATAATTAAAAACTTCATTTTTTCAATTTGTAAGATTAAAAAAAATTGGTCAGTAAAAAATCAAAAAAATAAATTAATAAAAGAGATAAGAAATGAAGTTGGCAAAAATAAAGTTATATGTGCTTTGTCTGGAGGGGTGGATAGTAGCGTAGTTGCACAATTAATAAACAAAGCAATAGGAAAAAAACTATACTGTATTTTTGTAAATACAGGTTTTTTAAGAAAAAATGAGGAAAAACAAGTAGTTAATACGTTCAAAAAGAGATTAAAAATTAATCTAATTTATGTAAATGCTGAAAAAGAGTTTTTGAGAAAACTTAAAAATATTTCAGATCCAGAAAAAAAGAGAAAAATAATAGGAAATCTTTTTATAAAAATTTTTGAGAGATATGCCAAGAAAATTAAAAATGTAAGATTTTTAGCTCAAGGGACTCTTTATCCAGACTTAATTGAGAGTAAATCTGTTACAGGCAGTCAAACTTCTAAAATCAAATCGCATCATAATGTAGGTGGCCTTCCAAAAAAAATGAAACTGAAATTAGTAGAACCCTTAAGATTTTTATTTAAGGATGAAGTGAGAAAATTGGGTTTAGATCTAAATTTAAATAAAGAAATTATCTCTAGACATCCTTTTCCTGGACCAGGTTTAGCAATAAGAATGCCAGGAAAAATAACGAAAGAAAAAATTAAAATTTTAAAGGAAGCTGATCATTATTTTATTACTGCTTTAAAAGAACATGGTTTTTATGATAAAATTTGGCAAGCTTATGCCGCCCTACTTCCTGTTAAGACTGTAGGTGTAATGGGTGATAATAGAACTTACGAATATTTGTGTCTATTGAGAGCTATTACCTCTGAGGATGGTATGACAGCAGACTTTTATGAATTTAAAAAGCCTTTCATTCAAATGATTTCAAATAAAATTGTAAATAGTATTAGAGGAATAAATAGGGTAGTTTATGACGTTACATCTAAGCCACCTAGTACCATTGAGCTTGAATGAAAAAAATTAAAAATATTGTCGATAAAAAAAACAAATCAAAAATTGTATGTCTTACAGCTTACTCAAAAAATATCGCAGAAGAAGTTGATAAACATGTTGATATTGTTTTAGTTGGAGACTCATTAGGTTCTGTTTTATATAATTATTCCTCAACAAAAAAAGTCACCTTAACAGAAATGATCAATCACTCCAAAAGTGTTAGATTAGGTATTAAAAAAAGTTTAATGGTTGTTGATATGCCTTTTAAAACTTATAGTACAAAGTCTCTAGCATTAAAGAATTCCAAGAAAATTCTAAAAGAGACTAAATGTGATGCAGTAAAATTAGAAGGTGGCAAAAGGGTTATCGAACAAATAAAGTTTTTAATTAAAAATAAAATCCCAGTTATGGGTCATATTGGTCTACTTCCCCAATCAACAAAAAAATTTAAATCTAAGGGAAAGACGAATAGTGAAATAAAGAACTTAATAAGTGATGCAATGTTGCTACAAGAAAGCGGAGTATTTGCAATTGTTTTAGAGTGTGTAAAAACTGAAATTGCAAAACTCATTACTCAAAAATTGAATATTCCAACAATTGGAATTGGATCATCTGTGTATTGTGATGGACAAGTTTTAGTGACTGATGATTTAATTGGACTAAATCATACTAATATTAAATTTGTTAAAAGGTTTTCAAATGTTAAAAAGTATATCAATGTCGGTATTAAAAAGTATGCCTCAGATGTAAGGAAAAAAAAATATCCCACAAAAAAACATTCTTATTAGAAATATTTTTTAAACTCTTCATTTATAGACAATATATCTAGATCAACTAGACCGCCAATAACCAATTGTAAAGCAACAAGTAAGATAAAACCTAAACCTACATAAGCAATCCATAAATGTTTTTGAATATAGTTAGCGAGATAGGTTGCCATAGCACCTGTAAGAACAACTGATAACACAAGACCAAAAATCATAAAACCGAAATTACCCTTTGCTGCCCCAACAACTCCAATTACGTTATCAAAACTTATTGTAATATCAGCAAATAAAACTTTATATACACTTTGAATATAAGAAGGTTCTTTTGATTTTTTAGTTGGAGATTTAACTTTTTTAATCTCAAAAAGATCTTTTCTTAAATCATTAACAATCCAAATTAAGAGCAAACCTCCCAAGATTTTTATAAAATAAAATTCAAATAAATATGTGGCAAATAATGCAAAAACAATTTTAAAAATTAATGCTCCAGCTACACCCCATAAAATAATTTGTCTTCTATTTTTGGGCGCAAAATTAGCTGCAATCAATCCAATGATGATCGCATTATCTGCTGCCAAGATTATATCAATGAAAATAATCTGAACTAATATGAGTGCTTCTTCTAACAAAGTAAGCCTATAGTATTAGATATTTTAGATTATTCAATTAAAAGTAGTATAATTTTTTTATTGATAATTATTTTAATACATAATGAAATGCTTTTAAAAAAAATGGAGGATAAATGAAATTCATAAAATACTTATCAATTATTTTAGTTTCATCAATTTTGTCAATTAATTCTTCTTTTGCGGAAAAATGGGATATGGCATTAGCTTATGGTGCTGGTAATTTTCATTCTGCAAACGCAACTGAATTTGCAAAAAATGTGACTGAAAAAAGTGGTGGAAAACTTACAATAGTTACTCATCCAGGCGGCTCATTATTTAAAGGTGGAGAAATCTTTAGAGCTGTGAGAACTGGTCAAGCTCAGATTGGAGAACGATTTATGTCAGCTTTAGGTAAAGAGGACCCTTTACTGGAAGTAGACTCACAGCCATTCTTAGCAACATCTTACTCGGATGCAATGAAATTATACAAAGCATCTAAAGCTGAGATCATCAAAGGCTTAGACGAAAAAGGTTTAGTATTTCTTTATGCTGTGCCATGGCCTGCACAAGGCTTATATAGCAAAAAGGAAATCAACTCTGTCAATGACCTTAAAGGTTTAAAGTTCAGAGCATACAATTCTGCAACGATTAGAATTGCTGAGCTAACAGGTATGGCGCCAACAAAAATTGAAGCCGCTGAAATAAGCCAAGCATTTTCTACTGGTGCTGTTGAAAGTATGATCACTTCCCCTACGACAGGAAAAAATTCTAAAATATGGGAAAATGGTGTGAAATATTTTTATGATATAGCAGCTTGGTTTCCAAAAAATATGGTAATTGTAAATAAAGATTCTTGGAATAAACTTGATCAAGCAACAAAAGATCTAGTAATGAAACAAGCAGCTTTGGCAGAGAGAAAAGGCTGGCAATTATCAAAACAAGGAAATGTCGGCGACAAAAAAGCTTTAGCTAATGCGGGAATGGTAGTAGGCAAAGTAAATGCGTCTCTACAAGCTCATTTTGAAAAAGTAGGTGAGACTATGGCAAAGGAATGGTCTCAAAAAGCTGGTTCAAGAGGGGCAACCGTTTTATCAAGTTATAAATAATCAAATTTTAATTAAGGCCACCAAAGAATATTAGGTGGCCTTAAATTATCATGTTTAAAATCTTAGATAAAAATTTAAACAAACTTTATAAATTTTCTGGATATATCGCAGCAGCATTTCTTATTTTGGTGGCAGTATTCATTTTGATAGGTATTTCATCTAGAATATTTGGTTTTTATATCAGAGGTCTTGCTGAATACTCAGGTTACTGTATGGCTGCAGCATCTTTTTTTGCATTAGCTTATACATTTGTTGAAAACGGTCACATAAGGATTACTCTTTTTCTTGAAAAATTATCAGGTTTAAAAAGAAAATTTATTGAAATCTGGTGTTTAAGTGTAGCAACTTTTTTCTCTGGGTATTTGGCATTTTATTTTGTTAAAATGTTAGTTATTTCATATAAATTTCAAGAAAGAAGCGAGGGTGCAGATGAAATTTTAATTTGGATCCCTCAAACAAGTGTAGCTGTTGGTTCTACTATTTTCTTTATGTGTGTTTTTCATCAACTTATTTTAATTTTTAAAAAAAGTTAAATGGCTGAAATTTTATTAACAATATTTTTCATAAGTGTTTTATTGTTCTTTCTTGGTTCAGGTATTTGGGTAGCCTTGAGTATGATCGGGGTATCTGCAATAGGTATGATGTTATTTACATCAAGACCAGTTGGAGATGCAATGGCAACAACAATATGGGGAACATCATCTTCGTGGACACTCACGGCATTACCTTTATTTGTTTGGATGGGAGAAATTTTATTTAGAACAAGATTATCTGAAAATCTGTTTAAAGGTTTATCTCCATGGATGCAAAAATTACCTGGAGGTTTAATTCATGTGAACGTAGTCGGTTGTGCTTTGTTTGCTGCAATCTCAGGTTCTTCTGCGGCAACAGTTGCAACTGTAGGGAAGATGTCTATACCCGAGTTAAGAAAAAGAAATTATCCTGAGAAAATTTTACTTGGTAGTCTTGCTGGCTCTGGAACACTTGGTTTATTGATACCTCCATCAATAATTTTGATTATTTATGGAGTAGCAGTTCAAGAGTCTATTGCAAAGTTATTTATAGCTGGAATTTTACCGGGGATAATGATTGCACTAATTTTTATGTCATACGTTATTTTCTGGTCTTTGATAAATAAAAAACAAATGCCCGAAATTATTGAAGAATATTCAATTTTTGAAAAGATAAAAAGATCTAAACAACTTTTACCTGTTATATTTTTAATCTCAGCTGTTATAGGTTCAATATATACTGGTATAGCTACTGCTACTGAGGCCGCATCCTTAGGAGTTGTTGGAGCTTTAATTTTGTCCTATTTTCAAAAAAGTTTAACTTTAGAAACTTTTAAAACATCCTTACTAGGTGCAACAAAAACATCTTGTATGATTGCATTTATCTTAGCAGGCTCAACATTCTTATCTCTGGCAATGGGTTTTACAGGTTTACCAAGAAACTTAGCAATGTGGATTCAAAATATGGATTTATCTCCTTATGTGTTAATTTTTGTTTTAATGATTTTCTATATCATTTTAGGGATGTTTCTTGATGGTATCTCAGCAGTAGTATTGACGATGGCAATTATAGAACCAATGATTAGACAAGCAGGTTTTGACATGATTTGGTTTGGTATATTTTTAGTTATTGTTGTAGAGATGGCCCAAATAACACCACCCGTAGGTTTTAATTTGTTTGTTCTTCAAGGTATGGCCAACAAAGATATGGGCTATATTGCTAGAAGTGCCTTTCCATTATTCTTATTAATGGTTTTAGCAGTGATTTTGGTTGTGATTTTTCCAGAGATTGCTTTGTGGCTACCAGAGCAGATGATTAAAAATATTAATTAATACTTAGAAACCTTTTCTCCAGCTATAATAGCTTTCAGGTCATCATATTCTTTACAATCGCAACCTTTTAAAACTTCTAATCTTTCAACTGCAAGATTATGTCTATTTGTTGCTACGTAAAGTTCACCTAAATATTCATTTATACCAATGTGGTAGGGATTGATAGCCAAACCTTGAAGATAATATTTCTCTCCATTTTCAAAATCACCTAATTTTCTAGAAGTAAAACCTAAATAATTTAAAGTATCTGGTTTATTTGGTTTTTTGTTGTTTGATTTAAGTAAAAGTTTTAAAGCTTTTTCATAACTTGATTGAGCTTTATCTTTTTTTCCTTTTTTTTCATATTTATTTGCAGATTTTATTAATTTAACTGCCTTCTCATAATTTGTTTTAGTTTTTGGACCATCACCTTCACCCCCACTGCTACTAGATCCTGCTGAGTAAGAATTTGATATCAGAGTTATAGATAATAAGATTGTGATGAATATTTTTTTAATCATTTGTAAATTTCTTCATTTTGTTTAAAGGTTTTAGTTTGAGGCCATTACTTAGTAAGTTATCTTTGATAGACTTAGCAGTTGCTAATGAACTCATATTGTCTCCATGTATACACACAGAGTCGATTTCACAAGGTATTTGCTTTCCACTGTGACAATTAAGCGACTGATTTTTAACCATACTTAAAACGTGTGTTTTTGCCTGCTCTGGATCTGTAATTAAAGCATGAGGTTTCTTTCGGGAGACAAGATTTCCGTCATCCTCATAATTTCTGTCCGCAAATATCTCACAGGCTATTTTCATATCAAGCTTTTTTGCAGCTTCCTCCATTTTAGATCCAGTGGGAACCAAATAAATTAAATCTTTGCTAATTCCCTTTATACTTTTTGCAAGTGTTGTCGCTAAATCGATATTTTCACAAGCCATATTGTTTAAAGCTCCATGAGGCTTGATATGTGTAACATTTTCTCCTTGTTCTAATGCTATCTTTTGAAGAATATTGTATTGATCAATTATAAGTTTTTCAATTTCTGGATCAGATAAATTTATTCTTTCTCTTCCAAAATTTTCTGGGTCATTGAAAGATGGATGCGCACCGATACTTACACCATTTTTTTTTGATATTTCTATGACTTGGCTCATAGTTTCATCATCACCAGCATGGTATCCACAAGCAACATTTGCAGAATTAACTATTTCCAATAATTCTGGGTCATGTTTATTTGAGTGGTATTTTGATTTTTCTCCTAAATCACAATTTATATTAATTTCCACAGTCATAAGTGTTAAGTATATCATGGCATGATAAAAAATATATTAAATCTTGGTGACGCAGCATTATATTGTGACTTTGGTAAAGAGGTAAACAGAGAAACCAATACCCAAGTAATTAGATATTTTAAAAGTATTCAGCGAGAAAAAATAACATCAATAAATAATTTATCTCCCTCTTATAATAAATTGATAATTTCTTTTGATTTAAAAAAAACGAATTTTAAAGATTTAAAAAAGTTAATAGAAAACCTTAGTATTACGAATGAAGATGATCTAGAAAATAAAAAAATTGAAGTTCCAGTATGTTGTGATGAAAATTTTGCTTTAGACATAGTCAGATTGGAGAAAAAACTTAATCTTAAAAGAGAAAAAATTTATGAAAATTTTTTTAGTAAAGAATTTTTTTGTTATATGACAGGCTTTATTGCTGGAATGCCTTTTTTAGGAGATTTAACTGAAAATATGAGAGCCAAACGTCTCGAAACACCTAGGGTTAAAGTCCCCAAGGGATCAGTGGCTTTGACCGAACAGTTTGCAAATATTTATACTTTTGAAAGTCCAGGTGGATGGAATGTTATTGGTAATAGTCCATTAACAATATTTGATAGCTCAAAGGAAGCAAGTCCAAATTTAATAAATCCAGGTGATATTGTTTTATTTAAAGAAATATCAAAAAAACAATATGAAAATTATAATGAGTAAAAATTATTTTCAAGTTATCAGAGCAGGAATTAACACTACTTTTCAAGATGAGGGTCGAAAAAACCTTTATCATGTTGGAATTCCTTTTAGTGGATCAATGGATAAAAGAAATTATTTATTATCAAATAAACTTGTTGGTAATAAGATAAATTCACCTTCTTTAGAATTTGCGTACCAAGGCCCTTTACTAAAATATTTTGGGAATAAAATTAATATTGCAGTCACAGGCGATGTAAATTTTAAGATTAAAAAAAAAGATATAATTATTGACGGTAACTGTTATCAATCTTTAAATTTAGAGAATGGTGATGAGGTAGATATTTTATCTACCAATAAGTCTGTGTATGGATATTTAGCTATTGGTGGTCAGATAGATTTAAAATATCAATGGTCTAGTTGTTCTACAAACACAAAAGCAATAATTGGTGCGAATGATGGTAAAAAGCTTGAAAACGAACAAGTGATAAATATTTCAAAATTAAATAATCAATCAGTGGAAAGAAAATTAAATTATATAAATACTAAAATAGAAAATATTAGAATAATTAAAGGAACAAATTTCGATTATTTTTCAGATAAAGGAAAAAAAATCTTTCTAGAAAAAGAATTTATTGTATCAAAGTTAACTGATCGTATGGGTATGAGGTTAGAGGGACCTAAAATAGAGAATATTATTGATACCAACATTAAATCTGAAGGATTAATAAAAGGAGTAATACAAGTGCCTGCAGATGGAAATCCCATTGTTATGCTTTCAGATCATGGGACCATAGGAGGTTATCCAAAAATAGGAGTGGTAATAAGTGCTGATTACGACAAATTAGTTCAACTATCACCAGGTTCTAAAATAAAGTTTAAGCAGATTGATTTATCTAGCGCAGAAAATTTATTTAAGTTATATGACTTAGAAACTCAAAATTTAATTTCTCAAATTGAATGAACATAATCAAAAAAATACCTGGACCTTTTCTGGTTTTTTTTGGCGCTGTAAGCTTAAGTTTTGGCGGATTAATTGTTAAGTCTTTTGAAGGCTCTACGCTCTGGCAAATTTTATTTTGGCGATCTTTTTTCTTTATAATTGTTGTTAGTTTTTTTCTTTTGTTTACTTATAAAAAAAAATTTTTTAGTGCTTTAACTAAATCCGGAATTCCTGGATTTGTTGGCGGAGCTATCTTATCTTTAGGTTTTGCCAGTTATGTATTTGCTATGTATGAAACTACTGTGGCAAATACAAATTTTATTATTCAAACACAAACTCTTTTTTTGGCAATATTTGGTTATGTTTTTTTGAAGGAGACAATATCTAAACTTACTTTCTTTTGTATATTGCTTGCTATCTCAGGTATTTTTTTGATGCTTGGAACTTCAATCTCTCCCGGTGAAATGACAGGTAATCTTGTGGCATTTGTAATGCCAATCTCTTTTGCGATTTTAATATTAATTGTAAGAAAGTTTCCTGAGGTCGATATGATTCCACTTCAATTAGTAGCAGGTATATTTGCAATGATAATTGGATTATTAATGTCGCCAACAATAATAATATCTTCAAAAGATATTTTTTTGGGATTTTTAGCAGGTTTTTTTCAATTAGGTTTTGGTTTTATACTTATAACAATTGGGGCAAGGTCAACTCCTTCGGCTTTTGTTGGTATAATTATGTTAACAGAGGCTGTTCTAGGTCCGTTGTGGGCCTGGATGTTTGCAAATGAGAATCCGCCTTTGTTTGTTTTAATTGGAGGCTCAATAGTAATTGTTGCAGTCGTTTTGCAGTTTTTGAATAAATTTTTAACTAAAAAGAAAGCATATTAAACATTTATGTTTATGTTAATTTATGATATAAAGGAATTAATTACGGGAGAGACTACAAATTTTTGTAGCGCCGAAGGAGCAACCACCCAGGAATCTCTCAGGCAAAGTGGACCGTAACATATTAACTCTGGAAAGAGATTAAATTCTCGCCGAAGGAGCAAAACTCTCAGGCAAATATACAGATGGGTAAAAAGAGTTAATATGGATACAAAAAAAACATCGCTTTATCAATTGCATCAAGATAGCAAAGCAAAATTTGTAGAATTTGCAGGATATCAAATGCCAATTCAATATTCTGAGGGTATTGTTGAAGAACATAAGTTCACAAGAAACCATTCTGGTATTTTTGATGTTTCACATATGGGTCAATTATTTATTTATGGCCGAGAGGATTTAGTTGATGATTTAGAGAGAATTTTTCCACTAGACTTAAAAAATTTAAAACTAAATCACTCAAAATATAGTTTTTTAATGAGTGATAATGCTGGAATTTATGATGATTTAATAATCACTAAAATTAAAGATGGCTTTTTAATAATTCTAAATGCTGCTTGTAAAGAAAATGATTTTAAAATTTTAAAGGCGCTATTAAATGATAAATATAAAATGGTTTTGGATGAAGAAAGATCTTTAATTGCAATCCAAGGACCTAAATCTGTGCAAATTCTTAAAAGTGTTATTGAAGGTGTTGAAAATTTAAATTTCATGTCAGGTAATTGGTTTACACTGGATGACCACAATATTTATGTTACAAGATCAGGATACACAGGTGAAGATGGTTTCGAGGTATCACTAACTAATGAATTTGCAGACGGGTTTACAAGAAGATTAATTGACAAAGGTGCAAAATTAATTGGTCTTGGGGCACGAGATACATTAAGATTGGAAGCTGGTCTATGCCTGTATGGTCATGAACTAAGTAAAGACAAGACTCCAGTTGAGGCAAATTTGAAATGGGCTATATCAAAAGAGAGAATTTTAAAAGGAAACTTTATTGGATCAGATATAATTACTAAACAATTAAACAATGGTGTGAACAAGATAAGAGTAGGGATAAAGCCGGAGGGAAGAATAATCGCTAGAGAAAAAACTAAAATATACAATGAGTCCGATTTAGAAATAGGTGAAATAACAAGCGGAACGTTTGGACCAAGTGTTAATGGCCCTGTGGCCATGGGATACGTGGAAAATGAATTTTCAAAAAAAAATACTAAAATATTTTTAGAGGTTAGAGGTAAAAAACATCCAGCTACAATTTGCAGTTTGCCTTTTTATAAAAAAAGTTATGTAAAAGGAGTTATTTAATGAGTGAAGTAAAATATTCTAAAGAACACGAGTGGATTAAATTAGATGGGGATATAGCCACTATTGGGATAACTAAGCATGCAACAGAAATGCTCGGAGATATAGTTTTTACAGAACTTCCAGAAAAAGGATCTAATGTAGATAAAGATGGAACAGCAGGGGTAGTAGAATCTACAAAAGCCGCAAGTGATGTATATACACCGGTAAGTGGCGAAGTTGTCGATTTAAATCAATCTATTGTTGATGATCCATCGAAAATAAATCAGGATCCAGAAAATTCTGCTTGGTTCTTTAAATTGAAAATTAAAGATAAGTCGGAAATGGATACTTTAATGAGTAAAGATGAGTACGATAAATTTGCAAAGGAGAGCTCAGCATAATGTTACAAAATTCACAAAAAGATTTTTTAAAAAGACACATCGGTCCTTCAGAAGAGGATCAATTAAAAATGCTAAAGAAATTAAATTATAAATCTCTGAATGATTTAATAGACAATACTGTTCCAGAAAAAATACAGTTTAAGGGTGAACTCAATATTGGTGAGTCAAATTCAGAGTATGAAGCGTTAAGAAAACTAAAAGCAATTTCAAAAAAAAATCAAATTTACTCAAATTTTATTGGTATGGGTTATTATGGAACTTATACACCATATGTAATTTTAAGAAATATATTAGAAAACCCAGGTTGGTATACTTCTTATACTCCCTATCAGCCAGAAGTAGCTCAAGGAAGATTAGAAATGTTATTAAACTTTCAACAAATGATTGTTGATTTTACAGGAATGGATATTGCAAATGCATCTTTACTTGATGAAGGCACAGCAGCAGCAGAGGCTATGGGCTTAAGTCACAGACTAAATAAAAGTGACAGTAATTTAGTTTTTGTTTCAGAAAATTGTCACCCACAAACAATTAACGTTATACAAACTAGAGCAGAGCCTATGGGTCTAAAAGTTCTTGTTGGAAATGAGGACAAAATTTTAGAACAGTTAAAAGAGGATATTGTTTGTGGAATTTTACAGTATCCAGGAACTTTAGGTGATATTAAAGATCCTAGTGAGGCAATAAGCAAGATTCATAAAAAAAATGGTAAAGCAATTTTAGCATGTGATCTTCTCGCCCTTGCTAAACTAAAAACACCAAGAGAGCTTGGAGCTGATATTGCAGTCGGTAGTTCTCAAAGGTTCGGTATTCCTATGGGTTATGGCGGACCTCATGCAGCATTTTTTGCAACGAAAGATGAATATAAAAGATCAATGCCAGGAAGAATAGTTGGCGTTTCTGTAGATAGGCATGGAAATAAAGCTTACAGATTATCACTACAGACCAGAGAGCAACATATCAGAAGAGATAAAGCTACAAGTAACATTTGTACCGCTCAAGCTTTGTTAGCAATAGTTTCTGCAGCATATGCTATTTATCATGGTCCAAATGGAATAAAAAATATTTCTGAGAGAGTATCTCAATTAGCAAAAAATTTTGCTGATAAGATAAAGCAATCTGGATATGAATTATATTCAGATTATTTTTTTGATACAGTAACAATTATTACCAACGAAAAGACTGATCAAATATTTAAAAATGCTTTAGCTCAAAAAGTAAATATAAGAAAAGTAAATTCAGAAATGCTTGCTGTCTCTTTTGATGAAAAGAAAAATGTTTATAGAGTAAATCAATTATTAAAAATTTTTAACGCTGCGGAGTCCATTAAAAAAGAAGATCCTACGGTAAGTTTACCCAATCTACCAAAAAAATTATTAAGAACTTCTAAATTTCTAGAACATCCTGTTTTTAACTCGTATCATTCAGAAACAGAAATGCTTAGATATCTTAAAAAATTAGAAGACAAAGATATAGCTCTCAATAGAACTATGATTGCGCTAGGTTCATGTACAATGAAATTAAATGCTACTGCAGAAATGATACCTATTTCATGGAGAGAATTAGCAGAGCCTCATCCATTTGTGCCTATTGAACAGATGGAAGGATATAGAACAATGTTCACAGATCTTAAAAATTGGTTAAGATCAATTACTGGTTTTTCAGGAGTTTCACTGCAACCTAATGCAGGTGCTCAAGGTGAATATGCAGGGTTAATGGTAATAAGAAAATATCATTTAGATAGAGGCGATAATAATAGAAATATATGTTTAATACCAAGTTCAGCACATGGGACCAATCCAGCAAGTGCCCAAATGGTTGGAATGAAAGTTGTTGTAGTGAATTGCGATAAAGAGGGAAATGTTGATTTTGAGGATTTAAAGAAAAAAGCTGAATTACATTCTGAAAATCTTGGAGCATTAATGGTTACCTATCCATCTACACATGGAGTTTTTGAGGAAAAAATATCAGTCATTTGTGATTTAATTCATAAACATGGAGGTCAAGTTTATATGGATGGAGCAAATTTAAATGCTCTAGTAGGAATCGCGAAACCCGGAAATTTTGGTCCTGATGTTTGTCATATTAACTTACACAAAACATTTTGTATTCCACATGGTGGGGGAGGACCTGGAATGGGACCGATTGCATGTAAAAGACATTTGCAAGTTTATTTGCCTAATCATCCAGTTGTCAAAGATTGTGGGCCCGCAACAGGAATTGGTGCAGTTTCAGCTGCTCCATGGGGAAGCTCAAGTATTTTGTCAATTTCATGGATGTACATTAAGATGATGGGGTCTGAAGGACTTAAATTGGCTACTAAAATTGCAATTTTAAATGCCAATTATATTGCTAATAGACTTAAAGATCATTTTCCTATTTTGTATAAAGGTTCAAAAGGTAACGTAGCGCATGAATGTATAATTGATATTAGAACAATTAAGTCTGAGACTGGAGTTACTGAAGAGGATATTGCTAAAAGGTTAATTGATTATGGGTTTCATGCTCCAACAATGTCTTGGCCAGTTGCCGGTACCATGATGATTGAACCCACTGAAAGTGAGAGTTTATCAGAACTTGACAGATTCTGTGACACATTAATTAATATCAAACAAGAAATAGATAAAATTAAGTCTGGAAAATTTGATAAAGTTGACAATCCAATTAAGAATGCTCCTCATACAGATATTGAGCTTGCATCAGATGACTGGAAACATAATTATTCTAGAGAGGAAGCAGCCTATCCAGCTAAATTTTTAAAATCAAATAAATTTTGGCCTCCGGTTGCACGCGTAGATAATGTTTATGGAGATAAGAATATCTTTTGTACTTGTCCGAGTATGGATGAATTTAAAGAAGACGCAGCTTAATTAATGAAAGTAGCTGTAATCGGCTCAGGCATATCAGGCTTAAGCGCAGCTTATTATTTATCAAAAAAACATCAAGTAGATCTTTTTGAGAGAGAAGATCACTTTGGAGGACACTCTTATACCATTGATGTAATTCTTAATAAAAAAAAAGTACCTGTTGATGTGGGATTTATTGTATTTAATCATCAGACATATCCAAATTTAATTAATTTTTTTAAAGACATTGATATTGGAATTGAAAAAAGCGATATGTCATTTTCTGTTTCTGTAGAAGACACTAATTATGAGTATTGTGGTAAAGGTTTATCGGGTATCTTTGCTAACAAATCTAACTTATTGAATATTGAATTTCTAAAAATGTTTTTTGACATTTTGAAATTTTATAAAACTTGTGACAATATCTCAGAAATTGATCAAAAAATAACTTTAGATGATTTTTTAAAAAAAAATAAATGGTCCAAAGGTTTTATTAATTACCACATTATACCAATGGTGTCTGCGATTTGGTCTATGCCACCATATGAGGCAGGTAAAATGCCTATGAGTTTTTTTTTAAAATTTTTTCAAAATCACGGTCTATTTAAACTTAAAAACAGACCTCAGTGGTACACTGTCACCCAAAGAAGTAGAGCATATGTCAATAAAGTTTTATCTCTAATCAGTGGCCAGTATTACAAAAATTTTTGGATAAAATCTGTAAAAAGAATCTCATCAGGAGTACAAGTCTATTATGGTGGCAATAATGAATTTTTCCATTATGACAAGGTCGTTCTTGCAACTCATGCAAATGAAGCGTTAAATTTAATAGATAATCCATTAGATGAGGAAAGAAATATTTTATCAAATTTTAGTTACAGAGAAAATTTAGCAATATTGCATACAGATGAAAATATCATGCCTAAAAATAAAGATGTATGGTCCTCATGGAATTCTTTTGTTGATAAAAAGAATACAAGTAAAAACTCACTTTCATACTGGCTAAATCTTCTTCAAAACTTAAAAAATGAAAAAAATATATTTTTGACCTTAAATCCTATAAGAGAAATATCTGAGGATAAAATTTTAAAGAAAATTAATTTTACACATCCTTATTACGATCAAAAAGCTTTAGATAATCAAAAAAAATTGAAAAACATTCAAAATAAAGAAAATATATTATTTTGTGGAAGTTATTTCGGTTACGGTTTTCATGAGGATGGCATAAAATCATCAATTGAAATGTTAAAAAACTTTAATGATTAGTTCAATTTATAATGGTACGGTTATTCACAAAAGATTTAAACCTAAAACTCATTTTTTTAAATATAGTGTATTTTCATTATTAATAGATTTATCGGAGTTAGACGAGATAGATAAAAATATTAAGTTTTTTTCGTTTAATAAATTTAACTTAATAAGTTTTTTCGAAAAGGATCATGGGAGTAGAGATGGGACTTCATTAACCTCATGGGTAAAAAAAAATTTAGAAGAAAATAAAATCAACTCAAAAGATATAAAGATAAAACTATTATGTTATCCAAGAATTTTTGGATATGTTTTTAATCCCTTAAGTGTTTTTTTTATTTACGATGTTAATGATAAATTAATTGCTATTTTATACGAAGTTAAGAATACATTTGGTGAACAACATACATATATTTTTAAAGTTGAAGACGACTCTAAACTTTTTCAACATAACTGTTCGAAAAAATTTCATGTGTCACCGTTCATAGAGATGGATTGTAATTATTTTTTTAGAATTCTAAAACCCTGCGAAAGAATATCTATCATTATAGATCAATACCAGTCTAATGAAAAAATCTTATATGCATCTCAGGATGGAAAAAGAAAAGACTTAAATAGTAGAGAATTATTAAAATCATACATAAAACACCCACTTATGACTTTTAAAATAATATCTGCGATACATTTTGAAGCGTTTAAACTGTGGACTAAAGGTATTAGGTTTATTCAAAAAAAATTAAAAATTAAAAATAATATTACTTTTGAGAGCTAATGAATTTAAGCACAGTTCCAGATAAAATTGTCTTTAGCATTTTGAAAGATATAAAAATCGGTCATTTAGACCTAACTAATTACGATGGTAAAAACTATAGTTTTGGGAACATTAAAGATTCTTTACATGCAGATATAAAAATAAAAAATAAAAATTTTACGTTTAATTTGATTAGATCAGGTAGTGTAGGTCTTGCAGAGTCTTATATGAAAGACGAATTTGAGACGAATAATTTATCTAATTTGATAGAGATCACAGCAAGAAATATCAAACAAATTCACAAATTTTCTGGATTGTTAGATCTTTCTTTCATTAATTACTTAAAAAATATTTTTGTAAAGAATACGAAAGATAGAAGTAAAACAAATATTTCAAAACATTATGATCTTGGGAATGAATTCTTTTCTTTATGGTTAGACAAGACTCTAACTTATTCAAGCGCGATATTTGATGAGAAGAATAAAAATTTATCTGACGCTCAAAATAATAAATATCAAAAATTGATAGATTTAATAAAGCCCAGAGTCGGAGATAAAGTTCTAGAAATAGGTTGTGGCTGGGGAGGTTTTGCTGAGTATCTTGGAAAAAAATATGATGTTAAATTAGATTGTATTACAATTTCAAAAAAACAATTCGAGTATGCTAAAGAAAGAATTTATAGGTGTGGACTAAATGAAAAAGTTAATATCCAAATAAAAGATTATAGAGATTTAAAAGAAAAATATAATTCTATTGCATCCATAGAAATGATCGAGGCGGTAGGCCAAAATTATCTGGAAGGATACTTTAAAACAATTAAAGATAATCTATCAAGCAATGGAAGTGCCGCTATTCAAGCAATAACAATTGATGATAATCTTTTTGACAGATACAAATATAAACAAGACTTCATTCAAAAATATATTTTTCCTGGTGGCTTTCTTCCCAATAAAGGAAGTATAGATAAATATGTTTCGAAAAACGGTTTAACTATAAAATCTTATGAATCTTATGCTGATCATTATTCAAATACACTTGCTATTTGGAGAAATGAATTTAACAAAAAATGGGAATTAATTAAGAAACAAGGTTTTGATTTAACATTTAAAAGAATGTGGGAATTTTATTTATCTTATTGTGAAGCAGGCTTTAAGTCTAAAAATATTGATTTAATTCAATTTTCAATACAAAACAAATAGTAGAGGAGACAATGCGCGACATAAAATTTTTTAAACCAATTCTATTGATAATTTCTCTGTTCTTAATTACAAACTGCTCAAATAATAGTTCAATGAAACCAGAAGATTTTATAAATAAAAAACCTAGATTAATAATTGAGGAATATTTGTCAGGCAATGTAAAAGCTTGGGGTGTTTTACAGAATAGATCTGGAAAAGTTATAAGACAGTTTTCAGCAGATCTAGATGGTAAATGGAATGGAAATCAATTAATCCTTGATGAAAAATTTAATTGGGATGATGGTGAAATTCAAACAAGACAATGGCAAATTACCAAAATTGATGAAAATAACTATGAAGGTACAGCTGGTGATGTAGTTGGTAAAGCAAAGGGGTATTCATATGGTCCAGCATTCAAATTTGAGTATGTTTTATTAGTTCCTGTAAAAGGTAAACAAATGAAAATTACTTTCGATGATTGGATTTTTAAACAAGATGATAGAGTAGCTATAAATAAAGCAACAATGACTAAGTTTGGTTTTAAGGTAGCAGAATTAACAGTCGTTTTTGTTAAAGACTAATTTTTTTTCTGATACTTTGTCATTTTACCTATTAGACTGAAATATAATTTACTCGGTAAAAAACTAAAAAATTTAAGTATTAATGTTAAAGATTTTGGAAAATGGATTTCAAAGATATTTTTGTTTACTAATCCATCATATATTTTATCAGCTGCATACTCTGCAGTTTTTAAAAAAGGCATTTTAAAATCATTTTTATCTGTCATAGGAGTTTTGACAAAACCAGGAGAAACTAAACAGACATGCACATTTGAACGACCAAAATCAAAATATAAACTCTCAGCCAAATTATTCAAAGCTGATTTTGATGGGCCATAACCTGTCGAATTTGGTAGTCCTCTATAGCCTGCTATAGATGAAACTATAGCAATTTTTCCACCTTTCTTATTTTTAAAATATTCCTCTACAGCCTTAATACTATTTAATGTTCCAAAAAAATTAATCTTAAATACATTTTCAATCTGCTCAACATCGATATCTTTTTCTTTTTTAGGATTCCAAGTACCTGTAGAAAAAAAACAAATATCAATATTTTCAAATTTATTTTTTATTTCCTCGAAGACTTGCTTACATTTAGTTTTATCCGTAACATCTAATGGAAATGAGCTGATATTGGCATTGGTATCAGCTATTTCTTTTAGAAGATTCTCTCTCCTAGCAGATATTGCAACATTCCAACCTTCATTAGCGAATTTTAATGCTAGTGCTTTACCAATACCTGTACTTCCACCTGTGATCCAAATTGTTTTTTTATTCATTCTTTAAAGATATATAATACCTTTATGCTTAAAAATAAAATTTTATCATTTATTCTTTTTTTTATAATAACTTTTTCAGCCTCATTCATTGGAGGTGCAGTATCAATTAATTTAAAAGAACCTTGGTATTCAACGCTTATTAAATCAAGTTTAAATCCACCAGATTGGGTTTTTGCTCCTGTTTGGACTATTTTGTACTTTATGATGACTATTGCAGTCTGGAACTTCTGGCATAGTAAAAATCGAGATATGAATACAGTTTATATTTATTTTATTCATATAATTATAAATACAACTTGGAGTATTGTTTTTTTTGCATTGCACAAAATATTTCTAGCTATGTTAGTTCTAATAACATTAATAATATTTATTTTTTTGATAATCATAAGATTTAAACCCGTTAACAAATTAAGTTACTATTTAATGATTCCCTATTTACTTTGGTGTTTCTATGCACTATTTCTAAATATTAACTTGGTTATACTAAATTAATTTATGAACGATGTTGTAATAGTTGGTGGAGGTATTATTGGTGCAGCAACTGCTTATTTTTTATCAAAAGAAGGTAGAAAAGTTAAAGTTATAGAAAGGGATCCAACATATAAATCAGCATCATTTCCATTATCATTAGGTGGTTTTAGAAGACAATTTTTTCAAAAAGAAAATATTCTATTAGGAAAATTTGCAAGAGAGTTTATTTTTCAAATTCCAGAATTGCTAAAGACTGAAAAAAATCCAAATCCTACGGCAAGTATGGTACCCAATGGCTATTTATTAATGTTTGGACCTGAACATGCAGAAGAACAATATAAGGCTCTAGAAAATCATCAGGCATGTGAAGCTGGCACAAAGAATATTAAAGGTTCTGAGTTATCAAAACATTTTCCTTACATCAATGCTGATGGAATAGAAACAGCTACGTTTACCGATAATCAAAGTGAAGGTTGGATAGATCCTTTTATGTTTCATAACGCATTAAAAAGCAAAGCTACCGAACTTGGAGCAGAATTTATCAAGGGAAATATAAAATCTCTCTCTGAAATAAAAGCTAAAACTATCATTTCAGCTGCTGGTTGTTGGACTAAAGAATTACTTGAAGATATACCGGTAGAACCACAAAAACATACTGTATTTCGTGTGAAGTGTCCTAAACATATTCCTGAAATGCCTTTAACTGGAGATTTACCTTCAGGAGTTTATTGGAGACCTGAGGGAAAAGAGTATTTAGCGGGATCACCAAAATCGGTATTTGATGCAAAAGATTTAGAACCTGCATGGGATGATTTTGAAGAATTAGTTTGGCCTGCACTCGCAAATAGAATTCCAATTTTTGAGGAATTAAAATTAACAGGAGGATGGGCAGGATATTATGATTGTAACAGATTAGATAACAATGCTGTAGTGGGCAAACATCCTAAATTTGACAACGTTTATTTGGCTACAGGTTTTACTGGTAGAGGATTGATGCAAGCACCTGGTATAGGGAGAGCTCTAACGGAATTAATAACCACTGGCGCTTATCAGTCGATTGATATTTCTAATATGGCTGTTGAGAGAGTTCTTGGAAAAAAAGCACGACCTGAGCCTTATGTTCTTTAATTAAGTTCCACAAAAAGTTTTATACTCTTTGTTATTTTCATTTGGAATTTGATATTTATGTGTATTTTTCTTTTCTATGTAAGGGGTTTTCAAAATTTCTAAAAACTCAAAAAGCATTTTAAAGTTATTTTTATTTGCTAGATCTAAAGTCTCTTCTACTTTATCATTTCTTGGGATTACAAGTGGGTTAACAGTCCTCATCAATGCTATACTTTTTTCATTGGAACTATTATTTATTATCAGTCTTTCATTCCACCTCTTTTTCCAATCTTTAAAAACTCTATCTTGAAAGTCTTCTTCTTCTTGAACTTTAAATTTCATCAAATGGCAAAAAGTATTTGTGTAGTCAACTTTTTTTTGATGCATCCAAGTTAATAAATCTAGAATTAAAGTTTTGTCTGTGCTGTGATTTCCTAGTAACCCAAGTTTTTTTCTCATCATTTCAAGCCACTTTTGTTCATAATTTTTTTCAAAAGTATTAATTATTTCAGTAGCAATCTCGATTGCCTTTTTTTGATTTTCATCGATCATAGGAATTAGACATTCTGCAAATCTTGATAAATTCCACTTTGTAATAATTGGTTGATTGCAGTAAGCGTATCTTCCCATATGATCAATAGAACTAAAAACAGTTTTAGGATCATATGTATCCATAAAAGCACATGGGCCATAGTCAATTGTTTCTCCTGAAATTGACATATTGTCTGTGTTCATAACACCGTGAATGAAACCCACTCTCATCCAGTTGACTACTAGATCAGTTTGTTTATTCATAAGGTCAATTAAAAGATCTATTGCTTTATTTTTTGAATTTACCAGTTTTGGGTAATGTCTATTAATTACATAATTCAATAATAGCTCTAACTCATCTTTTTTATCTCTTGCTGAAATATATTGAAAAGTTCCAACCCTAATATGACTTAAAGCGACTCTAGTTAGAATAGCACCATCAAGTAAAGTATCTCGCATTATTTTTTCACCTGTCTTTGCTACCGCTAAACTTCTTGTTGAAGGAATGTTGAGATTATGCATTGCCTCACTTATAATATACTCTCTTAACATTGGGCCTAATGCTGCTCTACCATCACCATTTCTTGAGAATGATGTTTTACCTGAACCTTTTAATTGAATATCAAATCTTTTATTACCATTAGTTATATGTTCACCTATTAATATTGCTCTACCATCACCAAGCATTGTAAAATGGCCAAACTGATGTCCTGCATATGCCTGAGCAATTGTATTACTACCCTCAGGAAGAGTATTTCCTGTGAATAAAGATGATAGCTTATCTTTTTTAATTTTTGTTAGATCTAGATCTAATTCTTTAGCTAAACTCTCGTTAATTATAATCAACTTAGGATTCTTTACAGCTACAGGTTTAATATGTTCTTTAAAAGCATCAGATAGTCTTGAATAAGAGTTATCAAAATTCCAATTTATACTATTTTCCATAGAGAACTATTGACTCCAAATTCTTTTTAAAATTTCTTCTCTGCCACAAGCCTTTTTATATCTTAAATATCTTTCTAGTTTAATCTTATAAAAGTCCTGATGATACTCTTCAGCTCTATAAAATCTTTCAAAACTTCGAATGAATGTAACAACTTTTTTATTAAATCTGTTTTCTAATTCTTTAATATTTTTTTCTATTAATTTTTTTTCATTAGTATTTTGATAAAATGCGACCGATCTGTAACTATAACCTTTGTCACAAAACTGTCCGTAAGAGTCAAACGGATCTATATTAATCCAAAAATTTTCAAGTAACTTTTCATATGAAATAATTTTTTTATTATAAACAACTTCTACCACCTCAAAGTGACCAGTATTTCCATACGTCACCTCTTTGTATGTTGGGTTCTCAGTAACTCCACCCGAATAACCTGAAATTACTTCCTCTACACCATTTAATTTTTCAAAAGACTCTTCCATACACCAAAAACAACCACCGGCAAAATATGCTTTATCTTTTTGAGCTGAGTGTGAAAAATTAATATTAGTAAAAATTATGAAAATTATTATAAAATATTTCATTAAATATCATAAACAAAATTGTTATGATAAGTCCATCGTATTAAAGGTAGCCTATTTAAAATTAGCTACCTTTAATAACTTAATTCACGAATTATTTTTTTTTGTATTTCGCTGCTTCTTCAGATCCGCCAGTAGCTGAACCTTTACTGTATGAGTGAGCTCCCATACCAGCTAACTGACCATCTTTGACAATCAAATACTGATTTCTAATTTCTTTGCCATCGAAGAAACATTCTAATATCTCTCTAACACCATCTGCATATCTTGATTGTGCAGTTAAAGATGTACCAGAAGTGTGAGGTGTCATACCGTGATTTGGCATACTTCTCCATACGTGATCATTTGGTGCAGGTTGAGGGAACCACACATCACCAGCATAACCACTTAATTGACCACTCTTAAGAGCTTTTGCGATTGCATCTCGATTACAAATTTTTCCTCGAGCTGTATTGACAATATAAGCACCTTTTTTCATTTTGCTTATCATAGCATCATCAAACAAGTTTTCTGTCTCTGGGTGAAGTGGACAGTTGATTGTTACTACGTCACAAACTTTAACCATTGATTCTACAGTTTCATGAAATGTTAAATTAAGTTCTTTTTCAACACTATCAGGTAGTCTGTGTCTATCAAAATAATGCAAATGCGTATCAAATGGTTTCATTTTTCTTAACGCATCCAATCCTATTCTTCCTGCCGCAACAGTACCAATATGCATACCCTCAACATCATAAGATCTTTGAACAGCATCAGCAATATTCCAACCACCCTCATTTACAATTCGGTGTTGGTTGTGATAATCCCTTACCATAGAGACAATCATCATAACAATATGCTCAGCAACTGACCTTGAATTACAATAAGTTACTTCAACAACATCAATTTTGTTATCCATTGCTGCTTGTAAGTCAACGTGGTCAGAACCAATACCAGCTGTTATTGCCATTTTTAAATTTTTGGCTTTAGCTATTCTTTCTTTAGTTAAGTAGTAAGGAAAAAATGGTTGAGATATAACGATATCTGCATCAACTATATGTTTATCAGCTTCACAACCATCTCCATCTTTACTATTTGTAACAACAAATTCATGTCCGTTACTTTCTAAAAATTTTCTTAAACCAAGTTCACCAGATACACATCCTAGTAATTGACCTGGTGTATAATCTCTTCCTTTAGGTGAAGGAAGCGTCATACCATCAGGATACTTATCTATTTTTGGAAGTTCCGACAAAGCATAGGATTTTGGCATCCCTCCTTTTGGATCATCATACAATATGCATAATATTTTCATTAAATCTCCTCTGTAATTAAAAATTAAATTGCCACATCTAACCCTATTTTTAAGGATCAAGCAAATAAATTATTTTTTACTTGGGTATATTTTTTTTAAAATAAAACGATTGATTACTATCGCAAAAACAATAATTATCACAGAGCCAGTTATTACTGGGCTTAAAAGATAATCAAGTGAGACACTACCAATTATTACAATAATTGGATTTCCCCCCGCCGGTGGATGTGTAACATTAAACAATATCATCAAGCCTACCCCCAAACCTACAGCTAAAGGGATTGTTAAAAATATTGGAAGCGGGATTAGATATAAAACAAATAATCCTACCAAAGTAGTTGTGACGTGTCCAAAAAATACATTTTTAGGTTGAGCGAATGGACTTTCAGGATATCCATATAATAAAACCATTGATGATCCAAAAGAGGCTAATAAAAAAATACCCAATTCAGTTTTGTAAGTTAGCCCGGTTAGTATTCCAATTGTAATTATCGAAAATAAACCCGCTAAGAAGGATTGCTTGATATTACCCATAAGAATTAGTTAGATACTATTTTTTTAAGCGCTTTGAAAGGTAATAATATACAATCTTTGCGGGCAAAATTCTCTTCTATAAATAATTTTGAAAATAATTTTAGATTATCATTAAATTTTTTTTTATCTTTATAAAAGAATAATTTTGCATCATCACATAACTTAACAATTTTATCTTTTTTGCTATTTATAGAGATCTTTGAAAGTAGGCTTGCAGATGCTTGACAATATATACAAGAGGCTGTTTGATAACCAAAATTAATTATCTTATCTTCTTTTATTATCAATTTTATTTGAATTTCATCTCCACATGTAGAATTTTTTAACTTTGAATAGTGAGTATGATTTTTAATATCCTTATTATTTTTTGAATTAGCTGCGATATTTATTATTTCCAAATCCATATTTCTTATATACAATAAAGTATAAACCTTACCATTTACCTTTTAAATATTAAAAAGTGTCAAAAAATGAAAATTTTTTTTTCCACAATATTTATTTTTGTTGTAGTTGAAACTAAATAGAATTAAATACGTATAAATGTTAGAACTTAAAAATGAAAAAATAGCAGTTCCAATTGTATTATTTGCAGGTCTTATCTGGTCATTTGGTCCTCTAGTAGTAAGATATATGAATGACCCTAATCTAGTGCCGTGGCAGTATATCTTTGGAAGGGGTTTAACGATTTTTATTCTTTTAAATCTTTATTTATATTTTGAGGAAGGTCTAAATTTTTATAAAAATTATAAAAAAGTAGGTAAATCAGGAATAATTGGTGGTTGCGGGTTAGGTGTGGCTATGATTTCATTTATTTACTCAATAACGAATACTAGTGCAGCAATCACTTTATTATGTTTAGCTGCAATGCCTTTTTTTACTGCTTTACTTGCATTTCTTTTTTTAAAGGAAAAAATTAGCCTAAATGTATGGATTTCAATATTTATTGCGACAATAGGAATTGTAATTATGGCTATTGGAAATAATGAAAAAAATTCGATTGTAGGATTTATTTTCGGTATTACCTCTTCTATTGGTTTTTCAATATTTTCTGTGACTTTGAGATGGAGAAAAGAAACTCCTAAGTTTACAACAGTAGCTATTGCTGGTTTGTTTTGTTTTGTTTTAGCTGCTTCAGTAATATTATTTAAAAACCAACCATTTTTTTCGACAAGTTATAACTCCTCATTGTTCTCGCTACATGGAACCTTGGTGTGTATGGGAATGATTTTATATGCAATTGGATCAAAAGCAATTCCTGCAGCAGAATTAACTTTACTATCATTGACTGAAGTAATAGGTGGAATTTTTTGGGTTTGGCTACCATTATTTGGCATAAATGAAATTCCAACAACAAACACAATAGTCGGTGGATTTTTTCTTTTTATCTCACTTTTTTATTATAGTTTAATAATGAGATGGAATAAGAGACACATCGCATTAAATTAAAATTTCATTGAAAAAAAAAAAATATATCACTAGTTATCAGATGAAATGGTTAAAAAAAACACAATAGTAAATAGCTGGAACGAATGGGATCCACTAAAACATGTAATAGTGGGTAGGGCAGATGGTACTTGTATACCTGCACCTGAACCCGCTTTAGACGCAAAAGTTCCAGAGGACTCGGACATGAGAGGAAAATTTGGTCCAAGAATGAAAGACACTGTGGACAAAGCAAACGAACTATTAAATAATTTTTCAAATGTTTTAGAAAAAAAGGGTATAAAAGTTGATAGACCAGAACCAATTAATTTTAATCAAAAAATTTCTACACCAGATTGGAAAGCAGAAACAATGTTTGGTTGTATGCCTCCAAGGGATGTTCTCCTTACAGTTGGAAACGAAATCCTGGAAGCTACAATGAGCTATAGATGTAGATGGTTTGAATATTTATGTTATCGACCTCTTTTAAAAAAGTATTTTGAGGAGGATCTAAATATGAGACATGAGTCTGCTCCTAAGCCAAGATTGACTGATGCTGATTATAGAAAAGATTATTTATCAGATAAAATTGGCATACAAAAAAGACTTAAATGGACTGAAGAAAAATTTTTTGTAACTACAGAAGAGGAACCTTTATTTGATGCTGCAGATGTTTTAAGATTTGGAAAAGATTTAATAGTTCAACATGGATTTACCACAAATTTAAAAGGTATAGATTGGTTAAAAAGACACTATAAAGACCATAGAGTTCATGCTGTAAACTTTCCGGGTGACCCATATCCAATCCACATAGATGCTACTTTTACACCCATTAAAGAAGGATTAATAATTAATAACCCTCAAAGAAGATTACCAAAGGAACAAAGAAAACTTTTTGAGAAAAATGGATGGGAAATAATTGATGCTGCCCAACCGGCACACAATGAACCACCACCTCTTTGTTATTCCTCAGTTTGGCTTTCAATGAATGTATTAGTTTTAGATCCAAAAACAGTCTGTGTAGAAAAAAGTGAAAAATATCAAGCAGAACAGCTTGATAAATTAGGGATGGAAGTTATTCCGATTGATTTAAGAGATGCGTATGCGTTTGGAGGTGGACTTCATTGTAGTACAGCAGATGTATTTAGAGAAGGCGATTTAAAAGATTACTTTCCAAAACAATAAAGCGATCGATCTTTCTTAGTTCTTTTTCGATTTGTCGATATTAAATTTTTCTAACTGGCTAAAAGAACTTTCTGAATTATTATCTATATTGTCAAATTTAGCACGTCTTTCCATCTCTTTTTGTATTAATCTTTGCTCTCTTCTCATTTCCTCCTGTTCCTTTATTTTTTGATCTCTATCAAATTTATCTTCCCACTCTCTAATTTTTATATATTCAATTTCTTTCTCCTTATCTTGCTCTTCTCTTAATTTTTTAGCTTCTCTAGTTTTACGTCTTTGTTCTCTAAGATCTCTTTGATGTAGCTCATCTTCTCTGACTTTTAAGTCAATATCTTTTCTATTTTGTTCTTCTTCTCTTATTTTCAATTGTTTTTCTTTTTCTCTTATCTCTTTTGCTACCAGAACTAACTCTTCATCTTTTCTTACCAATCTTTCGCTTTCAATTTTTTGTTTTTCATCTTTTAATTTTATTTCTTTTTCCTTCAATCTTATTTCATCTTCACTTATTTTTAATTTATTATTTTCTTTGATTAATTTGTCTTCCCAAATTTTTAATTCTTTTTTTTCTTTAAAATAAGAATTTCTTTCCTCAAGTTTTTGTAATTTTATTGCCCTAATTTTATTTTGTTCTTTATTTTTTTTATAATTTGATATTGCAGAGGTAATAGATTTTGTAGTAAAGGAAGCAAGCTTTGAAAGTCCATGCTTTTCTTTACTCACTCTAGTTCGTGACTTTTTTTTCGTTTTCATTTTGTAAAAACATTATTTCACTAGAGAAATAATTATTATTCAATAAAAATTTTAAAAATATTATTTAAAACTTAAGCTTTCAAAGCTACAACCTGTAAGGGATAATTAAATAAGCTAATTATCTGTTTTAACCTGTTCATCCTCTTTTTTATATTTTACACCTTTTCTTTCAAGTATCTCTTTAACCTTATCAGAATAAGGCTCTTCTATGTGTTCTGTTGATGGATTTAGCTCAATACCAGCTGGTGTAATTGTTTGGGGCATTGCTACAAATTGAGAATCAGGATTTTCAACAGTTTTTCTTACTTTCATTCTATACATCCCAAAAAAACCAATTACTGAATGAAAAAAGAATAAAAAAACAAAAAATCCATTTGGACCAACCAAATCCATAAATATCGAACATAAAAATGGACCACTCATCGCACCCAAACCAAATACAAATTGGAGACCTGCACCTGCAGCTACAAATTTTTCTTTTGGAATGAAATCATTAGTATGAGCTAAAATTAAAGAAAACATTGGTAAACTACAAAAAGAAAAAAGAACCAAGAAAATATAGAACCAGGTTTTACTTGTAGCAAGTCCACCTGGTAAATACATCTGTCTAGTAAATAAAATTGTTATAATTGCAAAAGCTGCCGCACCAAAACTAGCAAAAACTATTACTTTTCGTCGATCATACATATCTGATATTTTTCCTACTGGAAATTGAGAAACAGCCCCAGATATAGCCAGCAGAAATGTTACAATTGAAATTTCTAATATCGTAAAATTCATTGAGGTCGCGTACACAGCTAAAAGAGTAAAAAGTGCTGCTTGTATAGTTCCATAAAAAAAAGAGCTTACCATTCCAAAAGGAGATGATTCATAGAGATCTTTAAGTGTCATAACTTTAATTCTTTTAAATGTTGGTGGTTTTTTTTTAGTTAGCAAAATAGGAATTAGAGCAACTGATGTAATTACAGAAACTAGAATAAAAGGCTGGAAATTTAGAGGACTACTAAAGTTTAGTAAAAACATCCCAATTCCCATTGTTCCATAAAGTATGACCATGTAGATGGACAATACACTTCCTCTATTTTTGTTACTTGACCTATCGTTAAGCCAGCTCTCAGCAACAGTATAGATACAAACCATACTTATCCCAGTCAGAACTCGTAAAAAAAACCATACTAAAGGGTTAACAATTATTGAGTGAATTAAAATGACCAAAGAAGACAATGATGCAAATGCCGCAAAAACTCTAATGTGTCCGACTCTAGATATAAAATTAGGGATAGTTGCTGCACCTATAAAATATCCAACAAAATATCCCGACATCATGAAACCAGTTGATGTTAAACTAAATTCTTCTTGCACTGCTCTTACCCCCAAGAGAGAACCTTGAAAGCCATAGGCCATCATAATACAGCCCATACCCAAAAATAATGCCCAAGAATTTTTTAGAACTTTATTCATAAATTTCAGTAACTATTCGCGATGTATTATTAAATCAAGTCTTAATTGTGACAAGTTTAAGTTTTTCTTAACTTTAAAAATGAATGTATTGCGATGGTAGTAATTATAATTGCTCCGCCTTGGAGTGTCTCTAAACTTGGTTGCTCCTTAATAATAACCCAGACCCAAATAGGGCCAATAATAGTTTCTAGTAGAAAAAAAAGATTAACTTCAGCCGCTGGTATAAATCTTGGGGCAATAGTCACAAGCACAAATGGTATTGCAACACACAAAATACACATTAGAGGAACAATAAAAAAATCTTTATCTATAAGTGCAAAACTCTCAATAAAAAATAAGGCAAAAGAAGCAACAAATAATTTACCTATTACAGCTGCAGGTACTAAGTTTTTTGTTTTAGCAGACCTAATTGTTATAGCGCCTACAGCCAAACCAAAAGCAGTTATAAAACCTAAAATATCTCCATAAAAATTTCCAACTTTTAGAGAGTCGAAAAAAATATAAACTATAGCAAGAAAAGTAATTATAATTGAAATCAATGTTTTACGATCAGGTGGCTCCTTTAAAAAAATAGCACTAAGAATTGCAGATAACATTGGTGCAGTTGCAATCATAACAAGAGTGTTTGCAACATTTGTATTTTGAATTGAAACAACAAAAGTAATATTTGTTATACTGAAAGTTACGATGTATATTATTCCATGAATACCAGAGTTAAAAAGAATCTTAAAGAAATTTAGTTTGTAAATTAACAACATTCCAAAAAAAACAGTTAAAAAAGGTATGATACCTCTATAAAAAACTAGACCCCAAGTATCAAGGTTTGAAAGCCTTATAAATAATGAATCTGGTGTGATAAACATTACAGCTATAAAAGCAAGCAAAGAGCCTTTTTGCTGAGCAGTTAAATTTTTCACGCTTTAAGTTCTTTCCAAAAAGTTTTAGCAAGATTAATTTTTGAAAGATCATAAAAAGTTTTTAACCCAGTAGGAGAGGTAATATTGATATCCCCATTAAGTTTTTGATCGATAAAATCGATACCAGCAAAAAAAATATTTTTTTTTTTTAAATCTTTTCCAACAATATTTGATATTTTCTTTTCATTTCTTGTTAAATTTATATTTACTGGCTTAGCTCCTTTACTCATATTGCTCAAAAAGGACCCTTTTTTTGGAATTCTGGATATAGCTCCACATACCTTACCATTGATTATAAACACCCTTTTATCGCCATTTCTAATTTTAGGTAAAAATTTTTGGCACATGACATACCCATGTTTTTTTATAAATTTACTTATAAATTTAGATCTAAAAATTTCAATAAGATGAATATCGTTGCCGCTGAAACTGTGGATTGGTTTTATAACAATTTTCCTATTTTTATTAAAAAAACTTTTAATTTCATGAATACTCTGAGTAAATATTGTTTTAGGCATAAATTTTTGAAAGTTAGTGGAATAAAGTTTTTCAGAAACATTTCTAATTGAAGTTGGATCATTAATAATTTTAACATTATTTTTAATTGTATCTAAAATGAAAGTTGATGAAATATATTCCAAGTTAAAAGGAGGATCTTGCCTAATTAATACAAACTTACACTTAGAAAGATCCAATTTTATGTTTTTTAAAATTTTAAAAAAACTTTTTTTTTTATATTCAAATTTAATAAAAAAACCATCTGCCAAAACTTTTGAGTTTATTATGGATAAATTTTTTGGCTCGTAATAGAAAATTTTATAATTTTTTTTTTGTATTTCATTAGCTAAAAATACAGTTGTATCTGTTAAAGGGTTGAGACTTGTTGGATGGTTTCCTTGAATAGCAACTATTTTATTTGTCATATAATTCATTTAAATCTTCATTTTTAGAAAATTTACTTATCATATGGTCAGCATTTGTTGTTCTATTATTAATGATTTTTTTTAAATGACTTAAGAATATAACTTCATTCCTTCCACCTTTATTAAGAATGTCCCTTTTTTCAAGTCCTTTTTTTGATAAATCTAATAAAGTTGAAGACCAATAAAAAAGATCTTTGCCCATTAACTGAGTATTGAAACCTTTATGAGGTGCTTCTAAATAAGCATTAATGATTTTTTCTTTATCCCACTTAGAGACTAATTCATAAACTTCATCCAGATTTCCGTAAAGCATGCCAACAAAAAAGGCTGGACCTGAACACAAGCAATCCCATCCACAAGTATCCATGGACCTTACTTCTATATATTTTTTTAATCTATTTTCTGTAAATATCGTACTTAAATGAGTAGACAAATCATTTTGAGAGGGAAGTCTGTTATTAATTTCATTTATTTCTCCATTCATAAAATTACTAAATTTATAATTTTTACCAGAAATATATCTTAATCCATCCTGAATAAATAATATTGGAAAGTTAATTATGAAATCAGCATATTTCTCAAAATCTAAATCATCAAAAAATATTTTCGGCAATCCTCCTCTCGAGGTATTTTGCCAAACTTTAGAGCGATAAGATAAGTATCTTGTTTGTTTTTTTTCGACTATAGAAGAATTAGCAAATAATGCTATTGAGATCGGGACTATTGAATTAACAATCTTAAATTTTTTAATAAAATCTTCCTCTGAATTGTAATCTAAATTTATCTGAGTCCCACAAGTTCTATACATCATATCCAAACTTAAGCTACCTCCTAAAGGCATATCCTTTGTCATCAATTTATACCTTTGCTTTGGATTATTTGGTATTTCTGTAAGTTTAGAGATTGGATCGAACCCAGCACTTACAATATTAATTCCAAGTTTTTTTGTAACTTGTTTTAGTTCAAACAAATAATCCTGTGATTCTGCACAACCCTCATGAATGTTATTAAGCTTATCACCAGATAGCTCTATTTGATTACCTGGTTCTAAAGTGATATTTTTTCCGCCTTTATTAAGACCTATGATATTATCTTGTTCAACAATTGGGTTCCAACCAAATTCAATAAGAGCTGAAAACATCTCTTTTGTTTTGAGATAATCCAATCTTTTATTACTTTTATTATCAAATAAAAATTTTTCATGTTCAATTCCAATTTTAAAATTTTTGGACTCTTTAAAACCTGATTTAAAATACTTAATTATCTCGTCTTTTGTATCAATCATGTAAATTTCAGTTAATATTTTATTTTAAATTTAAATTAATGAATATGGTTTTCTGGAAAATATTTTCTTAACCATTGGTTTAAAAAAATCAAGTGGAAGAGATTTATAATTGGGGTCAAATGAATTTTGATCATATTTCTCACAAAAGTCTATAGTTGCTTGGTAGTATTTATGTCCCTTGTATTTATCTCTTTTATTTTTATCTCCACCTAAATGATGAGCATAATAAAACATTTGGAATTCACCATGTTTTTCAACTATCCAATGTGTTCTCTCTGATACATATGGTTTCAATATTGCAGCAGCATATTCAGAGTGATTCATTGGAGCAAGTTCATCTCCAATATCATGCAATAAAGTGGCTACAACCATTTCTTCACTCTCCCCATTCTTATACGCTCTAGTTGCACTTTGAAGCGAATGTTCCAACCTTGAAATTTGGTAACCCTCTAGTGTCTCGGTTAAACTTGACATAAACTTTAATATTCTATCCGCTGTTTTACTAGCAAAATTTTTTTCATGTTTATCTAAAAAAAGATAATCATCTTTTGTCCCATTTTTCATTTCTATAAAACTAACTTTTTTCATAAATTAATTATTCGATGCTGAACTTAGCAATGAAAGTTGTGTAATCTTATTATCTCCAAGTTCATCAACAGGTTTAACTGGATAATCACCAGTAAAATAATGGTCTGTCAATTGAGGATAACTATCATTCCTCTTATCAAAACCTATAGCTCTATATAGTCCATCAATTGATAAAAAAGTTAAGGTTTTAGCACCAATATATTTACAAATTTCATCATTAGTTTTGTTTGCTGCGAGTAATTCTTTCTTTGTAGGTGTATCGACCCCATAAAAATCTGGAAACTTTATTTCAGGACAAGCAATTTTCATATGAACTTCTTTTGCACCCGCGTCATAGAGCATTTTTATTATCTTATGAGAAGTGGTTCCTCTGACTAAAGAGTCATCTACGAGAATTATCTTTTTATTTTTAATTGTTGATTGGTTGGCATTTAATTTTAATTTTACCCCTAAACTTCTTATCTTTTGAATTGGCTCTATGAAAGTTCTACCAACATAATGATTTCTTGTGAGACCTAATTCAAAGTTAATACCAAGATACTGAGCAAAACCTAGAGCTGCGGCATTACCAGAATCTGGAACTGGAACAACTATATCTGCTTTTAAATTACTTTCTTTGGCTAACTCTTTACCTAGATTTTTTCGATATTCGTAAGCACTCTTGCCATTTAAAATACTATCAGGTCTTGAAAAGTAAATATATTCAAAAACACATGGTCTTATTTTTCTAGGAGGAAAAGGTTTAATACTTTGAATCTTATTATCTTCTATTAAAACGATTTCTCCATTGTCAACTTCTCTTACAAATTTTGCACCAATTATATCTAAAGCGCAAGTCTCTGATGAAAGAACATAACTATTATTCAGTTTGCCAATTATAAGTGGCCTTATTCCATATGGATCCCTCACACCTATCAATGAAGTTTGGGTCAACATGACCAAAGAGTAACCTCCTTGGATTTGAAATATCGCATCTACAATTTTATCGATAGTTTTTTTTCTCTTTGATCTAGCTATTAATTGAACAATAGTTTCAGTATCTGAGGTTGTGTAAAAAATAGCGCCCTCATCGACTAATTTTTTTCTTAGTGAAATTGAGTTTGTAAGATTACCGTTGTGAGCAACACCGATACCACCTGCATTAGTATCAGCAAAAAAAGGTTGTATATTTCTTAAAGTATTCTCACCAGTGGTACTATATCTATTATGCCCAATCGCGAAATTTCCTTTCAATCTATTTAATATCTTTTCTTTGTTAAAATTATCTCCCACTAGTCCAAATCTTTTTTCTGAAAAATAATGTGATCCATCAAATGTTACTATTCCACAACCTTCTTGACCCCTATGTTGAAGTGCATGCAAACCTAAGGCAGTTAGAGCTGAAGCATCTTTGTTATCACTTATACCAAAAACTCCACATTCCTCTTTAAGCTTTGGATTAAAGCTCCTTAATTTTTTCTTTAGAGTTTTGATAAGTTTTTTCATCTGGAAATTCTTTTAATAAATAATTACTACCTTTTTTCAAATATGGAAAGATGTATGATTTATTATGATTTATGGGCCATTTATCGTGATTATAAACAATATGTGCTGCAGAAAATATACAAACAGCGATTATGTATGATCTTACGAATCCAAAAAAAAAGCCAAACATCCTATCTAAATTCCCAAGTCCAGTATATTTTATAGCTTTACCAATTCCTTTGTTAACCAATAAGATAAAGAAAAATATTATTATAAATATACTTATACCTAGCACAATATCTAAAATATATTCATTATCTATAATATCTTTTACATAAGGTTTAACTCTAGGAAAAATAATTAAAGTTAAAACGTATGCTAATAACCATTTGGCTATAGTCAGTAAACTTAATACGAAACCTTTAATATAGCATTTGATTAAGGATAATATTGTTATTATTAAGTAAACCAAATCTAAAATTGATATTGAATTATAAAACTCTTTTAAAACTTCCATTTTAAATTTTTATTTTTCAAAAGGTTTAATCAATAAAATTAAGGATGGCAAAAGGGTTAAAACAGATATCATCGCAAGTAACATCGCAATTCCTGTAAAAATACCAAAATAAATTGTAGGAATAAAATTAGATAAAATTAAAATTGAAAAACCAAAAACAATGGTAATTGATGTATTTAAGATTGCCTTACCGACTGTTGAATGACAAACTTTTACTGTTTCGTTGTAATCATTCAGATTATCATATTCTTCTTTAAAACGATAAATATAATGAATACTATTATCAACAGCTATACCTATAGTTATAGCTGCTATTGTTATTGTCATCATATCTAAAGGAATACCAAGTAGGCCAATAATTCCCAAAATAAAAAAGGCTGCTATAAAATTTGGAACTACACCAATTAATGAAAGTTTTATATTTTTAAAAAGAATTAAAAACATTACAAATATACCAATCATAACAAATCCGAGTGTCAAAATTTGTGATTTAAATAAACTTTGAAGTAAATTGTTAAATAAAATTAAAACTCCAGTGAGTTTAAATTCTTTTTTTTCAAGTCCTAATTTATTTTGTAAGTCATAATTTATTTTATTTATTAAATCATTTCTTCTTAAGTCTTTCTTAGAGTCTATAATTCTAAGATTTATCCTGGCTTCATTATCTTTTATTGAAATATAGGGATCGACAATTTCTGTCCTAATACTTTGAGGAATTTTTGAATAAAGGACTCCCATTTCTAAAGTTCCTAATGGTTTATTATTATTAAGCAAAGTCGCGACATCAATAATTGAAGAAAAAGATAAAACCTTACCAATCTCTGGTAGGCTATCTAAATAATTATGAACTGATGCAATTTTATTAATCTTATCTTTTGTGAACCAATATTTTTTTTCATCTTCTTCATTATCTTCATTTTCCCAATCTTCAAATTCATCGTCGTTAGTCTCAGTTTTATTTTTAGGGAATTTTAAAATTACTTCCAGCGGTGTAGTACCACCTAATTTTTCATCAATAAGTTTCATACCTTTGTAAATTTCAGTCTTTTTACTAAAATAATTTATGAAACTATTTTCAACCTCAAGACGGCTAATGCCAATGATACTAAATAAAATTATAATTCCGGTTAGGACAAAAATTGACTTTTGATAATCTTGTGAAAACTTTGAAAGTAAAGATGTAATTTTAGATTTTTCATATTTAATAAAAGAAACATTTTTTTTTGGTACAAAATTAATAAGGGTAGGTAGTAATGTAAATGTAACGCAGAATGAGATCAACAAACCCATTGTCATCATCCAGCCAAAATCTATGATGGGTTTTATTTCACTAAAAATCAAAGACAAGAAAGCAATAATTGTTGTCATTACAGTATATAAGATTGGCCAAAACATTTTCTCAGTAGTTAAAATCAAAAGATCTAAAATATTTCTATGAGGAAAATTTTCTTTTAGTTGTAAAAAACGTGTGCTCATATGAATATTCATTGCCATAGTTAAAATTAACATTAGTGCAATAAAATTTGAGGAGATAACCGTTACTTTCCATCCTAACAAGCCAAGTAAACCTGTCATTATAATTACTGAGAAAAAGCAACTGCTTATTGGAACTAATATCCAAATTAATTTTCTGAAGATATACCATAATGTTGCAATTATAAATAAAAGAACACCTAATCCAAAAACAACAATGTCACTTTTAATAAATGTCATCATATCATCTGCAATCATAGGTATACCGCCCAAGTGAATCTTCCCTATATTTTCATAACTTTCAATTACATCTCTTATTTCAATAATATTTTTATGATTTTGTTTTTTTATTTTGTCTTTATAAATTTCAATTTCCTCTTTTGATTTATTTTTAATATTATCTAAAGGCTTGTTTTTTTTTAAATAAACAATGATTCCGCTAGTCTTACCATCTTCACTTATAACGAAGTTTCTAAAAACTGGACTACTAGTTATTTCTTTAAAACCTCTATCTTTATTCACATCTTCATCTTTAAGAGTTTTAAAATTTTCTAATCTTTCCTGTAATGGAGCCTCTGAATTATTTAATAAGGGAATATCTAGCAAAGTAACCACACTATCTACCCACTCTAAACTTTGAATTTTATACTTTAAACTTAAGAGATTATTTATTGAGGTATCAGTAATCATACCTTGGTTTGGTGTATAAGTTAAAATTAAAAATTCTTTTGATCCGTAACGTTCATTTACCTCTTGAAGATATTTAAGGTCAGGATCACCATCTATTAATAGAGTATCAGATGAGGCATCTAGCCTAAAGTTTTTTGAGTGATATCCAAAACTTATTAACGCTATTATCAAAAGAACAAATATAAGCTTGGGATTTTTAAGTATGAAATTTTGATAAAAATGGGTGAACATTTACCCTATTTATATTTTAATTTAAGTATTTTGAGTATCTTTAAATTTGGTAAACATAGCCTCAAACTCAAGCATTACATTTCCAGTTGGACCATGTCTTTGTTTACCAATAATTATTTCTGCTAAATTCGATATCTCGTTCATTTTCGCTTGCCATTCAGCATGTTCCACAGTAGCAGGTCTTGGTTCTTGTCTTTCTAAATAATATGCCTCCCGATAAACAAACATAACCACATCTGCATCTTGCTCGATTGAGCCAGACTCTCTTAAATCAGCTAATTGAGGTTTTTTCAAATCTCTTTGTTCCACTGCTCTCGAAAGTTGAGATAATGCAACAACTGGCACTGAAAGTTCTTTAGCTATAGCTTTTAAACCTTGTGTTATCTCAGAAATTTCTTGAACTCTGCCATCTTTGTTATTAATGGATCCTCTCATTAATTGGATGTAGTCAACCACTATCATATCTAAACCAAATAATCTTTTTATTCTTCTAGCCCTGTTACTCATGGCTGCAATACTTATAGCTGGAGTTTCATCAATGTATAATGGTAGCTCTGCAATATTTTTTGAGGTCTCAATAAATTTGTCAAATTGTTCATCAGAAATTCTTCCACGCCTTATATCATTTGATTTTATTCTAGATTGTTCCGCTAATATTCTTGTAGACAATTGTTCAGAGGACATTTCTAGGGAAAAGAAAGCGACCGAGGATCTCCTTTGGCCTTCTTGTAGTTTTTGTGCTGCATTGAATGCTATGTTAGTTGCTAAAGCAGTTTTACCCATTGATGGTCTACCTGCTATGATGATCAAATCAGATTGATGCAGACCTCCGAGTCTATCATCGAGATCTCTTAAACCAGTCGGAACTCCAACAATCCCTTCTTCATTTTTATATGCAGCAGAGGCCATCTCAATTGTTTTTTTCATGGCCTCATCAAATTTTACTAAAGATGAATTAAAAGATCCTTTTTCAGCTAAATCAAATAACAATCTTTCAGAATTTTCAATTATATTTTGACCATTTGTATTTAGATCATTGATTTTAGCTGTATCGATAGTTTGTTCTGAGATTTTAATTAACTCACGTCTAACAAACATGTCATAAATTATTTTTGAATATTCAGTAGCCTGTCTTGTAGATGTTGAGAATTTGGTGATTTTTACAAGATACTCTGGTATATTTATTTCATCTTTGTCAGATTCAAAATAATTCTTAAGCGTTATTGGATTAGCTAACATCCCTTTATAAATTAAGTTTTCTATTGCACTGAAAATCTTTTGATGCATTGGATCATAAAAATTTGAACTAGATATAATTGTATTAATGTCATCAAAAATTTCATTAGATACTAAGATTGATCCTATAACAGATTGCTCTGCCTCAATATTGTTTGGTAGTTCTTTAAAACTGTCTTTTAGAATACTTAAACTTTTTTCCATTAAATGAATATAACAAATATTGTAGAAAGTTTATTTTTAAAATTTGCTGGGGAGAAAATTGTATAATTATTGAATTGTCTCCGATGAAACTACATTAATAATTATCTCTGCATCAACTTCCGAGTGTAGGCTTATTTTTACCTTAAACTTTCCAATTGATTTAATATCTTTTATTGGCTGTATCATAGACGGTTTAATTTCTTGATCATCTATTTCTTTTATTAATTTTGAAATTTCTGTTGGTTTCACCGAACCGTATAATTCATTATTTTCAGTAGATAATTTTTCAATTTTATATTCTTTTTTGTTAATTTTTTCTGAAATTTTCTTCGCTTCTTGTTTTTTTTCGTTATCTTTTTTTGAAAGCTCAGACTTAATTTTTTCTACTTTGCTAACATTTTCCTTGGATGCGTATAAAGCTTTATTATTTGCAATTAGGAAATTTCGAGCAAATCCTCTTTTAACATCTATTATTTCACCTATTGAGCCGATTTTTTTTAAATTTTCAAGCAGGATTACTTTCATATTATATTAACGCTAAATTTCTTGCTCTCTTGATAGATAAAGATAGCTCTCTTTGTTTTTTTTGACTAACATTAGTAATTCGTGATGGAAGGATTTTACCATTTTCAGAAGTGTATTTTTTTAATAACTTTATATTTTTATAATCAATTGTTGGAGCACCTTTGGCGGAAAGGGGACAGCTTTTTTTAAATTTATATTTATTTGGTTGAAAAATACTAAGTTTAGCAAAATTACTTTGTTTATTTTTTTTATTTCCTAATTGTTTTTTTGGCATGACCTAATTATTTGTTTTCTTTTTCTGAGTCTTCTTTCTTATTGAAATAATTGGTTTTTAAATCAAATTTCTTAACTTTAACTGTTAGGTATCTTAAAAGTTTCTTATCTATAGACTCATTTTTTTCTAATTCATTTATTACCTGACCATTACATTTGATCTTAAAATGTATATAGCTACCTTTTTTATTTTTTTTAATTAAATATGAAAGATTTAGCAAACCCCAGTTTTCAGTTTTAATTATTTCTCCATCATTTTTTTCAACAATTTTTGAATATTTTTCAGTTAGTTGCTGTATATCACTTGGTGAAGCGTCTTGTCTTGCTATAATTGTATGTTCGTATAAATTCATCTAAACTTTCTAAAAAAATGAGGATATACTATTATAAATCTTTAATTACAATAGCTAAAAAGTTTAAAAAATAGGTTTTTTTTATGTTTTCAGTAATTTTCCCAGGTCAAGGGTCTCAATTAGTTGGAATGGGAAAAGAACTCTGTGATAAATTTAATTTAGTAAAAGACCTTTTTAAACAAGCAGACGACACATTAAACTTTTCTATTTCTAAGCTTATCCTGGAAGGGCCAAAAGAGGAATTAGATTTAACAGCAAATACACAGCCAGCAATATTTTTAATAAGTTACTCAATATTTAATTTAGCAAAAAATGAATTCAACTTAGATTTAAATAAAGCAAAATACTTTGCTGGACACTCTTTGGGAGAATATTCGGCATTATCATGTGCAGGATATCTGGATTTTTCAGATACTTTAAAAATATTGAGAATTAGAGGGGATGCTATGCAAAACTCTTTACCTAAAGGACAGGGAGGGATGGTTGCGGTATTGGGCTCAACAGTTGATGAGATTGAAAGAATTTTAATGGAAAATAAAGATAATTTAAAAGCACAAATTGCAAATGATAATTCTGAAGGGCAAATTGTTTTGAGTGGAAAAACTAAAGACTTAGAACAATTAATTCAAATTTTTAAGGCTAGTTCAATAAAAAATATTAAACTTCCTGTAAGTGCACCCTTTCACTGCGAACTAATGAATAATGCGACAAAAATTATGAAAGAAGAGTTAAATAAACTTAATTTTAAAAATGGGCAAAATAAATTAATTTCTAACGTTACTGCTAATGAGATTAAAGACCCAGATGAGCTTAAAAATCTCTTAATTAAGCAAATAGAGAATAGAGTTAGATGGAGAGAAAGCGTAATTAATATGATAGAAAATAATGTAGACCATTTTATAGAAATTGGACCTGGGAAAGTTTTGTCAGGTTTGGTAAAAAGAATTAATAAAAATGTTAAAATTGATACAATTAATTCTCAAGTTGATATTGAAGGTCTAAAAATATGACTGATTTAAAAGGTAAAAATATTATTGTTACTGGTGCTACAGGTGGGATAGGGAATTCAATAATCGAAAAATTAAATCAATCAGGAGCAAATATTTTAGCGACAGGCACAAGAATAGAAAAACTTGAGGAATTAAAAAACAAATATGGAAATATTAAAATATTAAAGTTTGATATTTCTCAAAGTGATAAAATTGAGGAGTTTGTTGAAAATGCAACTAAAGAACTTGGTGGTATCTTAGATTGCATCGTTAATAATGCAGGCATTACCCAAGATAATTTAGCAATAAGGATGAGCTTAGATGAATGGAAAAAAGTTATTGATGTTAACTTAACTTCAACTTTTTTGATGAGTAAATCAGCGATTAAAAAAATGCTTAAAAATAAATCTGGAAAGATTGTTAATATTACGTCAGTCGTTGGGCACACTGGTAATTTAGGACAGGCCAATTACACAGCTTCTAAAGCAGGTATAATTGCAATGTCTAAGAGTTTGGCAATAGAATATGCTAAGAAAAATATAAATATAAATTGTATTTCACCTGGTTTTATTAAAACAGACATGACGGATAAATTAGACGATAAATTTAAAGAGGCTATAATATCAAAAATTCCCTCTGCCCGACTAGGAGAACCAGATGATATTGCAAATGCTGTACTTTTTTTATGTTCTAGTCACTCAAATTATATAAATGGAGAAACATTGCATGTTAATGGAGGCATGTATATGGCTTGACAAAATAGGTTTTTAAACTAATAAGAATTTATAACAATAAGGATCAAAATGTCAGAAGATGTTTCAAGTAAAGTTAAAAAAATAGTTGCAGATCACTTAGGTATTGATGAAGCAAAAGTAACAGATGAGTCCAGTTTCATAGATGATTTAGGCGCGGACAGTCTAGATACTGTGGAATTAGTCATGGCTTTTGAAGAGGAGTTTGGTTCAGAAATTTCTGATAGTGAGGCTGAAAAAATTTTAACAGTTGGAGATGCTGTAAAATTTATAGAAGGAAAAGCTAACTAACAATTAATGCCCACGAACAACGACGGGGTAATGATTATTCTTTCCTCTCCTTCTGGAGCTGGAAAAACTACACTGGTTGGATTGTTATCTCAAAATCCCAAATTTGAAATTTCAGTATCGCATACTACAAGAAAACCAAGACAAAATGAGATACAAAATAAAGATTATTATTTTGTAAGTGAACATGAATTTAAAAGGCTTATAAGAAATGAGGAGTTTCTTGAATATGCTAAAGTTTTTAATAATTTATATGGAACTACTCGAACACCAGTAATTGAGAGATTAAACAAAGGAAAACATGTTTTGTTTGATATTGATTGGCAAGGTGCTGATCAAATAAAAAATAAAAAATTAGATTATAAACTTATAACTTTCTTTATTTTACCACCAAGTAAAGAGGTTTTATTAAAAAGATTATCAAATCGGCACATGGGTGACAGGACTATGGTCGAGGAAAGAATGAATCAATTTAGCCATGATGTTTTGCATTGGATTAATTATGATTATGTTGTGATAAATGATAATTTGGACAATTGTTTTTCAAAAATTATCAACTTAATTGATGCAGAACTAAAAAATGGTTCAAAAGATTATGATAAAGATTTTATAAGAAAGCATGTAGAAAAATTAACTGTTTAAGTTTTCATATTCTTTAGCCAAGTTATAATATGTATTGAAATCCAAATTTTGTGGCCTTAAATTTAAACTTAATTTTAATTTTTTTTGAACTTCTATATTTGCATTGAATAATTGGTTAAAAGGTTTTTTAATCATTTTCCTTCTATGATTAAAAAAAAGTCTAGTAATTATTTCAATATTTTTTGGCTCATTTATTTTAAAAAACCTTTTCTTGGGTGTAAAAAATAATAAAGAACTATCTATTTTTGGTTTAGGGTAAAATGATGAAGGTAATACATCGCAAATTTTTTTAATTTCTAATTTCCATTTCGCTAGTATAGCTAGTCTTCCATAGTCAGAAGTATTCACATTTGCTACAATTCTATCTGCAACTTCTTTTTGAAACATTAATATCATGTTTTCAAACCAAAAATTACTATCATTTAGATTTAATATCCATTTACATAATATTTCGGTAGAAATATTATATGGTAAATTTCCAAAAACAATTAACTTATCTTGGGAGAATTCTTTCTCATCAACGTTTAGTATATCTTCATTGATTATTTCAATTTGGTTTTGAAATTTTTTTTGTAAACTTGAAATAAGTCTATGATCTTTTTCTACTACAAAAAATTTTTTTGGATTTTTTTTTAATATAAATGATGATAAATTTCCAGTTCCAGGTCCAACTTCAAGTATAGTCTTGCCTTTAATTTCAATTATATCGGTGATTTTTTTTAGAATCTTCTCATCTATTAAAAAGTTTTGACCTAAGTTTTTTTTGGCTTTTATCACTTAAGTCTCTCAAGGAAAGAAATCGCCTTATATAAACTTAAAGGACTTGAAACGTTTTTACCTACCATTTTTTCATTAGGTCCGTGATCGGGTGAAATTCTTACAAAGGGCAAACCTAATGTGATATTTATAGCATCATATTCAAAGAGAGTTTTGATAGGTGATAAAACTTGGTCATGGTACATGCCTAGAATTACATCAAATTTTCTTCTATTTTTTTTTAAAAAAATTGTATCTGCAGGATATGGTCCAGATACTTTAAATTTGCGTTTCATTAAATTCTTAACTGTTGGTTTTATAATTTTTTCATCCTCATTAAAATTGCTAATACTCTCACAATGTGGGTTGAGACCAGTTAATGCGATTTTAGGCTTATAGCCAATAAATGATTTGTAAAAGTCATCAATCAATATAACTTTTTCGGTTATCAATTTTTTGTTTATTGTTTTAGATACTTTTTTTAAGGGTAGATGTGTTGTTACAGGACTAACTGATAGATCTTTATTATATATTAGCATTGCAATCTTTTTTTTCTTAAATTTTTTACCAAAAAATTCTGTGATACCTAGAAACTTGTTCTTTAAAAAATTTTTTTTTGAAATTGGACCATTGATTAATTTGTTAGAGAAATTTGTTTTAATTAAAATGATAGCTATTTCAAAACATTTTCTTATGTAATTATTTGATTTATTACTAATTTTTTCAAAAGCTTTTTTTTGATTATAACTAACATTTATAAGATTAATAGAATTGTTATTTAGTTTATAATCATTTATTTTTTTTGGATCTAAAAGTTTTATATTTATCTTAAAATTAAGTCTCTTCATTTGAAGTGAAAGAATTTTATGTGACGCAATTAAAACTAAGGGACTTTTTATCTTTTTAGTATTTAGCACTTTAAATAAAATTTCAAAAAAAATACTATTAGGCTCTCCTGCAACTAATATTATCGGTTTATAGTTCATTAATGATAATATCTTTTTTAATTTTATTTAAAAAGATGTTTGAAAATTGATTTAATTGTTTATTAGTTTTAATTTCAATAATTTTTTTTAATTCATCTTCAAGTATAATGTCTTTTTTTGTAATTCTTTTTTCATTTACTTTAAGAATTAAATAACCACCGGGTATCACTAAAGGTTCAGTAAAATTATTGATATCAATTTTTATAATTTCTTTCAAAATTTTTTTATTTATAGAATTTTCACTTACCCAACCAATATTTCCTCCAGAAGTTGATGTTTCAGAAATACTGTAAATTAAAGCGCTATTTGTAAAACCATTTTCCTTTATAGCATTTTTAATGATATTAAATTTTTCATTAATCGTTTGCTTTTCTTCTAAATTAAATACAATTTCTGAAAGAAGAAATTCAGTTTGACCTTCATTTTTTAGAATGTCTTGTCTTAATTTATCAATGTCAATTTTGATATTTTTTGAGTATTTATCGTAAATAAATTGACTCCATATAGCATTAATGGTCATTTTATTTCTTATTAATTTAGGTTCTATATTATATTTTTTAAGATGTTGAGCTATTTCCTCAATTTTTGTAAATCCTGTATTTGAATAATTTGAAATCAAAATTCTTTTAAAATCATCATCGCTAATTTCCATTTTTTTTATTATTGGCGTAAGTGTAATTTTTTTAATTTTATCTTTTATCAATGAATTTCTTGCGATCTCAATAATTTTCTTATTTTCTAGATTGTTTATATCTTCATTAATTGACTTTAAATAATTAATTTCATTTAATACATCAATTGTCGTAATAAGCTCATTGTTAACTTTTAATAAAATCTTATTTTCACTTGCTAATACTGAAGATTTTATTACAGTCAAAAATATAATCACAAAAACAGTAAATATAAGTTTTACAGAAATAATTCTCATCATTGATCAATTTTTTGCTCAAAACTTGTCAAAGGAGTTAAAGTTATACTAAATAATAAATTTTCTGAAGGTTTTAGATCTCTATCCTCATAGTATGATTTATCATATTTAATTCCAGCTATTAAACAGTCATTTTTATACTCATAAATTAAATTATAATATTCTGTTAAATTAATTTTTCTATTTCTTCTTGTATTAAATGTTAAGTAATTTTGATCATCAAATTTAATAGAAGTTTTGTTTTCAATTGTATTTGTGTCACCAATTGCTCCATCCTCCTCAATAAAATTAAAAGAGGTATTTAAATTTTTATAGTTAATCGTTGTATTTAATGAATTATATTCTAAAGTATTAAGATCATTATCTAAAATAAAATTATAAGAAATATTTAAGGTATCTGAGAGATTATTTGATATTGATCCAAAAATATTTGGATCCTTACCATTTATACCACTCGTTTGAGGTATAAACTTCTCATTTTTGTCTCTGTAAACAGTCGCAATTTTTGCCTCAAAAAATTTATTTATATCATTTAATTTTGTCTTTTTGTACTCGACTCCTAAAGTTAGTGATTTTCCCTCTTCAAAAGAATCATCTATAGCCAATCTGTTAATATCAAAAATGCCATCAACATTTATTGATCTATCACTAGATGTATAATCTTTCATGTCACCTGGATTAAATCTAATTGATGCTTTTGGCGTGAGATAATTTACACTTCTTTCAGTCTGATTTATCATCGGTAAACTTGTATTAAGCTCAAAAATACTCATAAGCTCCATTTGTGGACTAGATTTATACAAACTGTCATTTTTTCCTATGGTGTTAAGATTTTTCAAGTAAATATTATATTCATTCATAAAACCATAGTCCGTTATAATATCTAAACTTTGAAAATTTAGGTCATTTATTATTTTTGTTCTTAAATTATTTGTATTGTTTAAATCATTACTTCCACTAGAACTAAAATTGACTGATCCATTTTCAAAATTATTAAATAATTGTTTATCAAAATTATAATAAGGTAAGATAAATTGAAATCTATCAGAACTAGGTTGATTTAAATTCTCAAACGATTGAAAACCTGTAATAAAGTTAATATCATTATTATTAATTATTAATTTTGCTTCAGAATTTAGTACGTCATAATCTGAAGGAGTTGTATCATTTTTAAATATATTTCCATCAAAAATTTTTAAGTATGTATCATTTGACACTTTTTTGAGAGAAACAAACAAGTCACTTTGGTTAAAATTTTCCCATGCTAAATTTAGATCAAATTTTGCAAATATATGGCTTAAGCTATTTTTCTTATTTGAGAGTGATGATTGATATCCATCAACATAAGCAAAATCCACTATTGCTGATGAGTTCTTGTTCGCTAACCTAAATTCATTTTGAAACATTTTTATATCACTATCAAATATTGTAGGTCTGAATGTAAAATCCTTATTTTGAGAAATTACATGGTAGTAGGGTAAATTAAAAGATGATCCCAAAACATTAGAATTATTTAAACTTGGCTTTAAAAAACCTGATTGTCTTTTTACAGTCGGATCAGGGTGAAAAAACTTTGGAAAATATAAAACTGGAACGTTATAAATTTTTAATAACGCATCATCATAAATAAGTTGTTTTTTATTTTTGTCGTGTTTAATTTCGCCAGCCGTAATAACCCAGGGAGGACAATCTGTATCATCAGCGCAACTTGTAAAAACTCCTTTTTTAACAGTAGTGATATTATTTTCACTTTGAGCAGATACACCTTTCAATCTGGGATCGTTTTTTATATTATCAAATATATTTTTCTTTAAACTTATTTTAACATCTTTCGCAACAAAACTCTTTTTTTTAAAATCAAAAATTCCACTGCTAAAAAATAATTTATCATTTTGTGGTAAATTATAATCTAAATTTACTAAAACCTCTTCACCTTTTAATAACTCTTCATCAATAGAAAAATTAAATTTTTTTAATTGAACATAGGTTTGCTCATTTTTATCTAATATCGAAGTGTTATTGTCTGAGCTTAATATCTTTTTATCTCTAAAAAAGATAACATCTATTGAGTCTAAAATAAATCTTGAACTAATTTCGCCTTTAGTTTCTCCTTTACTAATTATTTTTTCAGTCTTTTTTTCGTATGTGACGTTATTTGAATATATGTTATAATTATTAAATGTATCTTTAATAATAACATTACCATTAGCATTAAGTATGTTCTCGTTTTTTTTGTATATAAAATTGTCAGCTTCAATTACTAAACCATCCCCAGTTGAGACCTCACCCCTTTTTGAACCTACAATTTTGTTTCCATTTTCTAAAATTTCTATTTCAGAAATATTAAAATTGAATTGATCTTGTGCATTAGATAACCCTAATGGGAAAAAATTTAGACAGAAAAATATAAGTATAAATAAAATTTTATTTTTCATTAAACCTTCTTATCATTAGAGAATTCACAACTGTCAACAATACTATGGGCAATAATACTGAACTAAATAAATTAATTTTTTCTGTTTTTCCGAGAACATTAAAAAAATTAAATAGATAATATATTAAAACAGAAAAGAACAAGCCAATTGAAATTTTTAAGATTGAACTTTTGAGTTTTTTGGTACTCATCATTATGATGCTGGAGAATATAGTCATGAGCATTAAATATATTGGAAATGATATAAGTTTTAAAAGCTGAATATCGATCTCTATTAAAGAATAATTTAAAGATTTGTAGTTTTTCCTAAGTTCTAAAAGCTCTAATATTGATAGCGAAGATAAGTTAGAAAATAGACTTTGAATAACTAAATAGTCAAAATTTGTTTTCATTTCTAAAGTTTCAAATTTTTGTTTTGTATTTTTGTTAAAAATTCTTGCATTAAATATTATCCAATTTTTTTTAGATATATCAATTTTAGGGCTTACAATATTTCTCTTAATTTCAAAATTACTATTAAACTCAGAAATATAGGCATCGATTAAATAATTTTGATCTATCTTAACAGAGTTTATTATTAAAATTCTATCATCGATTACGTCTTTGATCCAAAGTCCATTTTTAGTTATAACAGCTAGATATTTTCCATCCATAGTATAATTGGTTTTTAAATCTAAATAAAAATTTTTTAAACTTGATGACAAACTATAAAATAAAGTTACAATTACGATACCTAAAATAAAACTCATTAGACTAATTATAAATAAAATTTTTGAATTTTTAAGACCAGAGTACTTAAAAATACTTAATTGATTATTATTAAATAATGTAATGAAAAAAAGTTGAGTAGAAATAAGAAAAATAAAGGGAAACATTTCAAATATAAAAGTTGGTGAATTAAGAAGTGACAAGTATATTGGAAAATAACTATTGACATTAATATCTTTAAAAAAATCCAATTCGCTAAGCAAATTAAGTATGAAAATCAAACTAAACATTATCAACGAAACATAAAAAAAAGAGTTTAAATAGATTTTACTTAAAAATTTTACGTAGGTCCTCATCTTTTTCCCTTATAAGAATTTAGATTGAAATAAATTATTGAATATATCAGAACTATTATAATCAAAGGAATTATGAAAATTTTGAAATTTTCGAGAATACCATTCTTTATGAATCTTAAACTCATCTCAGAAGAAATAATTAGTGATAATCCAAATAGAAAAATAAAAATTCTGTAATTAAAATAATTTACGTTTTCTTTTGATTTAAGTAATAGAAACAAAATAGTTAACATTAAGGGTGGTATATAAAAAGGTATGATAAACCTTTTATATAATTCTTTAATTACATTATTTAAATTTTTTAATACACAATTTTCAATTACAACATTATTTGTGTCTATACTGAAAAAATTTATATTGTTAAGTTTTAAATAACATTTAATTAATTTTGATGTAGATACTTCCTGGGTTTTTATATAAGTTGTAGTATTTGTTTCCAAATTCTTGAGATTAAAGTCTGATTTTGAAAATCTGAAATTTGTAATTTTATTGTTGATAAAATTTATTGTCTCTCCCTCATGCAGTACTAATATCTGAGTATTCTTTTTATTTACAAATTTTCCTTTTTTTGCATAAGTAATTTGAAAATTATTAATATTTTCCTCTTTCTTTAAGTATATATTTAATAAATTTCCGTCCTTGTCTTTACCATCACTATAAATTGTAACATTTCTTATAGTGTCGTTAAATTTCTTTTGTTTAATAAAACTCTCCAAAAAATTGACCGAAGATGTCCTTAAAAAGGATCTTGCTTTGTCCAGTGAATTAGGAACTACAAAAGCAGCTAAGGTTATTTGCAAAAGTGTTAAAAAAATTGAAAAAATTAATAAGAAATTTATGATTTGAATTTTATTCACACCAAAATTCCAAAATATCATCAATTCATTTTTTAATTCATATTTTGAAATTACATAAAAAAAACTGAAGAAAAATACAAAAGGCAAAACCTTACTAACAATTTTCGGAAAGTTGAGTAATGAATAGTTAATATATACCAAATAGTCTCTGCCATCTTCTATCATTATATCCAAAAAATTAACTGCCTGAAATACCCAGATAATAATACTTGCACTGAAAAGAGTAATTAGAAAAAAGATCAAACAATCGATTAATAATTTTCTAAATAATATTTTTTCCATTGAAATCTAACAAAATTCTAATTATATAATCTAAAAATTAGCTTACAATTAATATACAACTTAAAGTACACATATATAAAAAATGTCAATAAAAATAAGCTTTAAAAAAAGCATTTTAAGAAAAACCTCCTCAAATTTGGTATTATTTGTGGATGAAGAATTCAATATAAAATCGATCAAGAAATATATTTCAAGTTCAGAGTTTTCTTACATATCTGACTTGTTGAAAACGTCAGATTTAAAAAAAAAATTGTTAATTTTTGAATTAAGTTCCAAAAAGAAAATAGTTTTAATTTCAATAAAAAAAAGCATGAAGAATTATGATATTGAAAATTTAGGAGCAGAGTTTTATGGCCTTATCAATAATACAAAAAGCATTGAATACCTTATCAATTCCGACAGCATTGTTAGCGTTAATAAAAATTTTATCGGGCATTTTCTTCATGGACTAAAATTGAAATCATATGATTTTAGAAAATATAAAACAAAAAATGAAAAAAAATTAGTTAACATAAATGTTTTCGGAAAAAAAAATAATACTTCAGTTAAAGATCAATTAAAATTTAGAGCATTAGAGGAGGGAACTTTTTATGCAAGAGATTTGGTTTCAGAGCCAGGTAACGTATTACACCCTGACGAATATGCAAAAAGAATAAAATCGTTAAAGAAATATGGTTTAAAAATAAATATTTATGATCAAAAAAAATTGAAGAAGCTAGGTATGAATGCTTTACTGGGTGTAGGTCAAGGAAGCATAAGAGGTTCATACCTGGTTACTATGGAGTGGAAAGGCGTTAAAAATAATTCAAAACCTATAGCTTTTATTGGCAAGGGAGTTTGTTTTGATACAGGTGGCTATTCTTTAAAACCCGCAAAGTTTATGGAGGATATGACTTATGATATGGCTGGTTCAGCCGCTGTTGTTGGATTGATGATGAATCTTGCATTAAGAAAAGCAAAAATAAATGTGATCGGTGTTGTAGGGCTCGTAGAAAATATGGTTAGTGGGAACGCTCAAAGACCAGGCGATATAGTAAAATCTTATAGTGGAAAAACAATAGAAATTTTAAATACAGATGCAGAGGGAAGATTAGTTTTAGCCGATGCAATTACATTTACAGAAAAAAAATATAAACCTAAATTTATAATTGACTTAGCTACATTAACAGGAGCAATAATTGTATCTTTAGGATCTGAATACGCAGGTCTTTTTTCAAATAATGATAAATTATCAAAAGAATTAATTGAGGCTGGTAAAAAAGTTGAGGAAAAATTATGGAGAATGCCGTTGCATAAAAATTTTGATAAATTGATAAATTCAAAGAATGCTGATGTGCAAAATATAAATTATGTTGGAGGTGCAGGTTCAACTACTGCCGCTCAATTTTTACAAAGATTTATTCTAAATAAAACACCTTGGGCTCATTTAGATATTGCAGGAATGGCTTTTTCAAAATATGGAGGAGCATTGAACTCGGGTGGAGCTACTGGTTATGGGGTAAGATTGTTAAATCAATTAATTGAGGATTATTATGAGTAATGTTGTACAAACATTATCAATTATTAAACCTGATGCTGTGGAGAGAAATTTAGATGGTCAAATAAAAGATATATTTTTAAATAATGGTTTTAAAATTGTTCAAGAAAAAAAAATTCAATTAGAAAAACAAGAGGCAGAAAAATTCTATAAAGTTCATGAAACAAAGCCATTTTATAATGATTTATGTGCTTATTTATCCTCGGGACCAATAGTTGTTATGATCTTAGAAAAGGAAAATGCTATTATAGCTAATAGAGAATTAATGGGATCAACAAATCCACAGGAAGCTGCAGAGGGTACAATAAGAAAAAAATTTGGAATATCTATTGATAAAAATTCTGTTCATGGTTCAGATAGTACAGAGAATGCAAGAATTGAAATTGACTTTTTTTTTAAGTCTTAGAAAGTATTTTCTCTAGAGCTTTTGGATATAATAAATGCTCCTGTTTTAGAATTTTTTTTGACAAGGATTTTGGATCATCTTTTTTGTTTATCTTTACTTTTTTCTGAATAATGATTTTACCAGAATCTAATTTTGAGTTAACATAATGAACAGTACAACCTGAAAATTTTTCTTTGTTAAGTATAGCTCTTTTATGCGTGTTTAACCCTTTATATTTAGGTAATAGAGATGGATGTATATTCAATATTTTACCCTCAAATCTTTTAATGAAACTTCCTGAGAGTATTTTCATAAATCCTGCTAGACAAATTAATTGAGTTTCTCTTTTTTTTAAAATATCGAAGATTTTTTTTTCATCTTTATTTTTTTGTCTAAAATTAAAAATTTTAAAATCAATTTTATTTTTTTTTAAATATTGAATTGCATTACTTTTTTTATTGCTAGATATAACCAAATCAACTTTGATTGGGGAGCTTTTTACTTTAGAAAATTTGATTAAATTTTTCATATTACTTCCATTACCTGAAATAAAAATCGCTGTTTTTTTTTTAATCCCAGTTGATTTTTCCATGTAATTTGACTTGTTTTGTTCCACTACATATTTTTCCTATAATATAAGGTTTATATTTTTTAGGAAAAAATTTTATAACTTTATCTAAATTTTTTGGATTTATAACCAGACAAAAACCAACTCCACAATTAAACGTTTTTAACATTTCTTTATCATCAATATTATGACTTTTTAACCAATAAAATATTTTAAGAGGACTAATTTTAGGCAAATTAATTTTAGCATCAAGATTATATGGCAAAATTCTTTTTAAGTTATCAACTATTCCTCCTCCGGTTATGTTTGCACACCCATTAAGAAGATTATTGTTAACAAGATTTAAAACCTCTTTAACATAAATTTTAGTAGGTTTAATTAATTGCTTTTTTAGAAATTTATTTTTTTTTATATTTATTTTTTTTATACTTATTAATTTTCTTACTAATGAGTATCCATTTGAGTGTAATCCACTAGATGGGACTGCTAGAATTAGGTCATCTTTTTTAATTTTTTTCCCATTAAGTATTTTTTTTTCTTCAACAATTCCTACAGCAAAACCTGCAATATCAAATTTATTCTTAGCATATGTTCCAGGCATCTCAGCAGTTTCACCGCCTACTAAATTACACATTGAAATTTCACACCCTTTTATAATTCCACTTAAAATTGATTTTAATTTTGATAAATTAATTTTGTTGATTGATATATAATCTAAAAAAAATAATGGTTTCGCACCTTGAACTATCAAATCATTTACACTCATAGCAACGAGGTCAATTCCTATAGTGTTAAATTTATTTAGTAAATTTGCGATTTCAATTTTTGTTCCAACACCATCTGTACAGGCTACTATTTTGGGATTCTTTAAATTTTTAGGAATATTGGTGATTGAGCCAAAACCACCAATGTTATTCAACTTTTTTTTGCCTTTTTTTGTTGTAGAAATGCTAGATATGAATTTAACAAATTTATCAGCAGCATTAATGTCAACACCACTTTTCTTATATGTTAATGTATTTTTACTCATCAATTTTTATTATGATATTTAAAATTAAAAAAAGTATACCCAAAATCTTATATATTTTTTTTGTTTTACTATCTTTAAATATATTTTTTTTTTCCACAGATAAGATTTTTGCAAAATCCTTTGATATAGAAAACATAGATATATCAAG
>CACBCU010000003.1:20000-87195 GCA_902537895.1 uncultured Pelagibacteraceae bacterium | reverse complement strand
AATGATTTCAGAAGGAAATGTAGGTTTAATGCAAGCTGTTAAAAAATTTGAACCTGAAAAAGGTTTTAGATTAGCAACTTATGCGATGTGGTGGATTAAAGCTTCAATTCAGGAATATATTTTAAGATCATGGAGTCTTGTTAAGATCGGTACTACAACTGCACAAAAAAAATTATTTTTTAATTTAAAAAAAATTAAAAATCAAATTTCACCAGAGACTGAAGGAGATTTAAGAGATGAACACGTAAATCATATCGCTAATAAACTTGATGTAAGTAAAGACGAGGTGGTTTCGATGAATAGAAGGCTTTCAGGTAAAGAGTTCTCTCTTAACACTCAAGTTGGTGAAGATGGGGATGAATGGCAAGACTGGTTAGAGGACAAAGAGCTTGATCACGATTTAAAATATGCTCATCATGAAGAAATGGAACAAAGAAAAGATTTATTAAAAGATTCAATTAAATCTCTAAATGATAGAGAGAGAGAAATTTTATATTCAAGAAGACTAAATGATGATCCAACTACCTTAGAAGATTTAAGCAAAAAATACAAAATTAGTAGAGAAAGAGTAAGGCAGATAGAAAATAGAGCATTTGAAAAACTTCAAAAGCATATGTTACTTTTAGCGAAGTCAAAAAATCTTTTGCCCACAAATTAAATATCAAAAGGATTTTCGATTAAAATCGTGTCATCCCTCTCTGGGCTCGTTGAAATACTAGAAACTTTTGCACCAATAAAATCCTCCACTGCAAAGATATATTTTTTTGCATTTTCGGGCAGTGAATTCATGCTTTTGACACCGCTTGTAGAAACTTTCCACCCTTGAAACGTTTTATAAATAGGTTTTATTTTAATTTGATCCTCTACAGCTGCAGGTAAATAATCTAATTTTTTACCATAAAGCTCGTAAGCAACACAAATTTTGATTTCATCTAATTCATCCAAAACATCTAATTTTGTTAAGGCAATAGAATTAATACCTGAAACTTTAATTGTTTGTCTAACTAAAACACCATCAAACCATCCACATCTTCTTTTTCTGCTTGTGACAGTTCCAAATTCTTTTCCTCGCGTACCTAACAGTTCGCCAATACTATCTGTTAGTTCTGTTGGAAACGGACCTTCTCCAACTCTTGTTGTATAAGCTTTTGTAATTCCAAGAACATAATTTATCGTGTCAAGTCCACAGCCTGTTCCTGTAGCAGCACTTGATGCAACAGTATTTGAGGAAGTTACAAAAGGATAGGTTCCATGGTCAACATCAAGCAAAATACCTTGAGCACCTTCAAATAAAATTTTCTTTTTTTGTTTTTTGAATTCATCAATTTTAAGCCATACAGGTTGTGAAAATTCTAATATTCTAGGTGCTATTTTGAGTAAATCAGACTTTAACTGATCCTTTTCAAAAATTTTTTTTCCTAGACCTTTTCTTATTGCATTATGGTGAATTAACACTGACTCAAGTCTTTGATCTAAATTTTTTTCAGACCTTAAATCCATAACTCTGATTGATCTTCTGCCAACTTTATCTTCATATGCAGGTCCAATTCCTCGTCTAGTCGTTCCTATCTTACTTTTACCTGCCGCATCCTCTCTAATTTCATCCATTTCCCTATGAAAAGGCAAAATTAAATTCGCAGACTCAGATAAGATAAAATTATTTGTATTAACCTCTACACCTTTAGATTTTATTTCTTTAATTTCCTCTAATAAAGCCCAAGGATCTACGACAACACCATTCCCAATTATTGATATTTTACCCTTTCTAACTATTCCAGATGGCAGTAATCTTAACTTATAAATTACACCATCTATCACAAGAGTATGTCCAGCATTGTGCCCTCCTTGAAATCTTATTACCACATCTGCTTGTTCAGATAGCCAATCAACAATTTTTCCTTTACCTTCATCACCCCATTGAGATCCAACAACAACTATATTTTTCATTATTTAAACTTCGTTTTTAATTTAAGAGAAGTGAGATGGTTAATTGGGCCATGACCTTTTCCATATTTAGGGTTAGATTTTATCGCTGAATTTACATACTTAATACCAAGCTCACAAGATTTCTTTATTGGTTTTCCACACGATACAAAAGTTGTAACAGCACTGGATAAGGTACAACCTGTGCCATGAGTATTTTTTGTCTTATATCGCTTACTGTTAAAAAATTTAATATCCTTTTCGTTGATAAAAATATCAGTAACATTTTTATTTTTAAGGTGTCCACCTTTAATAAGCACATTTTTAGCTCCCAATTCTAAAAGTTTATTAGAGGCATAAATCATATCTTCTTTATTTAAAATTTTAATTTTAGTCAAAATTTCTGCTTCTGGGATATTTGGAGTTACAAGTAATACTTTTTTAATTAACTTTAATTTTAATAATTGAATCGCCTTATCATCTATTAATTTAGCCCCACCTTTTGCAACCATTACTGGATCTAAAATAATTTTTTTTATTTTGATTATATCTAAAGCCTTTAACACCGATCTGATAACTTTTGGAGAGTGTAACATACCTATCTTAATTGCATCAGGTCTTATATCTTTGCAAGTATAAATAATTTGATTGAAAATACTTTTTGGATCAATTCCAATAATCGATTTAACACCTGTAGTATTTTGTGTTGTAACTGCAGTTATAGCTGTCATAGCATACGATCCAAGGGTAGTTACAGTTTTTATATCAGCCTGGATACCTGCTCCACCTGAAGAGTCCGAGCCTGCAATAACCAAAATTTTAGAATTCGGCTTCAATTTATTTTATTTTTTTTGATATAATTTTAACACATTTAGTTAAAAGTATTTTATTTTCACTTTCCCCCATAATTCTTATTTTAGACTCCGTGCCTGATTTTCTTACCAAAATTCTTCCTTTACCCTTAATCAATTTTTCTACACTTCTTATAATTTTTTTTATCTCAGGTTTATTAATAATATTTTTATCTTTTACATCAATATTTACTAAAAGCTGGGGTATTTTTTGAAATTTATCAAAAAATTCACTTGCTTTTTTTCCCTTCCTTAAAGCAAAAAGAGCCTCCAAAGCCACAAGTAGACCATCACCAGTGGTCGCAAATTTACCTAAAATAATATGACCTGATTGCTCACCACCAAGATTGTATCTATATTTTTGCATTTTTTCTTTAACATATCTATCGCCTACGTTAGCCCTAATAAATTTTATTCCCTTTGATTTAAAATATTTTTCTAAACCGTAGTTTGACATTAAAGTTCCAATCACACCACCTTTTAACATATTTTTATTTTTCCATCTTGTTGCTAAAGCAGCAATAATTTGATCTCCATCTATAATATTACTTTTCTCATCACACATTATAATTCTATCAGCATCTCCGTCTAAAGATATACCTATGTGAGCTTTATATTTTTTAACAGCTGATCTAATTTTTTTTGGAAAGGTTGAGCCACAATTTTGGTTTATATTTAAACCGTTTGGATTAACACCTATTGGTATTACTTTAGCTCCTAGTGATTTTAATAATTCAGGCCCTGCCTTATAACCAGCACCATTAGCACAGTCAATAACGATTCTTAATCCTCTTAGATTAAACTCTTTTGTAAAATTTTTTTGTAGTATTTTAATGTATTTTTTTGTTCCAGTTTCCAATCTTTTAACTCGTCCTAACTTTTGAGGTTTAGATAGGTGTTTTGAAATTTTTTTGTCTATAAGACTTTCGATTTTTTTTTCGATTTTATCTGATAATTTCATTCCATCAGGACCAAACAATTTTAGACCATTATCATGATGAGGGTTGTGTGAAGCTGTGATCATTATGCCCATATTAGCCTTCATTTCTTTTGTAAGCATTGCTAGCCCATTAGTCGGCAAAGGCCCAAGAGTATAAACATGCATACCAGCAGATGCTAAGCCAGAAACAAGAGCGGGTTCTAGAGTATAACCAGATAATCTGGTATCTTTGGCTATTATTGCGATTTGTCTCTTTTTTTTTTGGGATTTGAAGTAAGTGCCACTTGCAAGTCCAAATTTAAAAAACATATCTCCATTTATATGTTCGCTATTTATAGCTCCTCTAATTCCGTCAGTTCCAAAGTACTTCTTTGTCATTAATTTTTAATTAGCTTCCTAAAAACTTTAATTCCTTGCATTACCTCATTCACATCATGGATTCTTAATATCTGTATACCTTGCATCATTAAAAATATTGAAGATGCTATCGTTCCGCCAATTCTAGTTTTACTGTCATTCTCTTTAGAAATATCCTTGATAAATCTTTTTCTAGAATTCCCAACAAGTATAGGAAAACCAAGAGAATGGAAAATAGAAATTCTTTCAAATAGATTCATATTATGTTTCAAATTTTTTCCAAATCCAATACCTGGATCTAAAATTATATTATTATGTTTTATACCTTTAGATCTAATTAACTTAATTTTTTGCTCAAAATAATCATAAATATCTAGTAATTCATTTTTATAATGAGGATTTTTTTGCATATTCTCTGGTGTCCCCTTTGAATGCTGTATGACAAAAGGAATTTTATTTTTTTTAAGAACTGTTAAAGTTTTAGAGTCGTATTTAAGTCCAGACACATCATTTATTAGCTTGACCCCTAATGTAATGCCATTTTCCATGATTTTAGATTTTCTAGTATCTAAGGAAACTGGTAATTTTTTTACAATTAATCTCAAAATCTTATTAATTCTAAACCACTCAGTTTTTTCAGTAATAGACTTAGATCCTGGTCTAGTCGACTCACCGCCAACATCGATTAGATCAGCCCCTTCCTTAAAGAGGTTCATTGCGTGATTCATACCCTTTTTTTTTGTATTAAATTTTCCACCATCTGAAAAACTATCCGGAGTTAGATTTAACACTCCTAATATATTTGGAATTTTTTTAAAATTTAAGTTAGAAAAATTTTTTTTTTTTGAATTAATTTTTTTTAAATCTAAGTTTATTTTATTCTTCAAATCTTTAGGTAAATATTTAATTTGATCTATAGAAATTCTTTTTTTTGACTTTCTGGTTATAATTTCTATGTTATCAAAGGATATTTCTTTAATCTGATGTAAAGGAATAGTTTTTTTTCCTTTTACTAATTTTTTTGAGAGATTACCATAGTAGAAATTACACGCTCTTGTGTAATATCTTCTCATTATTATTTAATGTACAATTTTTGGTTTTAAACCCATTGCTCCTAAAGCAGAACTTTTATCATCTTTTTCATCTGGTTTTTCAGACAATTTATCTTTTGGATATATATTTTTGTTGATGATGTTTTCAATTTCTTCTCCAGTCAAAGTTTCATATGTAATCAAAGCTTTGGCAATTTTATGTAGATCATCTATTTTTTCTGTTAATATTTTTTTTGCTTGATTATAGCCCTCATCCACAAGCTTTCTTATTTCTTTGTCAATTTTTTGTGCAACTGCCTCAGATACAGACTGGGTCTGTGTTACTGATCTACCTAGAAATACCTCCTCTTGATTTTCACCATATTCAACAGGCCCCATTTCCTCACTCATTCCATACTTAGTCACCATAGCTCTTGCGAGTTGAGTTGCTTGATTTATATCGGAACCTGCCCCTCCACCAGCACCTGTAGTAATATCATCTTTACCAAAAATAAGTTCTTCTGCAACTCTGCCACCAAAGCAGACTGCTAACCTAGCTTTAAGATATTTTATAGAATAACCATGCTTATCTCTTTCAGGCAAATTCATCACCATACCTAAAGCTCTTCCTCTAGGGATTATTGTTGCTTTGTGAATTGGATCGTAACTAGACATATTAAATGAAACCAGTGCATGTCCACCTTCGTGGTAAGCCGTAAGTTTTTTCTCATCCTCAGTCATGACCATTGATCTTCTTTCAGCTCCCATCATTACTTTATCTTTTGCTTCCTCAAACTCCATTAAGGTAACTATTCTCTTATTTTTTCTTGCAGCTAACAATGCTGCCTCATTAACAAGATTTGCTAAATCTGCTCCTGAAAAACCTGGAGTTCCTCTTGCAATGGTTCTTAAATTTACATCTGGAGCCATCTTAATTTTTTTCACATGCACTTTTAATATTTTTTCTCTACCTATAATATCTGGGTTTGACACAACAACTTGTCTATCAAATCTTCCTGGTCTCAGCAAAGCAGGGTCCAAAACATCAGGTCTATTAGTTGCAGCGATTATAATCACACCTTCGTTTGTATCAAACCCATCCATCTCTACTAAGAGCTGATTAAGCGTTTGCTCTCTTTCATCGTTTCCACCACCTAAACCTGCTCCTCGACTTCTACCAACAGCATCGATCTCATCAATAAAGATTATACAAGGAGAATTTTTTTTACCTTGTTCAAACATATCTCTAACTCTTGATGCACCAACTCCTACAAACATTTCTACAAAATCTGAACCAGATATTGTGAAAAAAGGTACACCTGCTTCTCCTGCAATAGCTCTTGCAAGTAAAGTTTTTCCTGTTCCAGGAGGACCCACTAACAAAGCTCCCCTAGGAATTTTTCCGCCAAGTCTACTGAATTTTCTTGGGTCTTTTAAAAATTCTACGATTTCCTCAACTTCTTCTTTAGCTTCCTCAACTCCAGCAACATCATTAAAGGTTACTTTCCCCTTAAGCTCATTCATCATTTTTGCTTTTGATCTACCAAAACCCATGGCCCCACCTTTGCCCCCTTGCATTTGTCTCATAAAGAAAATCCATACTGCAATTAATAACAACATTGGAAACCAAGAAAGTAAAACTCCAAACAATGATGGCATTTTTTCCTCGATAGGAGCCGCAGAAATACTGACACCTTTTTCTGAAAGCTTCTCTATTAAATTTGGGTCGTTTGGTGAATACGTAGTGAAATTATTACCGTTCGAATAAGTTCCTTTTATATTATTGCCTTGAATTTCTACTTTTACAACCTCTCCATTATCAACAGCTGTCAAAAATTCTGAAAATATTACTTTATTATTACCTCGAATGTTTGCTTGAGGATTTTTGAACATGTTGTAAAGACCTATAGTCAAAAAAACTATGACAGCCCACATTGCAATATTTTTGAAATTCATAAGGATAAAATAAGAATTATTTAAGATTAAACAAGTGGCAATTTTGGTTAATATAGATGAAAATTATTGTTCTTTTGAGATAATGACAGTTTGATTGACCTTTTCGATCAAGCAACTCCCCAATGTGCTCTTAGAAAAGGAGCTTTTTTGGATTTCTTTGATAATTTTATCAATTTTTTTTCCTCTAACAGGGTAATGTTTTTTACTTACAAACTTTAAAGAATCAGACAACGATCTAAATACTATCTCGTGTGGTTGTTTAAAAAATTTGTCATTTAAAATTAGATGTTTTTTCTTATGCGAAAAAAAGGAATTATTTTCTAAATTTTTTGTAACATAGTAATTAACAACATCATTGGATTTTTTTAAATTTTCAATAGTTTTTATAAATTTTTTTTGATCTAAACCATCATTTTTGAGCCCGTTTAAAAGTTTTCTTATTCTGACCCTTTGAAACTTTTCATCATTATTAGTTGGATCTTTAACATAAAAATCATAAACCTTTTTGGAAATAAAAACTAAATCCTCTTTTTTTTGATTTATTAATGGTCTTAAAATTGTAACATTTTGTAATTTAGTTTTTTTACTTAATGAAATTAACCCCTTTAATCCACTACCTCTAAGAATTCTTATAAAAAAATTTTCAATTAAGTCCTCTTGGTGGTGTCCCAGTAGTATATACGATACCCCTAACTTTTTACATTTAGAAATCAAAAGTTCAAATCTTTTTGTTCTTGCTACTGATTGAATATTGCTTTTAGGCTTTATTCCCTGCCAAAATAAAATCTCAGCATTTATTTGAAATTTATTAAGTATTTTTTTTACGTATTTTGCCTCATTAGTAGACTCTGATCTTAATTTATGATCAATAATATAAAACTTAACTCTGAGATTTTTTTGAATCGAATAAATTTTAGATAGGAAAGCTAATGCAAGACTATCTGGACCCCCAGATACTGCAACTATAAAGTTTTCATTAATACTTATAGACTTTGCAAACTTTTTATAAATCTGACTAATTTTTTTGTTGTTTAATTTACTTTTTAAAACTTTAGGAATTTTGATTTTTACACTCAAATTTCTGGGACTCATATTTAGCTTTTTGTATCACAGACTGATTTGCTTCAGGGTACTCTTTTTCGACACCATTGATCATTTTACAACCTTGATCTTTCTCTCCTATCTGCACCATAGACACACCTAACTTTAACAAATTAGCAGGGGCTTTTTCACCCTTAGGATATTTTTGATATCCTTCTAAATAAGCAGATGCAGCATCTGTATATAGCTGTCTTATTCTAAAAGTTTCTGCATACCAATATTGTGCATTTCCCGCAAGTTTGTGCTCTGGGTTTGTTTGTACAAATTCTCTAAAAGCTCTTTCCGCTGTAGAGTAATCACCAACCTTTAAAAAGCTTGTTGCGAATTCGTATTGACTTTCAGGTGACTCGCTCGGAAGAATTTTTTCTTCAGCTTGAAAAGACTCTGTAATTACTGTTGCAGTTGTATCTATTGATTGAGTTTGTTGAATTGTTTGATTAGTATTAGTATCTTTATAAGATATTGAACCAAGATCTTGTGGTTGTGAGCTACCAGGTAAAATTTTATCTTTGGAATTTTGAGTTAAAGTCTTTTGATCATCATTACTAACCGAAGCATTCTCTAAATCTTGAAATCTTATTTGATTATCGGCTTGTACCTTTGATAATCTATTTGATAATTTATCAAGTTTAAAGTTTATTTCTTCAAATCTGTTCGTTAAATTTTGAAATTGAGTTTCAATTTCTGTAAGTTTTAATAAGTGTCTTGTTAATACATCTTCCGAATTAGAGTCTAAGGATGTTTCAATATTACTATTTTCATTATTTAAATTTGTTGATCCTGAATAAACTGCTCTCTCAAGAGTTTTAATATCTTTTTGTAACTTTTCTATAGTTTCATAAATATTATGATTGTCAGCATTTAAATGTGAAGGAAGAAAAAAACAAATTACTAATATAACCAAAAGGTTAAATTTTTTTACAAACATTTTCATCAGTAAAGTTATTATTAAAATAATGGCAAAAAAAAGACCCTTGAACATGTTATGTCCAAGGGTCTTAATTTAAAAAACTAATTTGCTTTTACTGTTACAGATCTTCTATTTTTTGACCATGCTAAAGGATTAGAACCTGAGTCAACTGGTCGTTCTTTTCCATAACTTAAAACTGAAATTCTGTTAGAAGAAATTCCATATGTCATCAAATAATCTTTAGCTGCATTTGCTCTTCTTTCTCCAAGAGCTAAGTTATACTCTCTTGTGCCTCTTTCATCCGCATGACCTTCAAGCACAATTGTGATTTTTGAATTTTTTCTTAAGTAGGCAGCTTGTTTTCTTAAAGTCTCTCTTGAAGCTGTTGTCAAAACTGACTCATTGGTTGCAAAAAATACTCTATCAGGAACTCCTGATGCTAAATACTCAACAGTATCTGTTCCAGTATAAACATCTCCTTGCATTTGACCTGAAGTTTTTTTTGATGTTGCGCATGCAGATAACGCAAAACATGCAAAAATTATTAATAAAGTATTTTTAAGAATTTTGTTTAATTTCATTATTACTCCTTGATCAATATTTCTTATTAATGACTTTTTCACAACTAATTAGATGTTTCAAGTTAAAAAATCAAGATAAATCAGATTAATTACTTAATAATGATGACCATGATGGGTCAGAAGCATCTGTAGGGGTTTTTACCATTCTCTCATTATAGCCCGTCAAATCGATAGACCATAATTTGGCGGAAAATCCCTCCCCTTTATCATCAGTTTTAGTCTCTCTATAAAATATTAAAACTCTTCCATTAGGCGACCAAGATGGTGCTTCTTGATAAAAATTTTCAGTCAAAAGTCTTTCCCCGCTTCCATCTGTTCTCATAACACCAATATAAAATTTACCCTTATGAAGTTTTGTAAATGCAATTAAGTCACCTCTAGGTGACCAAACAGGAGTTCCATATAAACCCTTACCAAATGAAATTCTTTTAACATTGCTCCCGTCACTTTTCATTACATAAATTTGCTGATAACCACTTCTATCAGAATTAAAACAAATAAGTTTTCCGTCTGGAGAAAAAGAAGGAGAAGTATCAATTGATGGATGATTGGTAATTTTTTCTACAATACGATTTTCTAAATCCATAGTATAAATTTCCGAATTACCATCTTTCGCAAAACTCATTATAATTTTTTTTCCATCTGGAGAAAATCGTGGAGCAAAAGTCATCCCAGGAAAATCTCCTACGACTTCTTGCGTACCTGTCTCGATATCTAAAAGATATACTCTGGGTAAATTTCTGAAATAGGAAAGATAAGTCACCATTTGACTTGTTGGGTTGAACCTGGGTGTTAAAACAAGCTCATTACCTAAAGTTAAAAATTTATTGTTTGCTCCATCTTGATCCATTATCGCTAATTTTTTAATACGTTTTGTTTTTGGACCTTCTTCTGCAACATAAATTATTCTTGTATCAAAATAGCCTTTTTCCCCAGTCAATCTCTGATAAACTTTATCGGTTATAATGTGTCCAACTCTTCTCCAATTTGTTGGTACAGTTGTAAAGGCCTTTGCATCCATCTGTTTTCCAGCAAGCACATCCCAAAGTCTGAATTCAACTCGTAACTTTTCATCTATGTAGCTAACTTTTCCTGTAATCAATGCCTGAGCCTTAATTAAATTCCAATCCTCAAATCTTGGTTTTAGATTTGCAATGTCAGGTGCTTGTAAAAACGCATCTTTATTTAATGGATTAAAAAGACCAGATGTTTTTAAATTTACCTCAATTATCTTCGAAATTTCTTCACCAATATTTCTTTTTTTTAAAATTTTTTCAAAATTTTGTCTTGAGTTTTCATCAATCGATAGAGGCGACACAGCAATTGGAAGTGGGTCTAGATTCCCTCTAGTAATATCAACTTCAATCAGCCCAAAACTCTTGGAGGGGATTAAAATTAAATAGATAATAATGTGTATTAGAATTCTCATAAATATATATTATCCCTCTAACATTTCTCTTGCATCAAAGTTTAATTGTAATTCTTTCCATCTTTCATAACCTGTAGTTGGAACTCTTAGTGGCTGACATAATTTTACTGCTCTAAGTGCACTTTCAGCTAATACTTTATAAAAACCTTGTCCAGGTTTATTCATTCTTGCATGATCTAAAATCTCAGACCTAACTACTGTGCCATCTCGCTTTAATTGTAATTTAATTCGAACCAATAAATTTTCATTGTATGGTAAACCTAATGGTATACTCCAACAACCAAAAATTTGTGCCTTAAGAGCATCCTCCTCACTTAAAGATAAACCCGCGTTCTCTACGTTTCGTTTTTGATCCTGAGTTACTTTATTGTTTTTCTCAGTTGTTTCAGCAATTTCTTCTTTTGATTTGTCAATCAAAGCTGCGATATTGCTAGGATCAAAAAGCTCATCTTTTTCAAACTCTGAAACCTGTTTAGCCTCATTATCAACTACTTCAGGATTTTGCTTATCCTCTTTTGGTTCTTTTTTATTTTTTACAAGGTCATTTGGCATTGGGACAGAGTCTGGCTTTATTTTTTTTACTTTTTTTGGTGGAGCTTGTTCAGATACTAGTTTTTCCTCTTTTTTTTTTACATCTTCTATAATTTTTTTTGCTTTAGGAGCGAAAGGAATATTTGTTTTATCTGTAATTTGTATCAACTCAATTGATACAATTGGAGGGAGATCAATAGGTTTTTTTGTTAAAAATGGTAAACTCATAGCTGTTAAAAATATAAATACTGCATGTAAGACAGAAGATATAATTATACTTTTATTCAAGGCATTACCTTTCTTTATAAGGCTCTGAAATTAAAGCAACTTTTGTGAAGCCCGAACCTGATAATAAACCCATTATTTCAAGCACTCTGCCATAATTAATTGTTTTGTCTCCCCTAACATAAATTCTGGTATCAGTTCTATTTTTTGAAACTGCTAAAACTTTTGCAATTATCTTTTCATATTCGACCTTCGACTCTTGTATAAAAATTTCACCTTTTGAATTAATCGATAAAGTTAATGGTTCAGCCTCCTCTGGAAGTGAGTCAGCAGAACTTTCAGGTAGATCTACTTGAACTCCGACTGTTAATAAAGGCGCTGTAACCATAAAAATTATTAGCAGTACTAACATTACGTCAACAAAGGGTGTAACATTTATCTCGCTCATAGGTTCTTTTGATGAACGATTTAATTTAAAAGCCATTACTTAAATTATTGTTAAAAATCTTTTAGAAAAATTTTCTAGTCTCTGAGAATATTTAATTGAGTCATTGTTAAACTTATTATAAGCAACTACCGCTGGTATTGCGGCTAACAAGCCTAAAGCTGTAGCAAAAAGAGCTTCTGCAATTCCTGGTGCAACAATTGCCAAACTTGTGTTTCTAGAAATTGCAATTGATTGAAATGAATTCATTATTCCCCAAACGGTACCGAATAAACCTATGAACGGAGCGGTAGATCCAACTGTAGCTAAAAAAGTAAAGCCTTTACTAATTTTGGTGACTTGTTTTTCAATACCAGTCTCGAGCAATGTTGTCATTCGAACGTTCAAATCAGTTTTTGATCTTCTTTTTAGTAAATTTTGCATCGCATCCCTAAAAAGTAAGGCCATTGGATCTTCAGTAGTTGCAGGTAGATTATTATAAAAAGTTTCTGCAGACTTAGAGTTCCAAAACTTATTTTCAAATTCTTCGGTGGATTTGTTGATTTTTTTGAAAAGCTTAAATTTTTCAAATATTACAGCCCATGAATAAATTGAGCAGGCGATAAGTATTAAAATAACAGTCTTAACTACAATATCTGCTCTTATGAACAAATTCATTAATGAAAAATCAGCACTTGAAGCTAGTCCAACTGCTTGGGATGATATATCAGCTTCCATACCAGCTTCTGTCACTTAAATGTGTCATGATTTTGACTTACTTATAAAGATTTATTCCTCTATTTTATAAGTTTCATAATAAAAACTGGCAATTAATATAGCATCAGCCTTATTTGAATCTTTCTTTTTTGATAAATGTGATGAGAAATCTGGAAATATCTCAATAGCCCTAGTTCGACTAGCATCTTTTTCAGAATTGATTAGATTGTAATATCTTTTCCATTTTGCTGGTCTAACAAAAAACATCGGTAACCTCATTGCAGAACAAATACCCTTTAACACTCCAAAGGATTGACCGAAATTAAACATACTTGTTACTCCTTGACCCGGCATAGCCGTAACATGTTCTATCACAACTCTTGTGTTAGTTTCAGGATTGCTGTTAATTTTTTTAGTAATTTCATTATAAATTTGAGCTCCATTAACCTGTTTTTTATTTTTTTTTCCTTCATTCATGACAGGCATTTCAATTACATCTAAAATTTTTCCATTTTTAAGAAAACAAATTGAACCAGAAACACCCGGATCTATACCAATTATTAACATAACTTATTTTGAAAACACAGCATTTGAATATACGTTTTGAACATCATCATCATCCTCCAATGAGACAAAAAAATTTATTAAATTTTCATGATCTTCTTTTGGAATCTGTACATTATTAAGTGGGACCCATTCTATTCCAGTTGATATAAAATTACTAATTTTTTTCTCCAACTCTTTTTTAATATTATATATATTGACTACTGAACATTGAATCTCATGTAGTTCTGTATTTGATTTACATTCATCAGCACCAGCCTCAATAGCTAAATCTAAAATTTTTTCCTCTGAAATTTCATTTTTGTCGATTTTTATGACACCTAATTGAATAAAATTATGAGAAGCTGAGCCTTGTGTTCCAAGACTGCCTCCAGATTTTTGAAAAATAGTTCTTATATTTGACGCAGTCCTATTTTTATTGTCTGTTAATGTTTCTACAATAACAGCAACTTTTTTTGGTCCAAAACCCTCATATCTTAAATTTTCAAAATTCGCACTATTATTTAATGATGACTTATTAACAGCTCGCTCAATATTATCTTTAGGCATATTGGCTGATCTTGCAGCTTGTATGGCTGATCTTAATCTTGGATTCATATTTGGATCTTTATCTCCCAATTTTGCAGCAACAGTGATTTCTTTTGATAACTTAGAGAATAATTTAGATCTTTCCTTATCTACCTTCCCTTTTTTATGTTTAATACCTGCCCAATGCGAATGTCCGGCCATAAATCAACTATTTTTTAATTGCTCTCCAAAAATATAACTTTCAACTTTTTTAGCTAAACCATTTTCTGTGTTACACTCAACAATTACACCACATAAAGTAGAGTCTCCATTTGCTGGAAAATGTTTTACAGAGTCTTTTTTAGTAAATCGGTTTAATGAATTATTTTTGTTCATCCCAATTACTGAGTCATAATCACCACACATCCCTGCATCAGTTTGATATGCGGTACCGTTTTGTAAAATTCTTGCATCATTAGTTGGTATATGAGTGTGTGTACCTACTACAAGTGAAGCTTTACCATCAAAAAAATGTCCGATTGCATTTTTTTCACTTGTAATTTCTCCATGAAAATCAACAACTAAAAAATCAAAATCTTCTTTCAATTTAAACTTATTAATAAATTGATTTGCTACTTCAAAAACATCATTACTTTTTTTCATAAAAACATTTCCAATTAAATTTAAAACTCCAATTTTAAAATTGTTAACAGTCGTAAAAATTTCAAACCCTTTTCCCGGAGAGGGTTCAAAAAAATTTTTTGGTCTCAGTAATCTTTTTTCATTTTCAATAAATTTCATTATATCTTTCTGATCCCAAATATGATTTCCACTCGTAATAACATCAACTCCACTTGAGAAAAATTTTTCACAAATTTTTTGTGTTAGACCAACCCCACTTTCGTCTGCATTTTCTCCGTTTACAATTACGAAATCAATTTCTCTTTGTTTTTTTTGAAAAGGGAGATTTTCAACTAATTTTGAACATCCTGAACTACCTACAACATCACCTAAAAATAATATTCTCATTCTAAAATTTTTTTTTCTGTCACTACAAAATCAAGTTTTTTGTCATATCTGTTATAAGGAATACTTTTAACTCTTTGAAAAGAGTAAGCCAGTCCAACAAGAAGTGGTTTTTTTTTTCTTCTTATTCTGTGGATATATCTGTCATAGAAACCACCTCCATATCCTAATCTGTTTAATTTTTTATCAAAACTTAATAAAGGTATTAACAATATATCTGGAAATTTTATTTTGCCATTACCCGGCTCTGGTATCCCAAATTTATTTATAACCAATGGATCTTTAGAACTCCATTGAATAAAATCCATTCGAAAGTTTTTTTTTATTTTTGGTAAAGAAATAATGTAATTTTTCTTTTCTAATTTTTCCAAAATTTGAATACAATCTAACTCGTTGTTGTAAGGGTAATATCCTCCAACTATTTTACCTTTTATTCCTTTATTTTTTAAAAGCTTGATAATATAATTATGATTAATTGATTTAATTTTTTGTGACTTATTTTTTCTAAGCTTTAAAAATTTCTTTCTAATTTGAGATTTTTTCACAAAATTTAAGACAAATTTTTTAAGTTTGCTTTTTTTACAAAATTTGAAATTTCATTCGTAGCTTCATCAATTAATTTTTCATAACTTTGTTGGCTCAGCTCAATTTCATTTTTTAAGTGAATATGTTTTGTATTCAACTTACTAATTTCATTCTCCTTTTTATCTCTATATTCGTATATTAAAGATTTAAGTTCTTTAAACTTATTCGACAAATCATTAAGCTCCTTTTTTTTTTGCTCTACTTTTTTTTTTGTCTCATAGTATTCATCCATAATTTTAACTGCGGTTATAAGCAAAAGTTTATTTTCACCTAAATTACCAAGATCATTTTTAAGTTTATTAAACTTTTGATTAAATTGAATTAATAGTTCCTCCAATTGTTCTTCTTGTCCATCCTCACAAGAGAGTAAAAATTCTTTACCGTTAAATTTAATACTTACGTTTGCCATTCATCTATTTCATTCAACAAAATATCTGTTTCTTGATTTAATTCATCAATTTTTTCTGAAAAATTTAATTGCTTTTGTTTTTCAACTTTTTCTCGTCTCTCAAATTCATCTAATTTCTTAGATAATTCATCATGCTCATTAACTAAAGAAGTGTATTTTTTCTCCAGTTCTTTTTTTTCAATTTCTAATTGATTTTTTTGATCTTTAAGATTTTCTATATTTTTATTTATATATGGATCATTAAGATTTAAATTTTTTAATTTTGTTAAGGCTTCATTTAACTTTTTTTCTTTTTCACTAAAAAAATTCATATATATATATTCATATTATTAAATAGAATCTTCTTAGTCTAGACAGGATAATTTTGAGTAAACAATACAGGGAATTAGCTAATTGCATTCGATTTTTATCAATTGATGCTGTTCAAAAAGCGAACTCAGGTCATCCAGGGATGCCTATGGGTATGGCAGATGTAGCAACAGTTTTATTTAAAGATTTTTTGAATTTTAACCCAAATAATCCAAGTTGGGTAAATAGAGACAGATTTGTTTTATCTGCCGGTCATGGGTCAATGTTGCTTTATTCACTTCTTTATCTCACTGGTTATAAAAGTGTTTCTTTGAATGATATTAAAAATTTTCGTCAATTAGACTCAATTTGTGCAGGTCATCCTGAGTATCACCCTAATTCCGGTATTGAGACTACTACGGGTCCTTTAGGGCAAGGAATATCAAATGCAGTTGGATTTGCTATTTCAGAAGAAATTTTAAAAAAACAAATTGGAAAAAAAATTATTGATCATAAAACTTATGTGATTGCAGGTGATGGATGTTTAATGGAAGGGATTAGCCATGAAGCTTTAAGTCTGGCAGGACACCTTAAATTAAATAATCTTGTTATGCTTTTTGATAATAATTCTATTTCAATTGATGGTCCCACAAACTTAGCAGTTTCTGACGATTATGAAAAAAGATTTCGGAGTTATGGTTGGGATTACATTAAAATTAATGGACATAATTATAAAGAAATATCAAAAGCTCTTAAAAAAGCTCAAAAGTCAAAAACACCTATTGCAATTTCATGCAAAACTACAATTGGTTATGGATCTCCCAACAAAGGTGGTAAAGCTTCTTCACATGGCAGCCCGCTGGGTAATGATGAAATAAAGTTAGTAAGAAAAAAATTAAACTGGAATCACAATCCATTTGAAATTCCAAAAAAATTATTGAATGAGTGGAAATTAATCGGTGAAAGAGCATTTAAAAAAGCAAAAAAACACGAAAAAATTTTTAGTAAGGAGCTTAAAAAATTAGGTTGGTTAGGATGGTCAATGTCTAATAAATTCAAAAAAGATTTTCCACCAGGATATAATCTTACAAGAAATGCTATTATTGGATCTATAGAAAAAGCAAAAACAGAATATTTAAAAAATCTAGAGCCAATGGCAACAAGAAAATGCTCTGAAAAATTCTTAGAGATTGTATCAAAACTTCCAAGTTTAATAGGTGGGTCAGCTGACTTAGCTGGCTCAAACAACACAAAAACTAAAAATCACAAAATTATAAAGTCAGGTGATTTCTCTGGTAACTATATTCATTACGGAGTAAGAGAGCATGCCATGTGTGGAGTTATGAATGGTATTGCGCTTCATAGTGGGCTGATACCATATGGTGGAACTTTTTTAATATTTAGCGATTATTGTAAGCCCTCAATTAGACTTGCGGCTATGATGAAACAAAAAGTCATATATGTTTTTACCCATGACTCTATTGGGCTTGGTGAAGATGGTCCAACTCATCAACCTGTTGAACAATTAGCAAGTTTAAGGTCCATTCCTAATTTGAATGTTTTTAGGCCATCTGACCTTATTGAAACTTTTGAATGCTGGCAGTTAGCATTGGAGAGTAAAAATACACCAAGTGTGATTGCCCTAACAAGACAGGCAATCAAACCTGTGAGAATTAAAAGTTCGACAAAAAATATGTCCTCATTAGGTGCTTATGAAATTTTTAGGACTAATCATGATATAAAAGTTACAATTATAGCAACTGGATCAGAAACTAGTTTAGCAAGTGAAGTTGGTCATAAATTAGCCACAGATGGTATCTATTCAAAAATAATATCAATGCCTTGTCACGAATTATTTGATCAACAAAGTGAAGGCTACAAAAATGAAATTTTATCAGAAACAAAACTTATTGTTTCAATAGAGGCCTCTGAAACAAGTTATTGGAAAAAATATACAAACTACAAAGGTTTAAATTTTGGAATTGATGATTTTGGAAAAAGTGCTCCATACAAAGATATTTATAATCATTTCGGAATAAGCAGTGAAAATATAATTAAAAAGATTAAAGAGAATTTATGAAAATTAAAGTTGGAATAAATGGATTAGGTAGAATAGGAAGAATGATTATTCGATCTATTATCGAACAAGATAAAAAGAATATTGAGATCAAACATGTTAACAATAGAACAGGTTCAGAAGTCAGCGCAACACTTTTAAAATACGACTCCGTGCATGGAAAATTTAATGCTGAGATTAATTGTGATGAAAATCACCTAATAATCAACAAAAATAAAATTAGTTTTAGCCAAGAAACAGATTTAAATAATATCAACTGGAAAAAACGTGGTGTGGATTATGTTTTTGAATGTACTGGTAAATTTAATTCTAAAGATAAATTAGAGCCTCATTTAAAAAATGGAGCCAAAAAAGTTATTGTTTCAGCTCCATGTAAAAATGCAGATAAAACAATTGTATTTGGAGTAAATGAGTTAGAATTGAAAAAAAATGACAAAATAATTTCTGCCGCATCATGCACAACTAATTGCCTAGCACCTGTAGCTTTTATTTTAAATAAAAATTTTGAAATTGAGAAAGGTTTTATGACTACCATTCACGCATTCACAAGTGATCAAAGAATCTTAGACAATTCTCATAAGGATCTAAGAAGAGCAAGATCTGCAAGCCAATCTATCGTTCCAACTTCAACTGGTGCATCAAAGACAATTGGCGAAATAATTCCTTCTCTTAAAGGTAAGTTAGAAGGTGTAGCAATGAGGGTGCCGACACCAAATGTTTCTTTAATTGAACTTGTATTTTGTACGAAAAAAGATTTGAGTATCGAAAAAATAAATTCAGTGTTTCAAAATTTTAGTAAAAAAAATAAAGTTCTTGAGTTTACAAAAGAAAAGCTTGTATCTATAGATTTCAATCATAATCCTGCTTCATCAATTATTGATGGAAGTTTAACGAATGTAATAGGAAAAAATATGGGTAAAATTTCAGCTTGGTATGATAACGAGTGGGGTTTTTCAAACAGGATGTGTGATATTGCGGAACACCTTCATAAAATTTCTTAATGAAATATATAAAAGATCAAGAAAATCTAGAAGGTAAAGTTGTATTATTAAGACTAGACCTAAATGTACCTCTAAAAAACGGAATGATTACAGATGAGACAAGAATTAACAAGATATTACCTGTCATAAATTTCCTTATTAAAAAAAAATCCAAAATTTTAATAATCTCACATGTCGGTCGACCGAAAGGTAAAATAAATTATGATCTGTCTTTAAAACCAATTTGTGAAAATTTAGAGAGAAAGACTGATCAAAAAATAAAATTAGTTAAGGAAAATATTTATAAAATTAAAAAAGAAGACCTATTTAAAAACTTAAATAATCAGATAATTTTTCTTGAAAATATAAGATTTTATGAAGAGGAAGAAAAAAATGATATTAATTTTTCAAAAAATTTAGCGGAACTCGCAGATATATTTGTTAATGATGCCTTTTCTTGTTCACATAGAGCTCACGCGTCTGTAAGTAAAATCACTGAATTTTTACCCTCATTTGCAGGATTACAATTTGAGACAGAAATAAGTGCGCTAAAGAAAGTTACTACAGAAATAAAAAAACCAGTTACTTGTATTGTTGGTGGAGCTAAAATATCTACAAAAATAGGTCTTATTAAAAACTTAATACCTAAGTTTGATAACATGATAATTGTTGGCGCAATGGCGAATAATATTTTAAATTACAAAGGTAATCCAATTGGAAAATCTTTAAAAGAAGAGAATTGTAAACTAATAATTGATGACATTTTTGAAACAGCAAGAAAAAATTCTTGTTTAATCAATTATCCAGAAGATGTTATGGTGGGAAAAAGTATGGATGACGACGCCATAATCAAAAAACTTAGTGAAGTTTCCAGTGATGACTTAATTTTAGATATAGGACCAAAAACAATAAAAAAAATTAGAGATATCATTGAGAGAAGTGAAACAATCTTATGGAATGGGCCAGTAGGATATTTTGAAAATCCAAACTTCGCGAATGGTTGTTATGAAATTACAAAAAAAATTATTGAAAAAAATGATAAAAATGAAATTTATTCTATTGCTGGAGGAGGAGATACATTAGCAGTTTTAAATCAAATGAATGCAGTCGATAGTTTCAATTTTGTTTCAACTGCTGGTGGAGCCTTTTTAGAATACCTTGAAGGAAAAGATCTTCCTGGTATAAAAGCCTTAAATTAAGATGTCTGAATTAAATAATATTGCTTTAAAAATAATTGGAAAAGGAAAAGGTATTTTGGCTGCAGATGAAAGCACAAGTACTATGACAAAAAGACTTGATAGTGTGAGCGTACCATCAACTCCTAAAAACAGATTGATGTTTAGAGAAGCACTTTTTAGTTCAACTTGTATGACTGATTGTATTGGAGGTGTTATTTTATACGATGAAACCATAAAACAAATATCGTCAAAAAAAAACAAGATTACTGAGTTAATTTCTGAGATGGGATCCTTGCCTGGAATTAAAGTGGACACAGGAGCTAAGATTTTAGCAGGTTCTCCAGATGAAAAGATTACAGAGGGACTTGATGGATTGAGAGAAAGACTAAAAGAATATTATAAAATTGGTGCAAAATTTACTAAATGGAGAGGAGTTTACAATATCACTAAAGATTTTCCAAGTAAGCTTGCAATAAGCTCTAATGCTCACGCTTTAGCAAGATATTCAGCATTAGTTCAAGAGTGTAATATGGTACCGATTGTAGAGCCAGAAGTTTTAATGGATGGTGAACATTCTGCTAAAGAATGTTATGAAAAAACATCTAATGTAATTGAAAAGTGTTTTGCAGAATTAATTTTGCACAAGGTGGATTTAAAAGGAATTATTCTAAAACCAAATATGATTTTAGCAGGAAATAGGTCAAAAAATAAAATTTCAAATGATGAAGTTGCAAAGTTAACTTTAAAATGCTTAAAAAACTGTGTTCCGACAGAAGTGCCTGGAATTGCTTTTTTATCTGGTGGACAATCAGAGCTAGAGGCAACTGAAAATTTAAATCTAATAAATAAGTACAATGATACTAATTTTATAATGAGCTATTCTTACGGGAGGGCGCTTCAACAAAGTGCCCTAAAATTTTGGTCAAAAGATATAAATAATATTGAAGGTACTCAAAAAATCTTTAACCATCGAGCAAAAATGAACACATTGGCTACTCAAGGAAATTGGTCTAAAGATTTTGAGATTTAATAAAAAAAAATTTATCTATTTAATCTCACCATTAAAAATTGATAAAACTTTTTATCGCCATCTTGAACATATTTTAAAGTATAAAAAAGTTAGTTTTTTTCAGCTTAGGCTTAAAAACGAAAAATTTTCAAAAAAGTTAATAATTGGAAAAAAAATAAAAATAATCTGTAAAAAATTTAAAGTTAAATTTTTGATAAATGATGATGTTTATTTGGCCAAAAAGTTAAATGCTGACGGTTGTCACCTAGGACAAAATGATATGGATATCAATAAAGCAAAAAAATTGATTGGAAATAAAATAATTGGAATTACATGTCACAATTCTATAAAATTAGCTAAAGTTGCTTTAAAGAATAAAGCTGATTATCTAGCTTTTGGAGCTTTTTATCCAACAAATACTAAAAAAACAAAGTACAGACCATCATTAGCTATATTAAAAAGGGCTAGAAAGCTTACAAATACACCCATAGTAGCTATTGGTGGCATCAATTCTGATAACTATAAAAAACTTTTGTTGAATAAGGCTAACTTATTAGCTATTTCAGGCTACATTTGGAAAAATAAAAAACTTCAACCTTTTGAGGCAATAAAAAAATTAAAATGAAAATAAATGCGAGTGAAATAAGAGTGGGTATGTTGTTAGAGTACAAAGATGATTTGTGGCAAGTCTTAAAGACACAACATGTAAAACCTGGAAAAGGTGGTGCTTTTGCACAAGTAGAAATGAAAGGTGTGATCAAAAACACAAAATTAAATGAGAGATTTAGATCAAGTGAAACTGTGGAGAAAGCATCTTTGGAGGAAATTAATTTTAATTATTCTTACGAAGATGAGGATAATTTTTTTTTTATGGATCCTAAATCTTTTGATCAAATTCAAATAAAGAAAAGTATAGTTGGACAAAAAGGGAAGTTACTGACAGAAAATCTTGAAGTTACCATAAGTTTTTATAATGAAAACCCAATTTCAGTAGATTTGCCTAATCAAGTTGAGTGTAAAATTAATACAACAGATGTTGCTTTAAAGGGTCAAACAGTATCCTCCTCTTACAAACCGGCTACTTTAGATAATGGGTTAAGTATACAAGTTCCACCATTTATTGAAGCAGGTGACAAAATAATTATTGATACAAGAAATTTAGAATACGTTAAAAAAATTTAATAAATGAATTCAATTTCAGCAAATTTAAATTTAATGATTAAAGCTTGTGAAAAGGCATCTAAAGTTCTTATAAGAGATTTTGGGGAGATTGAAAAACTTCAAGTATCAAAAAAAGGGCCATCAGATTTTGTTACAAACTCTGATCTTAAAGCCGAAAAAATAATAATTGAGGAATTATCAAAAGGAAGACCAGATTATTCAATTATTAGTGAGGAAAATGGTGTAAAAAAAAACAAGGATAAAAGAAATACTTGGGTAATTGACCCAATAGATGGAACAGTAAATTTCTTGCACGGTATTCCTCATTTTGCAACTTCAATTGCTCTAAAACATGAAAATGAAATAATCTCAGGTTTAATTTTTGATCCAATAAAAGATGAAATGTTTTACGCTGAAAAAAATAATGGAGCTTACTTAAATAATAAAAGAATAAGGGTATCGAAAAAAAATAATATGCGAGAATGCCTATTTGCAACTAGTGGAAAAGTTGAGAGAAAAATAGAATTTTCTTATAGAAAGTCAGGTTCTGCTGCATTAGATATGGCATACATAGCTTGCGGAAGATACGATGGTTATTTTCAAAGAAATTTACACTTGTGGGACGTTGCCGCAGGATTAATTCTTGTCCAAGAGGCGGGAGGTGTGATTAACAGAATTAACCTTAATGATTATAAAGATCTTAAAATAATTGCATCTACCCCCGATATTAATGAAAAATTGATGGAAAAAATAAGCAACTTTTAATTGTTTTAAAAGAAACTTTTGTTATAAGACACCGAATGAAAAAAAATATACATCCTAAATACCATAAAATTAAAGTTGAGATGACTGATGGAACTCAATTTGAAACAAAATCAACTTGGGGGACAGAGGGAGATGTATTAAAATTAGAAATTGATCCAAAATCCCATTCAGCATGGACAGGAGGAAAACAAAAGCTAATGGACAAGGGAAGAATAAGCAAATTTAATAAAAAATTTCAGAACTTTAAATCAGAAAAAAATAGCTAAATGTCAAAAGCTCCCTTAATGCCAATGGCTACAGCTTTATGGCTTGTTGAGAACACTACTCTCACTTTTAAACAGATAGCTGAATTTTGCCATTTACATGAAGTGGAAGTTCAGGGTATTGCGGATGGTGAAGTTGCAAAAGGTATTAAAGCATACAATCCTATAATAACCGGTCAACTTTCAAGAGAGGAAATTGAGTTATCCTCTAAAGATAATAATAGACCTTTAAATATAAAAAATACCGACGTAGAAATATCAAATAACGAAAAAAAAATTAAAAAATATATTCCTTTGTCAAAAAGACAGGACAAACCAGATTCAGCATTATGGTTAATTAAACAACATAGCATTTTAAAAGACTCACAAATTTCAAGATTGATTGGAATAACAAAAAATTCTGTTACTTCAATAAGAAATAAGAGTTATTGGAATTATAATAACTTGAGTCCTAAAGACCCTGTAGCGCTTAACCTTTTTTCACAAAAAGATTTGATAGAGGCAATAGAAAAGGCAGAAAGAAGAATAAAAAGAGAAAAAAAGGAAAAAGAAAAAGCAAAATTAAAATAATTGTTAAAATTTTGAATAAAATTTATAGACATAAAATTATAAAAATGTTATTCAAATATTTTTTTTGGAGGAATTTATTAAAATAGACGTAAAAGATAACAATGTTGAACAAGCTCTAAGAGTTTTAAAGAGAAAACTACAAAGGGATGGGTTTTTTAAAGTAATAAAATTAAAGAATACTTATGAAAAGCCCTCTGAAAAAAAAAAGAGAATACTCCAAGAAAATATTAAGAGAGTTAAAAAACTAAATAAATTAAGAAATAGAATTTAACTATACCGCGGGGTGGAGCAGTCTGGTAGCTCGTCAGGCTCATAACCTGAAGGTCGGCGGTTCAAATCCGTCCCCCGCAACCAAATTATTCATATTTTAAATCTTGATTTTTTACTGTCAACTAAGAAAGCTTTTACAGTTTCTGTAGTGAGTTGCTTATATGAACTGCCAAATTTTTCAATTTTTTCAATTATACTAGGTGGTATCGTAATTATATGACAGCCCAATTGTTTTGCCTGTATAAAATTGTATGGCTCTCTTACACTAGCCCATAAAATTTCCACATTTTTATATTTTTTTGCTAACCGGATACTCTTTACAAATTCAGGTACTGGATCTTTTCCTGCATCACCAGCTCTTCCCGCAAAAATAGAGATTATCACTTTTGTTTTTTTATTAATTTTATCTAAAATTTTTTTTGTTTGTTTTGCAGTGTAAACAGCTGTAACATTTAACTTAATATTTCGTTTATTTAATTCTTTTATAACTTTGCCAGAAAATTTATTTTTGGAATTAACCACAGGTACTTTAACATAAATATTTTTACCCCATTCATTTATTTTTAATCCTTGATTAATCATGGATTTGTGGTCATCTGCAAAAACCTCAAATGAAATTGGTTTAGTTTTACAAACTTTAAGAATTTTTTTTGAGTATAATTTGTAATCTTTTGCACCAGCTTTTCTCATTAAGCTTGGATTTGTTGTGAAACCTTTTATAATCTTTAATTTATTAAATCTTTTAATTAAATTTAAATCTGCAATATCACAAAAAATTTTTATACTCATCTAGGTCTTATAAATTTTTGGTAATATCCTCAGTCATTTTTTTTGCATCTGCAAATAACATCAAAGTATTTTCTTTATAAAATAAGTCGTTATCAATTCCAGCATAGCCAGGTGAAAGACTTCGTTTTACGAATAATACAGATTTACATTTTTCTACGTCAAGAACAGGCATCCCATAAATTGGACTTTGAGGGTCAGTTTTTGCAACTGGATTAGTTACGTCATTTGCACCAATTACAAAAGCAACATCTGCGTTAGCAAAGTCATTATTTATTTCCTCCAGTTCAAATACCTCATCGTATGGCACGTTTGCCTCAGCTAATAAAACATTCATATGTCCAGGCATTCTTCCGGCTACAGGGTGTATAGCGTATGAAACTTTTATATCGTTTTTTTTTAATGTATCAACCATCTCTCTTAAGGCATGCTGAGCTTGTGCCACCGCCATACCATATCCAGGAACGATTATAACTGAAGAAGCATTTTTCATAAGGAAAGCTGCATCATCTGCGTTACCGCTTTTAACAGGTCTTTGCTCTTTTGTTGATTTACTTAATACATCATCAGTAGCACCAAAGCCTCCTAAGATTACATTAAAGAAGGAACGGTTCATACCTTTGCACATGATGTAGGACAATATTGCGCCTGATGAGCCCACCAAAGCACCTGTAATTATTAAAGCTGTGTTTTCCAGAGTGAAACCAATTCCCGCCGCTGCCCAACCAGAGTAAGAATTTAGCATTGAAATTACAACTGGCATGTCCGCCCCACCAATCGGAATTATCAAAAGAAAGCCAATTAAAAATGAAACAAATAATAATATCCAAAACAAATTTGATGATTGAGTTGAACACAATAGGTAAATTAAAATAATAATTGAGATTAAAATAATTGCATTAAGTGGATGCTGACCTTTGAATGTAATTGGTGAACCAGACATAATTCCTTGCAATTTTAAAAAAGCAATTACAGATCCTGAAAATGTTATAGCTCCAACTGAAGCCCCAATTGACATTTCAATTAAGCTTCCAAGTTTAATATTTCCGGGTGAACCAAGATTGAATGCTATTGGATTTAAAAATGCTGAGATAGCTACAAAGACTGCGGCAAGTCCAACTAAACTATGGAACCCAGCTACCAATTCTGGCATAGCTGTCATGGGAATTCTATAGGCTATAAAAGCTCCAATTGAACCCCCAACAACTATAAAGATAACAACAAAAATAAACCCACTTGAAAAGGTTCCTATTGATAAAAAAGTTACAGTTACAGCTATAATCATTCCTAAAATTCCAAACAGATTTCCTTGTCTGGATGTCTCTGGTGACGACAAACCTCTTAAAGCAAGAATAAATAATACTCCCGAGACTAAATAAAAAATTGCTGATAAATTTGCTGAGATCATTATTTTTCTTTTTTCTTTTTCTTATACATTGCCAACATCCTTTGTGTTACTAAGAACCCACCAAAAATATTTATTGCTGCAAGTGCAATTGCTAAAAAGCCAAATATACTCGATGTATTGAAAACACTTTGCGGATCTCCAGATAATCCAGCAATAATTGCGCCAACTATAATTACAGAGGAAATAGCGTTTGTAACAGACATTAAGGGAGTATGTAATGAAGGTGTAACACTCCAAACTACATAATACCCAACAAAAATAGAAAGAATAAAAATGCTTAGTCTAAATATTAAAGGATCAATTTCCATAATTTTATTTAATTAAAGTTTTACTTATTATCTCATCCTCTAGATTAATGTTAATTTTTTTTTGATCTCTATCATATAAATTTTCTATAAAGTTAAATACATTTTTTGCATATAAATTAGATGCAGAGATTGGTAGTTTGTTTAAAATATTACTTTCACCCATAATTTTTACACCATTTTTTTCAACAATTTTGTCTGCCTCCGTAAACGCTGTATTTCCACCTTGAACTGCTGCTAAATCATAAATTACAGATCCAGGTTGCATATTACTTATCATATGATCTTTGATAATTAGTGGGGCTTTTTTTCCAGGTATTAATGCTGTGCATACTACTATATCAATTTTTTTTAATGTATCTGCTAACAATTCCTCTTGTTTTTTTTTAAAATCTTCAGAAGCCTCTTTTGCATAACCACCCTCTGTCTCCAGATTTTCTGAACCCTCTACAGTTAAGAATTTACCTCCCAAACTTTCCACCTGTTCTTTAGATGCCATTCTAACATCTGTACCAAAAACTATTGCGCCCATTCTTTTTGCTGTTGCAACCGCTTGGAGTCCTGCAACACCTGCACCGACAACTAAAACTTTTGCTGCAGGAATTGTGCCTGCAGCTGTCATCATCATGGGTATTGCTTTTTCAAAATTAGCAAAAGATTCTATTACTGCCTTGTATCCTGCAAGGTTTGCTTGAGAAGACAATATGTCCATTGATTGTGCTCTAGTTATTCTCGGCAGGAGTTCTAAAGAAAAGAGATTTACTTTTCTTTCTTTTAAATTTTTTAACTTTTCTTCATTTTCATAAGGATTTAAAACACCTATTAAAGTTTGATTATCTTTAATAAGTGAAATTTTATTATCCGATAAAATTCCTAATTGAATTATAAGATCTGAACTTTGTAAAATTTCATCTTCATTTTTTTTAAATTTTACCCCGAGGTCTAAGTATTCTTTATCTTTTATACCTAAATGTGAACCATAATTTTCACTTAAAACTATCTCAAAGCCAAGTGAGATATATTTTTTCACAATATCTGGGGTTACAGCTATTCTTTTCTCAAATTTTTGATTTTCCGATATAGATCCAATTTTCATCTGAAATTTTATAGTAGGAATATTGCCATTAAAGCCAAAACAAATATCACAGCCACAGTTCCCCATAGTACAAACTTTGTGAAGTTGTTCCATGTATTTTTATGATTATCATTATCCATAACGACTATTTTTGTCTTGCTTTATATTTGGGATTAGTTTTGTTTATTATGTAAACTCTTCCCCTTCTTCTAACTAATTTAGAATTTAGGTCTCTTTTTTTGATTGATTTGAGTGAGCTTTTAATTTTCATAAAGACTTCATCTTAATAAACGAAGAAATATAATCTTTCAAATTTATTTTTCCGTATCTTCTAAATACCTTATTATTTAGTGAAATTTTGGTTAAAGCTGATGCATATCTCTCACCTGGTCTTTTCTTTAAAAAAATTATTTGATCTTTAAACATATTTGCAACTTGTAATATAGTATAAGATTTTTTATGAGAAATAGAATAATGAGCACACCTATTTTTCTTCCATGCTTCAAAGCAAACCTTGACGGTATCATTGATATGAGTAAATCTTCTAGATTGATTTCCCGGTCTGACTACTGTTAATGGCTTTTTATTTTCAAATTGATCCTCAAATATTCCAATTACAGTTGCCATAGGTCCGCTTTTAATATGACCTTGACCATAAACATTATAAAAATAAATTATTTCAAACTTAAAATTAAACCATTTTTTTAAATTTTCCAATAATTCTAAATTTTTAGATTTTGTAAAAGCGTAAGGTGATAAATTTTTATCATTCCCACTATTCCCTAGAGTAGCAGAAGTAGCTGAATAAATAAGTTTTATATTATTTTCTAGGCAATATTTGAAAACTGCGTTTGAACCTATTGAATTAGATTTATAACACTCATCAAATTTTCTGAAACTTTGATAGATTCTTGCAAATTCACCAAAATGAAAAACTGAATGAATTTTTTTTGTATATTTTGAAATTTTTTTTTCGATTTCGCATGTATCGCCTGAAATATACTTAACTTTGTTACTTGATATGTGATTTCTTTTAGAGCCTGAGGAATAATTATCTAAACTAATAATCTTTTTATTAGTTTTATTTAATAGTAAACGTATGAGATTTGAGCCAACGAATCCAGCACCACCAGTAACTAAAATGATATTTCTCATTTGGGTTTAGCCTGGCAATGTCCTACTCTTCCATGTCTTAAGACAAAGTACCATTGGCGCTGAAAGACTTAACTTCCGAGTTCGGAATGGGATCGGGTGTGACCCTTTCGCAATAATCACCAGGCAAATGCTTTATAATGAATTTCATATTATTGTAAATAAAAATTAATGTTAAATTTACTTTAATTTACTTCCTTTTTTAATTTTTTTTTCCCACTTAATTGAATTTATAAGACTATTAATTAGGTCACCTCGGTATTGTTTTCTAATAAATTTAGTTAGTTTAATATTATTTGAAACTATACTTTCTATGTCTCCTAATCTTCTTTTTTTAATATTCCTCTTAATTTTATGATTTATACATTTTTCAAAATTATCAACTATATCGTTAACAGAATAACCATTTTTATAACCACAGTTTAAAATAACTCTCTGATTTTTTTTTAAATTTTTCATTACATCAATATGAATATTGGATAAATCGTTGACATCTATATAATCTCTTATACATGTCCCGTCTTTAGTGTTGTAATCATTGCCATAAATATCAATTTCATAATCTTTTTTAATTGCATTTCTGTTTAACTTTTTTACCAATTGATTACTCTCATTAATGATGCCACTTCTTAAACTCTTATCAGCACCTATTACATTAAAATATCTCAAAATAGCTACAGAAAAATTATATTTTTTTGAATAATTTTTTAATAATATTTCAGATAGAAACTTACTTTTCCCATAATGACTTACTGGACTGCATTCCTGAGTTTCATTTACAAATTTTTTTTCAACATCACCATAAACAGCACATGTTGAAGAAAAAATTACTTTATTTATCAGATTTGCTTTTGAAGCATCTTTTATTAAGCTTTCCGTACCCACAACATTATTTAAATAATATTTTATTGGATCAATCATTGACTCATTAACATCTAATGAGGCTGCTAAGTGGAAAATTGTTTTTGTTTTATACTTTTTAATTACAGAAAAAATCTTTTTTTCATCTAAAATATTTGCTTTTATGAATTTTACTTTAGGATTAATTAATTTTTTTGATCCAGTTGATAAATTATCAACTACAACAACATTGAATCCCTCATCTGTTAAGTCATAGCTCAACTTGCTACCGATATATCCTGCTCCACCAGTTATTAATATATTATCTTTCATTTATCTTATTAAAATACGACATTATAAAACTTAAGTTTAACCAAAATATTGCACCGTTCCATGTCGTAAAAAAACTACCTGCAGGCAATATACTTGGTGTTAAATAGAATATACAAATAAAAATTGATCCATTAATAAAACTTCTCTCTAAATTTTCTGGTTTATTATAATGCTTTAATTTTTTAAATAATTGAAAAATTATAGACCCAATAAACAAATAAAACAATGAAAAGCCTACAACCCCTGTTTCTGACAACATCTGCAAAACAAAATTGTGAGAGTGAGTTGGTGAGCAATAGGGATCTCTACTTAATGGTTTTGGGTCTGCAAGCTTTAAACAATTATTGTTATAATTTTTCAATCCAGTTCCAAAAAACAAGTTTTTTTTGAAAACTTCAATTGAGGATGAATATATTCTGCCATAACTAGATTCCTCTATATTATTTATTATATAAATGAAATCTTGATATCTTTGTTTAGAAAACTTATTTGTATTTACAAATATAGATAAAGATAAAATTGTTATAATAAAAATAATTAAATTTTTTTTCAAATCACCATATAAAATTAGTGCTATTAAGAAAGATAAAAAAATTATTATAAAGCTACCTCTTTCACCAGATATTAAAACTGTTTCGGCTAATAATATTAAAAACAAAGTATAATAAATCTTTTTTGTTCTATTAAGTTTTGAAAAAATACAAATATAATAAAAGATTAAGGGAGCGCCAAATTTTGAGATAAAAGAACCAACAATCAATTCATCACCAAAAGGTCCCCCTAATCTACCTACATTTTCATTAAATAAAGATCTATTTTCCAATAAATATCCTTCTGCCGGATATCCAGACACACTAATTCCAGTTATAAATTGGATATTTGTATCTATACAAACACATAGTAATATCAAAGACCATATGGGAACAATAAAGTTTGCAATATTATTTTTGGGGTCAAAATAAAAAATTATAAATAGTAAAAATATAAAAAACCTTATCTGTGAAAAACTTGCTTTAAATGCCTTAAAAAATTCTTCAGCAAAAAAACTTGAAATCAATAAATATATAAAAAAAATTAAAAAAAATATTTTCCAGCTCTCAAAATTTTTAAAGTTAGTTAAATTTTTAAGATTAAAAAATTTTTTTATAAAAAATAAACATGTTAATACAATTAAAATATTTAAAGCTGCAGAACCAATGATAAAAAATATTGGCAATGAAGAAATTAATATAGTTGAGGGTGATATTTTTTTGGAATTAAACATATAATTTTTACTATTTTTTAATCAAACTGTTTGCAAAACTCCCAAGATTAGCAAAAGTTTTTTTTTGTTTTATTTTTTTTGTCAACTCTAAATTATTTACTATAATAGGTTTCACTCCAGCAGCTTTAGCGGCCTTGTAATCGTCAATACTATTACCAACAAAATAAGATTTATTTAAATCTATGTTATAATATTTTTGAGCTTGAAAAATCATTCCTGGTTTAGGTTTTCTACAACTACAATTTTTTTTAAATTTTTTAATTTCACCTTTAAATCCTTTATCGGGGTGATGTGGACAATAAAAGATATCATTTAGATAAACGTTATTTTTTCCCAGTTCTGTTTGCATTTTTTTATGACTATATTCTAAATAACTTTTGGTAATAAAACCTTTTGCAACAGCTGGCTGATTTGTAATAAGAATACTTAGATATTTACTTTGATTTATCTTTTTTAAAGAAGAGAAAACTTTTGGATAAAAATTACAAGGATTAGAATACCTAAAATTTTTTTTTTCTTTGTTTAAAACACCGTCTCTATCAAGAAATATAGCTACATTTTTTTTATTCTTATTGGAAAAATTAAATTTTTTGTTTTTTATATCTTTTATTGCTTGAAAATATCTCTCTGGAGTTCCAACATCTTTTACATATTCTGCTGATTTATAAGCATATACTAAAAAATTTTTTTTAATCGCTTTTTGAATAAGATTTTTTGATAAATCTTGTTTTTTATTTTTTTTTAAAAGTTTAAAAATTTTTGACTTGAATAAATAAATTCCTGCAGTAGCTAGATTATCTGATACATGATCTTTCTTTCTTTCTTTGGAATAAAACCTTAAAACTTTATTATTAGCATTTACATCAACTAAATCACTATCATAAGGATGATTATTGGGATGTACGAATAGACTGATATCTGATTTTTTTTTTTTATGGAATTTTAAAAATTTTTTAATATTAAATTTAGTTAGTATGTCTCCCATTATAACTAGCACGTCTTCAGTAGAAAATTTTTGAAAATTTTTTAAGTATCCAGCTGTGCCCAAGGGTTTTTCCTCAATTATTACTTTTCCTTTAAATTTTTTATTATCAAGATATTTTTTAATATCTTTTCCTTTATTACCAAGTATAAAATTAATGTCCTTATTATTAAAAATTTTAAGATATAGATCAATTAATCTTGTTTTTCCGAATTTTAAAAAAATTTTTGGTTTCTTTGAAAATTTTTGTAACCTAGTCCCTTTTCCACCAGCTAAAATTATGATTTTCATACAAGGCTGTTTACATGAAAAAATATTTTCATAAATTAAATCTTAGAATATTGTTTAAATAATTTCAATTTTCTTAATAAAATATATAATTTATTTTAAAAAAACTATAATTTAATCTTAAAAATTTTTTTATTTATGAATATTGGTTTTTTAACAATTTCAGTTCTTACAACATTCATTATTTGCTTAGTATCAATTTTTTATTTTATAAAATTTGCAAATTATATTAACCTGAAAAATAAACCACAGAATCTCTCGAAACTAATATCAACAAAAAAAGTTCCAACCTCTGTTGGATTATTACTTTCACTAATATTTGTATTATTATTAATATTTTGGAAATTTGAGTATCCAAATTATTTTGATACTATTGCTAGATTTGAAGTTTTAATAGCATCAATTTTAATTTTGAGCTTTATTTCATTTGTTGATGATTTTAAATCAATAAATCCAATTTACAGATTAGCTTTACAAATAACAGTTGTTTTTTTAAGCCTAACAACTTTACAAACCCACTTAATAATTATTTTACCATTAAAACTTAGTATTATTTTATCAATTTATTTTTGGGTATATTTTATTAATATTAATAATTTTTTAGATGGAATTGATGGATATGAAATCTCTTATGTTATTTTTTCTTCTTTGACAACTCTAACCGTACTAATCTACTTAGATATTGATTTATTGGAAAAATACATTGCTATAGCTTTATTGACTATTTCTGTTCCATTTTTTCTATTTAATAAGCCACCTGCAAAAATTTATATGGGTGATAGTGGAAGTATTTTTTTTGGATTTATATTAGGTTGGCTTCTTTTAAGATTAATTAGTTTAGATTTATGGTATATATCGATGATAATCGCCATGTATCCATTGATGGATATATCCTTAACAATATTTTTTAAGATATTCAAAGGTCATAAACCGTGGGAAAGATTGTTTGATTATTTTTTTTTACAAGGTGTAAAAAATAGAAAACTGACGCACACTTCAACTTTGATTTGTTTTAATATTCATAATACCTTTTCATATTTATTAGCATGTGTAAGTATATTATATAGTCCAATAATTGCTGTAACGTTATCTTTTATAAATAGTTTAGTATTAATTGCTTATTATAATAAGCATAAATTTTAATATTATTTTCTTAAAAATATTTTATAAAAAAATTTTACAATTACCTCTGGAAGTAAATAAATGCTTGTTCTTAATAATAATAAATAGAGATATTCTAAATTATTTATATAACCAATTTTTTTACACTTACTAAGAAAAAATTGATATTTTTGTAAATAATTAATACCAGATCGTCTGCCATAAAAATTTTTATCTACATCTGCTCTTACCAATATTTTATTTAAATTCCCAAATATTGAGCCTTTTTTTTTCATTCTGACCCACAAATAATAATCTTCAAAAAAAGGTACATCTTTATAATTTCCAGCTTTTAAAACTGCCTCTTTTTTAAATATCACAGTTTGATGATTAAATGGATTCCTATATTTTAATCTTCTTGAGATTTGTTCATGCATTAAAGGATTTTTTTTTACCATTGAATTTAAGCTTACAGATGAAAATTCGAGAGTGTTTGAGCCACATACATCAAGGTTATGTAATTTCATATAAGATAATTGTTTTTTAAATCTATTTTTATAATTTAAATCATCACAATCGGTTCTCGCAATTAAATTGAATGAGCAAATTTTTACAGCTTTATTTAATGATTTACCTAGACCTAAATTTTTAACATTTTTAATTTCTTTTATATTAATTTTTTTTTTCTTTTTTTTTATATAATCTTCAATTCTTTTTTCCACTTTTCCATCGAAAACGATAATAATTTCGCTAGGTTTATGTGTTTGATTTAAAATACTTTGGAAAGTATTTTGAAAACTACTAAATTCATTTTTCCAATAAATGGGTAAAATTACTGAGAATTTTTCATACATTGACGATACGAAAACTAAGTGTTTTTTTCTTCAAATAAAATCATATCCTCTATCATTTTATCAAAAGGTATTTTGGGCTTCCAATTTAATTTTTTTTGAGATTTCTTTGAATTACCAATTAAAATATTAACTTCATTAGGTCTAAAATACTCTTTATCAATTTTTATAATAATTTTATTATTACTTTTATTTATACCAACTTCTTTTAATCCTTTGCCTTTCCAAATTAAATTAATACCAATTTTTTTAAAAACTTTATTCACAAAATTTTTAACAGTATAGCCCTTACCAGTTGATATTAAATAATCGTCAGGTTTTTTTTGTTGCAAAATTTTCCACATTGACTCAACATAATCACGTGCATCTCCCCAATCACGTATTGAATTTAGATTTCCTAAGTACAAAATATTCTGTTTTTTATTTTTAATCTTAATTGCAGCCTGTATAATTTTTTTAGTAACAAATGTTTCACCTCTTGCATAACTTTCATGATTAAATAACACTCCATTACAAGAAAAGATTCCATATGCAGTTCTATAAGATTTAACAATCCAATAGGCATAAAGTTTTGCAACCGCATAAGGACTATTTGGTTTAAAAGGAGTATTTTCATCTTGAGGCGCTTTCGCATCACCAAACATTTCTGACGTTGAGGCTTGATAAAGTTTTGTTGTTTTTTGATAATTTAAAATTCTTATAGCTTCTAAAATTCTTAAACACCCTAACGCGTCCGCGTTTGCCGTATATTCTGGCGTTTCAAAGCTAACTTTAACATGGCTTTGAGCAGCTAAGTTATAGATTTCATGTGGTTTAATTTTTTTGATTAAAGTTATAATATTAAGTGAATCTGTTACGTCACCATAATGTAATTTAAAGTTTTTATTTTTCTTATAATAAGCATCATATAGATCATCTATCCTAGAAGTATTAAAAGATGAGCTTCTTCTTTTAACTCCATGGACTAAATAATTTTTTTTTAATAAAAATCTAGCAAGCAACGATCCATCTTGCCCTGTTATTCCAAATATCAAAGCTATTTTTTTTTTCATAATAAATATATAAACTTATTAATTATTGAATCAATTACTTTGATTACCTTTAGTTTTGAGACCCATATCAATATTAAATAAATTTTTTTTACAACAGTCGATCACAGTATATTCATCATTTGAGCTCATATGATGTGTTCCAACAATCTTTTTGAAAAAATCAGGTTTAATTTTAAACATAGTTTTTTCATAAAAATCATCTTTATCTAATTTTTCAATTAAATTTATTTCAAATTCTTTGCCATAAAGATTAAATCCAGGTTTTTGATTTACTCTATAAATTTTTTCATTACTAAAAATAATTCCTGCGTTTCTAGCTTTTTTACAGTCAACTATTATTGGGTTAGATTTATGACTTTTCCAATTAGAACTAATAGGCCCATCTAAGGAATAAAATATTGATAATTCTGAACTATGATCATTAATGTTTGAATAATCTATATTAGTAAATAACCACCATATATCATTGTACTTAAATATCATTGTATCTGCAGCATCAACATCATACATTAAAGTTTTTTTATATTTCCAGGTTAGGGGGAAATTTATAGATTCGTACAATCTTATTTCTTTTTTCTGATGTGTTTCGGGACACATATAAATTTTATTTCCAAAAGTAAAAATATATGGAAAAGATAGATGAAAATCTTCACACAATACATCACCCAAAAAAATATATTCATTATTTTTGAAAATGTAAGATGATATATTTCCTCTTTTTTTTTTAAAATCATAATTTTCAACAAATAAATAATTATCATTTTTATATTTATACAAAAAAGGATCTGCATTATAGCAATTTGGTCTATTTTTAATATATCTCAAATTATATTGATTAAATTGTTTAAAATTTTTTTTTTGGTATGCAATGTACCAAATGTCTTTTTCAAAGAAAATTTTTTTTAAGATTTTTTTGATTATAAAAAAATATGTATTTTTTATGTATTTAAATATTTCTAATAGATTAGGTGATTTATAAATTTTACCCTTATAAATTTTTGATGGCAGTGAAACAGGTAAAGAATTATTTTGAATTATATATTCTATAAGTTTCTTAAAATAAAAATTACTTTTTTTATATAAGTAAATTTGATTTAAATAAAAAAAAGGTTTTGTTTGAAAAAATCCTTTTTTTAAAACCTGGCCACCATCTAAAACTTCATTTAATTTTTGAATTATAAAACCTGTCTCTGATTGTTTCAGGTATACCTCCCAAAACCCTGCTGGGCCTCCTCTATTTATATCGTTATCAGCATGATGAAATGATAAAATTCCATATTTAGTAGAATTTAAAATATCTCCCTTAATTATACCTGAGCCCATACGAATTATAAAATCTAGATTATGTTCTTTAATTTCTTTGATAACTTCACTGGGGTAATAAAAATCAAAACCCTTATTCGAGAACTCTGGGGTTGTAATAATTTTTTTTATATCTAATTCTGATAAATCAAATCTATCAAATTTATATTTGGTTAAAAAAAGAAAATATACCAATTTTTCAAAATTAAAAATCAGTTTAAATAGAATTATTTCCAAAATTCTTATTAAGGAATATTTTTTATAAAGAGATATAAGTTTAGATATAAAACCTTTATTTAAATCATTTATAATCAAAAGATCAATGACAACATCTTGATTCTTCCTCATCCAATAAATTAAATCAGCGTTTATTTCTGTAAGATTTAAATCATCTACCAATAAACCTATCTTAATTTTGCTCATTTAATTTTTGCTTTTTAATTTAATTAAATTAAATATTTCGTTTAGTCTTCTGATGTAAGTGTGATCTTTTAAAACCCTTATTTGTCCATTTTTTGCAATTTGTTTTCTTAAATTTTCATTTTTCAGATAATACTCTATTTTATCTTTTAACTCTGAGTAATCTTCAAACGTTTCTATTTCGTTGCCAATTTTAAAATAATTTTCAAGATAATCAGCTTTTTCTGTAAGTAAAAAACCACCACAACCGGTAATTTCAAAAATTCTTCCTTTAATTTGATATGTTTTTTTTTGAAAAAGAATTCTGCTATTTAAAAATATTTCTTTAAACGAATTTAATTCAAATTTAGAACCATTTTTTTTTAGAAAAATTTTTATAATATTTCTTAAATTGAAAATATTTGAAGACGAACTAAAATTGATATTTATTTTGGAATTAGCGAATATATCAACCATTTCATCAAATTCGACTCTTCCCCTTTTCCAACCCTGACCTCTGCAATAAACGCTAATTTTATTTTTGTTAAGTCTATTTATATATTTTTTCCTGTTAGAATGTGGCTGTCCTATAAATGATGTCTCATAATTTTTATAATTATTAAATTTAGGTTTGTACTCGAATTGATTGAATCCCCACTGGGATAGAATTAAATTCTTAAAACCAATCTTTTTATATTTGTTGATTGAATTTTTATCAGTAGTTACAACCCAATTAAATAAATGAGCTTTATGTTTACTATAATTGTCAAATCTCCAATGATCATCAGACATCCATGCTATGGATTGAGTGTTAATTTCATTTTTAATTTTTTCTAAAATTTCGTCTGAAAATTCATTTTTAAACATGAAAAAAAAACATATGTCGAATTTACTTTTAGAGATTATACTAAATGCTTTGTCATTAAACCTTTGTTTTCCATAAAGTTCGTATTTATCCATTGGATAAAAGAAAACTTTATTAATATTTTTCATATTTGTTAAAGTTTTATAAAAATTTAGGTATTCGAAAGAATATCCCCATTCATTCTTTCCATAATCATATTTATAACTTGAAAAAAAAATTCTCATATTGATCTAAAAACTTTTAAATAGGACATTGCAATTTTTTTCCATGAAAACTTTGATGAATTTTTTATTCCATTACTTGAAAGTTTCATATTTAGTCTTTTATCAAGAAAAAGTTTATTTATAACTTTGGCCATTTCTCTAATATTATTAACAATTATTCCTGCACCTGTTTTTTTTGCAATTTCTAATGAATTGCCAGCCTTAAAAGATATGAATGGCAAGCCAGAGGATGCCGACTCATACAAAACTAATGGTGAACATTCTAATCTAGATCCAAATAAAAAAATTCTTGATTTAGATCGCACTTTTTCAATATGGTTTTCTCTAAAACCATATTTTAAATTAGTTTTAATTCCTTTATTTTTTAGTAAAAAAATTAAAAATTTGATAAGCAAAAAATATAAATTAAATGAACTAGGTTTTTTTTGACTATAAATATTAAGTTGAACATTCCTTACTCTTGAAATTAAAAGAGCACATAATGATCTTTCTAAACCTTTGTTAAACTTAATTTCAGAAACTATTAAAATACTATTAGATCTATTTTTATTAAAAACCTTATAAGTATTTGCTCCATTTGAAATTATAGATAAATTTTTCACGTTATTTTTTTTACAAGCAGTATAATCCTGATAATTTTTAGAATGAAAAATTACTGAATTGAGATTTTTTATTTCGTTAAAAATATTTCTGAAATAATCTTTATAAAAAAAATTATTTAATCTTGAAAAGCCGCAAGGGACAAAACATATCTTTTTATCTGAATTATTGAATATCGGTAATGCTAAATCGAAGCTCCACTGTTGGGCTGCATAAAAAAAATAAATATCAAATTTTGAATTTTTTAAAAATTCTGTGTATTCAATTGTATTACCTTTAAATCCTTTAACTAAATTTCCAGAAATATTAAATTCATGAACAGTTATTTTTTTTTTCTTTATAATCAAATTTTTTCGATTCGGAATTTTTTTAGTTGCCACACTGACAGAAATATTTTTTTTTGACAATTCTCTTGTTAAATTAGTTAGAACAGTGGAGACACCATTTATTTCTGGATAAAAAGATTCAGCGCAGATTAATATTTTCACTAAAAATTCATCCTTTTATATTTAGTTTTATTTAAACAAACCAGCAAAACAAAGAGTTGATACAAAAAGAAAACGTAACGATGTTGGGATATGGGTGGTAAAGAAAAAATTATTAAAAAAACAGATCCTATAAAAAATAATATTAAATATTCTGAATATTTATTTTTAAAGAAATTGTAAAAGATATTTATTGATAAAATAAAAAAAATAATTTGAGAAAAATAATTAAAAATTGACTCATAAGATACTAGTAATGGTTTTTGAAAAGCACCAGCAAAAAGTGATGAGGCGATTTTCATTGGAAAAATTAAAAAATAAAATCCATCCATTACTTCTTCATATAAAAATAATGTCAAACCAATACTTTTATCAGTTTGTTGATAAGTAATATCAATAATTTGTTCTACAAACCATGGGTAATTAGGCAAAATTTCATTTAACATTAAAATTATTAATGACAAAATAATTATTAAATAATTATTTTCTTTATAGCTTTTTGAGAAAAAAAATTTTCCCAATAAGGTAAATATTGTAATTATAGTGTAATATTTTATAAAATTTATTAAATCAAAAAATATATTTTGATAAATTATTCCTGAATATCTTCCACCATCTATTAAGTTGATAAAATCAATTTTAAAAATAAGGTTAAAAATTGTAATTAAAAAAGCTATAGAGAAGTAACCAAATAATGATGAGACAAAGAAAAAAATGAAAAAATTATATCTTTTAAATTTTTCATGTAATTTAAACTTTTCTCTTATTGAAGAGATCATACTTTTGATGAGGCTAGAATTTATAATAACTATTAGTATTAGAATAATTAAATATTCATATCTTGAAAATACTCCAAACACTAATGATAAAATTAAAAAAATTTTTTGTTTGTTTAAATAATATATTAAAAATAGCGTAAACGAAAAAACACAAATGATTTCTTTATTTAAAGATGACAAACTACCAATAATTAAAAAATTTATTAAATTTAAAAAAAGATAAATTTTTTTTTTATCTTTAGGAATTAAATTAAAAATTTTATAAATTAAGAAAACATAAAATAAATAATTAAATAAACTATAAACAAAGAAATTATTTCCAAAAATTGAATAATAAAAAAAATGTTGCAGATCATTTACTGGATAAAATCTGGCTCCTTGGTAATGATCATAATTAACCGAAAAATTATTTAAGTACTGCAAAGCTAGTTCAAAAAAATTGAAATCATTGATTATGGCTTGCTGATAATATTTATAACTATCTCCTACGGATGGATTGGGGTCAATATCGAATAAAAGTGAACTTTTATCATTTAAAAAATTATAATTTTCTAAGAATAAAAAAAAAGATAAAAATGTAAAAATTATCAAAAATATCAAAAATGATTTATCAATATAATTTTTAAACATTGATATATTTTTTCCATTTTCTTGACACATAATAAGTAAAAATTTTAATTAATTTAACAAATGTTAAATTATTTAAAATAATTTTATACATTCTGGTATCAATCCATAAATTATTTCTAAAAAATATTTTAAAGAAAATAATTAGATCAAAAAAATCGTTACTAAAATAATTTTCATTAATTTTATAAAATTTTTTTTTATTTATTTTGAAATACTTTTTTGAAATTTTTACTAATTGTTCTTGATACTTTTTTTTATTTTTTTCTGAATAGGATTTTTTATGTATTCTATATTTATATAATATTTCATCAACTGCCCCAATCTTACATTTGCCTAATAAATTGTGATACATGTTGAAATCTTCTGGAAAAGGTAATTTTGAAAACCTTGATTTATACTTAAGAAGATTTTTGTCTAGCAAAGAACGTTTAAAGCAAATTGATCCATGCGCAAATATGGACTCCACCATTAACTGATTAAATCTTGACACTTCATTTCTCGAACATAAATTCTTTTCAAAAATCTTATCCTTAAAATTCATTCTTACATAATTACACCCAACTAAATCATAGCCTTTTTTAAGAAGATTTAATTGTTTTTCAATCCTGTTTTTATGAGAGATGTCATCTCCATCCATTTTGGCAAAAAAATCATAAGGTGATTTTTTTGCCATATTAATTAATAATATTGAACTTCTAATTATCCCTTGATTTTTTTTATATATATATTTTATTCTTTTTTGTGACTTAATAAATTTTTGATAAATAAAAGTATTCTTTTCATCTGAACCGTCATCTAATATTAAAATGTCCAGTTTTTTATATGTTTGACTAAGCAATGATTTAATGGCTTTTATAAGATATTCTCCATCGTTATAAGTTTGTATCAAAACTAATATAGAATTTTTTTTTAGCATTTTAACAAATTATAACTATAACATTTAGATTATTTTTTTTAGATATCAACTAAGGAATTATTAAATATGAGTAAAAAAAAGATATTTATCGCTGGTCATAATGGAATGGTTGGCAATGCTGTTTTAAGAAAATTTATTAATAAAAAAAAATATAAAATTATTACAATTAACAAAAATAAATTAGATCTATTAGATCAATATAAAGTCTATGACTATTTATCTAAAAATAAATTTCATTCTGTAATAATCTGCGCTGCTAGAGCAGGAGGTATATATGCAAATAACAAATTTAAGACAAACTTTATTTTTGAAAATTTACAAATTCAAAATAATCTTATTTATGGATCTCATCTAAGCAATGTAAAAAAATTAATTTTTCTTGGTTCGTCGTGTATTTATCCTAAAAAATCAAGACAACCAATGAGAGAGGAAGATTTACTATCTGGTTATCTCGAACCAACTAATGAGCCTTATGCGATAGCAAAAATAGCAGGGATCAAACTGTGTGAGTCTATTAATTTTCAATACAAAAAAGACTTTAGAAGTTTAATGCCAACTAATCTTTATGGTGTAAGAGATAATTTTGATTTAAAGAATTCTCATGTAATACCTGCTTTAATTAGAAAATTTCATGAAGCAAAGATAAATAAAAAAAAACTGACAGTGGTATGGGGATCGGGAAAAAATTTTAGAGATTTTCTATATGTTGATGATTTGGCTGACGCTATTTTGAAAGTTTACGAATTACCAAAAAAGAAATATAACAGTTTAACTAATGGATTAGGCCATATCAATATTGGATCAGGAAAACAAATTACTATAGCGGAATTAGCGAACAAAATTAAAGATATCGTAAACTTTGAAGGTGAAATTTTTTTTGATAAAACTAAACCAGATGGCATGAAATTAAAGATGCTTTGTAATAAAAGAATTAATAAAACTGGATGGAGACCACAAACTAAATTAGTTTTAGGTTTAAAAAAAACATATAACTATTATAAATCACTATTAAAAAAATAATTATGGAACTTAAATTAAAAAAAATATTTGGAAAAATTGAGAAAGATTTAAAAGAAAACATCAATGTAAAAAAAAGAATATTAAAAGAAAATTTAACACAAATAGTTAATGCATCCAAAATCTGTATAAATTCGTTAAATAATGGAGGTAAGTTAATTTTTTGTGGAAATGGTGGATCAGCTAGTGATGCACATCATCTTGCTACAGAACTTCTTGTAAGATTGAGACCCAAGATAAATAGAAAACCTATTGCTGCTATTTCACTTAACCTAGACACAACTTCTTTGACAGCTTGTAGCAATGATTATAATTATGATGTATATCTTGCAAGAATGCTTGAAGCATTAGGTAAAAAAGATGACACTTTAATATCTATTTCAACGAGTGGAAATTCAAAAAATATCCTAAAAGTGATCAAAAAAGCAAATCAGCTTAAGATTAAAACAATATCTTTACTAGGAAAAAATGGTGGTGCTGCAAAAAAATTATCTAAAAATAATATTATAATAAAATCAAATTCTACAGCTCGTATTCAAGAAGCTCATATTTGTATTGGTCATATTTTAATGGAATTAATAGAAGACTCAATAACAAGTAAAAAGTTTTAACAAAAATGAAACCAACTAAGAGTAATATAGAAGCATCTATATTAATTTCCTCAAAAAATAAATTTGCTATACGAAATATAGTTGATAATTTTAAGGATAATAGGATTAAATATGAAATTATAATAGCAGGACCATTTAGTAATTATAATGAAAAAAACTTAAAAATAATCAATTCTTACAATAAGCCTCCACAATGTCACTTGGAGGCATTCAAATTATCTAAAGGAAAATTTGTAAGTTTTCTTCCTGATGATTTATTTTTTAGCCAAAAAAATTTTTTAGATAAGTGGGTAAAATTAGCAAAAAAAAATAAAAAAAAACTTGTTTCACTTAGATTATTAAATGAGATAAATTACGACTTTAATTCATATAGATTTCATCCAGAAATAAAAGCATCTCCATATTTGCCTATTGGTCCTTTACTTAATAGAGATTTGCTAAGAAAAATCAAAATATTTGATAAAAGATTTAATGCAACATTTTATGATTTAGATTTATATCTAAGATTACTAAAAAAAGGATATAAGGTTTTATTCTCCAACATACAAGTTAAAGAAAAAAATTATAGTAGCTACTCTTTAAATCAAGATTATAACAGTAAAGATAGGAAACTTTTGAATGAATTATGGACTGAAAAAAATTTAATTGGAACAACTACTATTTTTGGAGATAAAATTTTTTTAAAAATGCGAAAAAACAGACTAGATAAAGTACAAGGATATAATTTTAGTAAATTAAACAAACCACAGGGTAACTTAGGTAGATGGAAATTAAATAATAAATTTTATTTTTTTATTTCAAATAAGATATATTTTTTTATTTTTAAAAAAATATTTAAATTACCAGTAATTGAATCTAAGCTTTATCTTTTTTATAGAAGTTGCATTAAAACTAAATATCAAAAATGAGTCAAACAATAGTAAATAGATTATGTTTAGGTACGGGTGATTTATTAAAAGGAAATCTAAAAGAACGAATAGACGTCTTTAGAAAGTTTTATTTAGATGGTGGAAGACTTATAGATACAGCTAGAACATACCATGATGGCAAATCATTAAGAATCATTAAAAAACTTAATCTAAAATTCAATATAATTGCAAAACCTTCTTACTTTATAAAGGATGATAAAATTCCTCTAAAAAAAAAATTCGACGAATATAAAAGATTATGTGGCTATAAAACAATTGACTTTTTTATTACTCATTGGCCGAATGAAGCTATCTCAAAAAAAAAAGTAAAAAATTTAATCAAATTAAAAAAATACAGAAGTTTAAAAAATATAGGATTAGGAAATGCTAGACTTGATGAAATAAAAAAATTTCATAAATTTTCTAACAAAAATTTAAATGCAGTTGAAATTGAATTAAATATTTTTAATTTTTATTTTCAAAAAAAAATTTTATCATTTTGTAAAAAAAACAATATCAAAGTTTTTGGATATTCTCCAATTAGATGGAGCAAATATAAAAGTTTTAATAATAAGTCACTAAAACTAATAAAAAAAATTTCTAAAAGTTATAAGATTGATTTTATAGATATTTCACTCTTGTTTTCTTTATACAAAAATATAATTCCAATAATTTCAGTAAAAAATCTGCAAAGATATAATAAAATAAAAAAATTAGATAAATTTATTGATAATAAAATTTTAAAAAAAGAAATTTTTAATTTAGAAAAAGAAATTAGAAAAATTGAAATAGTGGACCCTAATAAAATATGGTACTTGATAAATAATAATAAAGTAAAATTAGAAAATATAAATTTTAATTTTGATGAACTAGAAATGATAAAAAACGAGATTAAAATTCATAAATCAGCCTTGAAACCAATACTTTTAAAAAAAAAGGGTCGATTTTATAGAGTTTTAGATGGTAAGATAAGATGTAAAGCTTTATATGATTTAAAGAAAAAAATTAATTGTATAATTTTATGACCTCTGAATATGTAAAAAAAAATAAAAAAGAAAATAAAACAGCTTTTGATTTTTTTGGTTCAGCTGATTATAGAAAAAACAAACATGAACTTTATAAAATTCTTAAAAGTGCAGATATTGATGGAGTAAGAAAACTTGACAATTTAGCTCTTTTTTTTGATCCTAAATACCTGTCAAGAATACTATTCTTCAATTTTATATACAACAAAATTTTAGATGTTCCTGGATATATATTAGAATTAGGTTGTCAGTATGGAAGCACAGCAGCTTTATTGCAAAGCCTAAGGGACATTTATGAACCATTTAATAGAACAAGAAAAATATTTGCCTTTGATACATTTAAGGGTCTCAAAGGTGTTACAAATAAAGACTCAAATTTAAGTCATGGTGATTTTAAGACAGTAGCTAATTATGAAATATTGTTAGATAAAATACTAAATATTAAAGAAAACTTTGGTGCGTTGCCACATTATAAAAGAATAAAAATTTATAAAGGTGATGTTAATTTAACTTTTGAAAAGTTTTTAAAAGAAAACCCTGAAACTGTTTTATCATTAGTTTTTTTTGATATGGATATTTATAAACCAACAGTTCAAATTTTAAAAAAAATAAAAAAACACATTACTAAAGGGAGTATTATTGTTTTTGATGAAGTATGCGATGAACTTTCTCCTGGTGAAACACTTGCACTGAAAGAAACTATAGGTTTACAAAATATAACACTAAAAAGATGGCAATATAATTCAAGATTAACTTATTTTACAGTAAGTTAATAAAACATGCCTGAAATAAAGTATTCTTTAGTTTCTCCTGCAATAAGAACTGAAAATTGGTTAAAAATTTATCAGTCTGTAAAATCTAATAATACTAATTTTGAAATAATTTTTGCTGGACCCAGAAAACCTAACTTTAAACTTCCACAAAACTTTAAGTATATAGAAACTAATGTAAAACCTGCACAATGTTGGGAGATTTTATATGAGAATGCTCAAGGTGAATATATAATGAACATTGGAGATGATCTTGTATTTAGAACTAAAAACCCATTAGATAAATTAGATGAGGAGCTAGAAATTTATAAAAATGACAGAATTTTACTAGGTTTAACTTATAAGTTTAGAAATGTTGATCAAACCAAACAACAAACTTTCAAAATAAATAATAATGAAAATGAGTCAGCATTGCTTCCAATGTCACCACCACTAAAAAAAGAATTGTGGTATAGATATGGACGATTTGATAGTAGATTTATTTGTACTTTAATGGAGGCTGATTTTTTTCTTAGAATGATAAATGATGGTTATAAAGTAGTAAATTCCTCAGTTTTAGTAACAGAAGATAAAATTTTAGAGGACAATAGAAAAATGAGCAGAGATTACATGAGAATTGATAGAAAGCTCATGCTTAAGTTATGGACATACAAGAGAGACAATAAAGAATATTTTAGTACAAAAAGAAATGAACCTATCAAAAATTTTGAAAAAAAAACAATTTTAACTAAATCTGAAAAGCCCACCGGTAGATGGTCAAATAATAATAAATTATATAATTTTTTTATTACTTCAAAAATATTCTATAATATTAATATTTATTTTTATTTAAGAAACTTTCTATATAAATTTAAACGTATATTCCATGATAATAAATAAAAAAAAAATATTAGAATTATTCGAAGAAAAAAAAATAGATAATTTTACTTCAAATTTAATTAAAAAAAAAAAAATCTATTATTCTGAATTAGATTCAATAAAGCGTGATAAAGCTATAGTTGATACTTTAAAAAAAATTAATGCCGAAAATAGAATCATAATTTCTAAAGGTAGAAAAAAAATTTGGGAAAATGGCTGGGGAGATATTAATTATAATTTTAAGAAAAAAAAAAATATTAAAAATTTAATCCCACAATTTTATTCTAAAAGATCAAATTTATATTTTAGATTAAACGGTAGATTCATTAAATCTGCAAAATCTTTCGAATACGAAATGATTAACATTTATAGACACTGGTATTTTAGAAAATATTTAAAAAATATAGAAAACATTTATGAATTTGGAGCTGGTTCTGGACATAATCTAGTCAGTCTTATGAAAATATTTCCTCAAAAAAAAATCTTTGCGTCTGACTTTAGTAAAAATAGTGTAAAATTACTCAAAAATATATCTGATTACAAAAATTACAACTGGAAGTGTTTTCAATTTGATATGAAAAAACAAAATAAAAAGATTTTTCTAAAAAAAAATTCTGCAGTTTATACTAGTGGGTCTATTGAGCAATTATCTGGAAAAATTGATAATTTTTTTAATTTTATAATTTTAAATAAACCAAAAATTTGTATTCATATTGAGCCGATGCCACAACTTTTTAAAACTAATAATCTTGAAGATAACCTTTCGATTATGGCTTTAGAGAAAAAAAAATATAGTACTAATTTTTTAGAGAAAATTTACCAATTAAAAAAACAAAAAAAAATTAAAATTATTAAATTGTTAAAAAGCCCTTTTGGAAGTCAATTAATCGATGGAATGAATTTACTTGTTTGGAAATTTAAAAATTAGTTTACTTGGTTTTTTAAATTTTCTAAAGGATTAAGTGTATGGCCTGCACCATATTCTCGATAGAGTTGTTTTTTTAAAAAATAATTTCATCATTTTTTTTCAAACCAAAAACATCCACAAGCATATTTATTATTTTTTACTTTGTTAGGATCAGCATTAATTATTATACCTTTCTCAAAACTATCATCTTCAATTAAAGAAAATTCTTTTAGTTTAAAACTTACAAAATAATTTAAAATTTCTTCATAAGAGTAAACTCTATGTGCATTAAAAAAAATTCTAGGTTTGCCTACGGGAACAACAAATAATAAATTTGCTCCTGGAGCTAAAATTCTGATGAGTTCTTTAATTGCGTCTTTATCTCCTTCTGGATTAATATCATCACCATACCTGCCTAGACCAACATGCTCAACAACATGCATACAACTAGCAGAATTTAAGGAGTTGCTCTTAATATTATCCATTTTTGTTAAATTAGTTGTGCGAAATTCTAAGTTATCCAGTTTAACAGTGGGTATTGACAAATTATATTGAACTATTTTTATGTGCGAAGATAGCATTGTTACAAATCTTAAATCAGATGCAAAATCAAAGTGTATCTTGGGGTTCATTTTAGATAAAACTCTAGAAGCCCACGAGGTATGGTACAGATAATGAGCATCAAATGGTTCTTTTTTTTTATTATCAAATAATTTTGGAAAAATTTTAATTCTCATCAATTTTTTTATACTAAATTTAGAAAATATTATTAGCTGGAAAAAAAAATATGGAAGTTTTATTATATAGTATATTGCTTTTAATATTTCTCTCATAAAAATTTAATTTTTACTATAATAAATTATTTGGCTACCAGTGTTATCAACTCTAAATGGAACTTTCAAAAATTTATAAAAAGTTTTAAGGAATTTTTTTTGTTTGTTTTTAGGCACTAAAAATAAAATAAAGCCACCACCGCCTGCACCTAAGATTTTACCACCATAAGCTCCATTGCGATATGCTTCAGAAAAAATCTGATTAATTTGATGATTAGAAACCTTATCGGATAGTTTTTTTTTACATTCCCACTGCTCTTTAAGAGCTTCACCAAATTTTTTAAAATCTATTTTTTTTTTAAAAAAAATTTCCTCTAGTGCTTGATCAGTTAATTTTGAAATATCATTTAAACTATTTATATTTTTACGACTTTTAATATTTTTCACTTTATCTTTTGATATTAAATTTGCTTTCCTTTGTAATCCAGTGAATAATAGAATAGAATTTTCCTCTAACTTGATTGTATCCTCTTTGGAAAAGAAAATATTATTTACTTTTAAGTTCCCATTATTTTCAAATACAATATGATTTAGACCACCAAAAGCAGCTGCTGTTTGATCTTGAGAACCAACTTTTTCTCCAATTAAATTCCTCTCAACATGAATTGCTTCCATAGCCAACTGTTTTTTTGTAATATTTTCATTTTTTAAAGTATGAAGGGAGTGTAAGAAAGAAACCGTAAATGTTGAGCTAGAACCTAAGCCTGATAAAGCTGGAAGATCAGCACTATGAACAATTTCCAATCTTTCATTGTTATTAAATTTCATAAATTTTAAGCACTCTCTAATTGAGGGATGTTTTATTTCAGAAATTTTTTTAAGTTCTTCTTTTTTAAAATAACGCAAACGAAAATTGTAATCAAAAAATGGTGGCAATGACCTTAAATTAATATAACAATATTTATCTATAGTTGTGCTGATTACAGCACCTTTATTTTGTTTATACCATTCTGGATAGTCTGTTCCGCCTCCAAAAAAGGATATTCTAAAAGGTGTCCTCGAAATTATCATTTTATTTAACTATATTTTCCTTAAACCACTTTATAGTTTTATGTAAACCATCTTCCATATCAGTTTTTGGGTTAAAATTTAATAACTCCTTTGCTTTAGAAATATTAATTAATCTTTTTGGGATCATTGTTGGTTTTGATTTATCATACACTACTTCTAAATTTTCTGCCTTTTCTAATTTTATAATTAAGTTTAATATTTCTTTAATTGTAATGCCTTTACCAGATGCTAAATTAATCACTTCAAATTTATTTATATCAAATACAACTTTATTCAAACCTTCAACAAAATCATCGATATAAAGAAAATCTTTAAAATCTTTACCATCGCCCCAGACATTTATTGGATTTTGTTTTTCAACAACTTTTCTTATTAGTGAGGCAATAACTTTCGATTTCTCAATATCAAATTTATCATAGGGGCCATATAAATTACCAGGCCTTACCACTATTGTAGTCATTTTTTTTTTGATTTTTTTGGAGTAAATTTCACAAACCTCCTCAGTAAATTTTTTCATCCATCCAACTACATGATATTTTTCAAAAAAAGAATATTTTGAGTCACCTTCTTTGACAGCATAATCAACATGTGGATAGACTGTATTACTACTAATAAAAACAAATTTCTTTACACCGCATTCATATGCTGCCTCAAGCATATTTAAATTCATTCTTATATTAGGTGTTAGGTGGACTAATGGGGTTTTTTCTATAATTGCTGCTCCAGAGGTATTTGCTGCACACATTACTACTATATCGATATCCTCACATAACTCTTTACAATCTGAAACATTTTCTAAATCAGCTTTAATATAGTCTACACCATTCACTTTTAAAAAATTATCATTTTGAAAATAATTAGATCTTATTTTGGTAAATTTTCCCTCTATTGATTTTAAATAATTTGTTCCAATAAATCCTGAGCCACCAGTGACTAATATTTTTTGCATATTTATTTATCTCTGTCTGAAAGAATAGGATTATTTATTTTCCATTTAAATCCAAATTCAGGGTCGTTCCACTTAATAGTAAATTGCGACTCTCTATTGTATTGAGTATTTTGTTTATAATGAAAAATCGCCTTTTCAGTTATAACCAAGTGCCCGTTACCAAATTTTGGTGGTACCAAAACTTGTAATCTATTTTCTGATGACAGATCAAAACTTTCCCATTTTTTATATTGTTTAGAACTTTTGTCATTATTTACTACAATGAGCTGAAAGCATCCATGCAAACAAGAGATTAACTTCCATGTGTCTTGATTTCCATGAATGCCCCTTAATACATTTTTTTTTGAAACTGAGATATCGTCTTGTAAAAAATTTATATCTATTTTATTTTGTACCATAAAATCTTTATTATAAGTCTCTATATATTCCCCTCGAAAATCTTTAAAAACAGTAGGTATAATCTTTACTACTCCATCTAATGTAGTTTGTTCCAAAATCCAATTATCATAAGTTTTAACTGTCATTTTTAAAGTAATTATGTCTTAAATCATTTTCATTTTTATTGTTAATGTACCAATTCCAAGTTCTTTTAAGACCCTCCTCCAAATCAACTTTTGGGTTGTATCCAATAATTTTTTTTGCATTATCTATATTCATTATTCTTCTTGGAAAGCCGGAGTTTTTAGTAGTGTCAAATTCATAATTAAATTTTTGTACTTTTGAAAGATTTTCAACTAATTGTTTAATTGTATATCCCTTTCCGCTTCCTAAATTTAGAAACTCTTGGTTACCTGTTCCATTTATTAAAGTTAAAATTACCCCATCGGCAACATCTTCTGCATATGCAAAATCTCTGATTGAAGATCCATCACCCCAAATTACAACTGGATTTTCTTTATTATAAATCCTATTCATTAATGTTGGAATAACCATTGCATTTTCAGGATCAAAATTGTCACCAGGTCCATAAACGTTGCAGGGTCTTACAATATAATAATCTTTTAAATCATATTGTTTTTTATAAGCTTGAATTTGTAGCTCTGCTATACGTTTTGCCCACCCAGGAAACATATCCATAGGTGGTTCAGAAAAACTTGAATCTTCCTCCTTGAAAATTTCTTTACTAGAATAAGCGCCGATTGAACTAGTATAAACTAGTTTTTTTATGAGATTTTGTCTACAGGCTTCTAGGAAGTTAGTATTCATCATTAATAAAGGTACGAAAAAACTTGCTGGCTTTTCAATCGTCACTTTTACTGAACCTTTAATACCTGACATATGAAGTGCATAATCTTGATTTTTAGAAACTTTTTTACAAAAATTAAAATCCGTTAAATCACCAAAAACATGTTGTGCTCTATCGTCTACATTAATTTTGTCCAAAGAAATTATCGTGACTTTTGCTTCATAATCACACAATTTATTTACAACGGATCTTCCTATTAGACCTGTTCCACCTGTAACAATTACTTTTTTATTTCTAAAAAAAGATAATAATTTATTTTTTTCCATAATTCATTTTCCACCTATATAAATTATTTCATCACAAAAACTATATAATTCTTTTTGATGTGCAATTATTATAATAATTTTATCTTTTTTAATTTCAGTAATTAAATTTTTAAATTTATTAATGTTTTCAACATCTAGATTGTTAACTGGTTCATCAAAGAAAAGAATATCTGAATTTTTATAAATTGCTCTTGCAATTGCAAGTCTTTGCTTTTCGCCTCCTGAAATTAGTTTGGCATTATTTTTTATAATTGTGTTAGTTCCATACTCAAGATTTGCTACAAAATTAGTTAACCCTGATTTAATAATTGCTGCGTTTGCTTTATCAATCTCATCTGGTATTTTTTGCCTTTCTTCATCTAAAATTACATTATTCAATAAAGTATCTTCATTAATAAATATATTCTGAGGTACAATTGTAATTTTATTATACCATTTAATTTTATCTACTGTCTTTAAGTTTAAGCCATTAAAAAAAATATCACCTTTATAATTGTCAATTAACCCTGCTATAATATTTAATAATGTAGACTTACCAATGCCTGACTCACCTTTAACTGCATAAATTTTATTTTTCTCAAATTTATACGAAAAATTTTCAAACAAATTACTTTGAGAATTTTGATGCCTAAATGAAAGATTCTTTATTTCTAAATGATTAATTTTATTTAATTTTTCATCGTTCTTATTATCACCCAAATGATAATTATTAAAATTATAGTCTAAAGGTTTTTTTAAAGAGATTGCTGAAGAATAATGGCCTTTTACTGAAATAAACAAACTATAGACAAGTTGAAAAGACGGAGCAATTTTTACAAATACAATAAAAATAAGTGCAATTTTTGCAAGATATAAAAAAAATATATTTTGATCAAATAAATAAAAAATTAACACAATTCCAAATACAAAAAAAACTATTTCTAATAAATGTTTAGGTAATATTGATATGATATCATTTTTTGCCTCTAATCTGTTAAGTGTTGAAGAAAAATTAAATAGTTTTTTACTTTGTTTTGTTATTAGATTTGAAATTTTAAAAAAAATAAAGTTATTAATTGTTTCATCAACACTCTTTATTACTTTTTGAAATTGATCAGATAATCCTAAAGAATTTTTTTTAGCAACTTTTTTTAAAATTTTATAGATTGATATATAATAAATAAATAGGAGACCGAACATAATAAATGAAATTTTTGGCTCAATATAGGTGACTCCCAAAATCATAATGATTATTGTAAAAAGTTTATTTAAAATTGTTGAAATTGGAGAGATAAACATTGATATAAATCTTTTAACTTCAAAGATTATATCTTTTAAAATTGAAGCACTATTTATATTAAGTAAATTTAAATATTCCATTTCCGTATAGTATTTAAAAACACGATACTGAAATTTTCCGATTATTTTACTCCAGAAGTACGAAAAGTTATAGAGAAGAATTAAGTTAAAAATATTAAATAAAATAAAAAAAACAATTATTAAAATGAACAAAAGTTTTACAAAATCATCTAATTCGTAATTTAAAAAAAGTCGGATTGCATCAATTTTATCATTAGGAATTATCTGATCACCAGACAAATTTTGTAAACTAAGTATGAATGGATAAATTAAAATTATGCTAAAAAACTCCAGTATAGATAAAAACAAAGATGAAATCGTTAGGACTATTAATTTTGTTTTTTCATTTTTTGAGAGATTATTTAAAAAAAATTGATATGCTTGGATAATATTCATTTTATTTATTTGTATAAAATTTGTTTTTTTTTAATTTTTCAACAATTACATTTAAAAAACCTATCCAAAATTTGCTATATGATAAATCAAAAAATTTCTTAAAAAGAAAATGCAAAGAGTAAAAAGGTTTTGCTTTTTTGAATTGAGGAAAAAAAATTAAGTAAACTATATAAGTTAAATAAAAATTAATGAAAGAAGGCTTATTGATATAAGAAATTTCTTTTATGTTTCTATCTTTAAAAGTTATATTATTTAAGTTTTTAAAAATAAACTTTCTTTGATCTGCAAATTTTTTTTTTCTAGTTTGAGCTATATTATTCATATTACCAAACTTTTCTGATAAACTTTTTTCATGCTCCCGGCCATAATTAGCGATAGTATCAATGAATTTACCAAGAAACCCCTTTTTGATTGCTAAAAACTCTAAAGTTTCAAATAAGTCAAAATTTAAATTTTGAGGGTCAAAAGAATGAAGGGCATCAGCCGGAGTATCTAATAAGTTATTGATTACTTTTGTAGACCAAACACAATTTAATTCATTAATGTGATAATTAGTTGCCAAGTAAAAAGGTAAAAAATTTTCATGACTAGGCATTTTACAATTTAAATAAAATTCTTGGTTTATATTACTTAATCTTTCATTATTTTTTCTCTGAAGGCTATTTGCATATACGAATGAAAGTCTATCATCGGCCTCAAGTTCAGATATAGCTGTGCTAAACCACTCATTATCAATGTAACCATCAGTCGAAGTTGTAAAAGTTATATATTTTGTTTTGACATTTTTAATTCCATACAAATATGCTTCGTGGTGATTAATATTTTTGTTAAGATTAAAAGTCTCAATTTTATCATTCTTTAACGATTTGATTTTTTCCAATGAATCATCAGTTGATCCACTATCAAGTACAAAAACTCTAAAATTTTCAAAATTTTGAGATAGCACACTTAAACAGGTTTGCTTTATATATTTACCAGAATTTTTGTTTATTAAAACTACAGTTAGATCACTCATATATATTTTTTAAACATTGAAATATATTTTAAAACATTATTTTTAAATCTTTTTACAATCATTAATAGAGGGAATAAAATCATCAAAATAAGTTTACTAACAATACTTAATTTAGATTTAAATATTTCTTTAATTAAATATTTTATTAAATTAATATCATGTTTAACTTTTTCTTTAAAAACATTAAAAAAACTATTGGGTAAATTGTTATCGTGAAATCTCTCATGTTTTAAATATACTCTACAAAAAAATAACTGCTCATTATGAGTATCTATCTCAAAATTCGACAAAATTTGAACTCCAAACAACGTATCTGCATCATTCTCAAATAAACTTAGATTTATAAATGGAAGTAGCTTTTCATAGGATTTTAACAAATAAATTGAAGGTAACATCAATGGCATTACATCACCCTTTAAAAAAAATCTTATAACTCTTAACATATTTGGTTTTCCAAAATAATGCATTTTTTTTTTGTAAAATTTTCCCTTATATTTTTTATTCTCATCAACGTAACAACCATTAGTAATAACCATATCTAAATTTTTTTTTTGTATTTTATTTACTAGAATTTCAAAATAATTATCATTGAAATAATTATCATCATTTAAAGGTATTAAATATTTTCCATTAGAGTATTTAATTAATTCATACCAGCAATCATTTCCATTTCTTTTTTTGGTATCAAGAATATATCTTACTCTGTTATCATTTTTTTGGAAAAATTTTATTATTTTTTGAGAATTATCATTCGATTGATTATCTAGGATTATTAATTCAAAATTTTTAAATGTTTGTCTAGAGATGCATTCAAGAGTTTCTTGTAAATATTTTTCACCATTATGTACGGGCATTAGCAAAGATAATACAACCTGATTATTTTTAAGAACTTGGGTCATTTAATTTTATTTTAAAGGCAAAAAGTTAAGTATTTTACCTGTCAATTTCAGTATCTCTAAATTGCATTGGTGACACCTCCATCAATTACAATGTTGCTACCATTAATATAATTAGAATTATTAGATGCTAAAAACAAACACAATTTTGCTACATCTTCTGGTACTCCAATCATGTTAACTGGAATATTAGAGTTAATAAAATTTTTAAATTTTTTCGGATTTTTTTTTTTTTCAAAATCCCATCCTGTGTTTCTAATTAATATCGGGCCTGGGGATATAGAGTTAAAAGTTATATTTTTTTTTGTAAATGCATGCTTGTGTGAGAAAGATTTAATTATTGCGTGTTGAGCAGATTTTGCAGCATTAAACCAAATTCTATCTTCTTTTCTTGCTTCTATTCCACATATTGATCCGATTGCAATTACTCTTCCCCAATTATTTTTTACCATAGAGGGTAAAAAATATTTTGAAAAAATAATTACCCCTCTATTATTTTTTTCATAAACCTCATCCCATACTTTATCATTAGTTTTGAATAAATCTTCATTTCCCCACCTTCCACCGCCACCAACATTGTGGATCAAAATATCAATTTTTTTAAATTGTTTAAGGGTTTTTTTTGCAAAATGTTGAGGAAAAAGTGGATCCAAAATATCACCTTCTTCTACTAAATTTCTTACTTTATAATTTGAAAGTATTTTTTTTGCGTTCTTAATTTTTTTTTTATCTCTAGAAAAAGTAATTATATTTGCACCATATTCTGCAAAAAGTTTTGCACAAGCAAGTCCTATCCCGTGCGACCCACCTGATATAAAAACATTTTTTTTTTTTAAATTAAAATTCAATTTACTTTGGTCTCCATGCTATAAAATTGTAGCCCTCAATCATTAAACTGCCAAATGGACTCTTCATTTTTTTTATAATCTTAATTTTTTTTTTACTCTCTAGCAATGTTAGGTAATCTAATAAATTATCAGTATATCCTCTCTTTCTCTGAAAAAAATCTGCAGTAAAATCTGCAAGTTTTTTTGTATTATAAAACTGAGGTGCTGGTTCAACATGAATAACTATATTTGGTTTTTTTGACAAAGTAAAATTTATAAAATCATAAATTTTACCTGACAATTGTTCTAAAGCACCTGAAGTATATATAGCAGACCCCTCTTTAATTTTTAATCTCTTGTTTGGTTTTACCATATTAAATTGAAAACATTTCATTTTCATTTTTTTTTTTTTTGAGACCAATTTTAATAAATTGACTGAGGTAGGTACAAAATCAGAAGCATATAAATTTTTGTCTGGATAAATTTTTGATAACTCAACCATATTATGACCTGTGCCAGCTCCAAATTCATAAATATCTTCAATATTTTCAAAATATTTTTTGAAGTACCAATTTCTAAATAAATTTACCATACCTACCTCGAAATTAGAATTTTTACTTTTTATTAGTTCTCCATTAAGTCTAAAATATTTGTTTTCTCTTGCAGTATAAAACTTAGGTGTCAAAGAATTAGATTTTTTATATAAGGTTAAAGCTTCTCTCCACCCATCTTGCCATTTTTTTGTTCTTCCTTTTCCGGCTATAATCTGTTGATCAGATGTAATTCTTTTTAAAATTTTTATTAAAACTTTGTCTCTCTCTAAACCTTTAATGTAAGAAAAATTTAATTTTTTTTTTAATAAATGTGAGCAAAATTTATTAATTTCATTTTTATTAGTACGAAATATAGTGGACAGCACTTTTGAATTAATTCTCATTATTTTTCACTATATACTTATAATTTGATATTTTTTATAGTATAAAAAAATACTTTTTATGAAATCTGCACTTATTACTGGAATTACTGGAATGGTTGGTTCACATTTAACTGATTATTTATTAAAAAATACGAAGTGGAAAATTTATGGTCTAGCAAGATGGAGAAGTCCTCTTGAAAACATAGAACACTTACTTAATGAAGCTAACAAAAAAAAATCAAGAGTAAATTTTATCTATGGAGATTTAAATGATTATAGTTCTCTAGTTGAATGTATCAATCAATCCAAGCCTGACTATGTTTTTCACTTAGCAGCTCAAAGCTATCCTCAAACAAGCTTTACTGAGGCTAATTTAACTTTAGACACAAATGTAATAGGTACGTACAATCTTCTTAACGCTATTAATAAATCTAAATACAAACCCTATATTCATGTATGTTCCTCATCTGAAATATTTGGTAAAGTTTCAAAAGATAAAATACCAATTGATGAAAATTGCAATTTTCATCCAGCTTCTCCTTATGCTATTTCTAAAGTAGGGACTGATCTAATTGGTAGGTATTTTTTTGAAGCATATAATATGAAAGTAATGGTTACTAGGATGTTTACACACACTGGACCGCGTAGAGGTGATGTTTTCGCAGAGTCTACTTTTGCAAAACAAATTGCTTTAATTGAAGCAAAAAAAAATCCGCCTTTAATTAAAGTTGGAAATTTAGATTCATTAAGAACTTTTGCTGATGTCAGAGATGCCGTTAGAGCTTATTATATACTTTTGACAAAAAAACCCAAACCTGGACAAGCCTATAACATAGGAGGGAATTTTACATGTAAAATTGGAGATATGTTGGATTATTTAATTTCAATCTCCAAATTCAAAAACATTAAAATTATAACAGATAAAAAAAGACTAAGACCTATAGATGCAGACCTACAAGTTCCAAATACGTCCAAATTTCAAAATCATACAGGATGGAAACCAAAAATAAAGTTTGAAAAAACAATGCTTGACTTATTGAATTATTGGAGACAAAAGGTCAAAAAAAATAATTTTCTTGATAGATAAATGATTACAAAAAAAGAACTGCTCGATTTTGAGCTGGATATTAAGAAAGTGTATGAGTCAGGAAAAATAAGAGCACCAATACATCTGTCTGGAAATAATGAGAATCAATTGATAAAAATTTTTAAAAAGATTAAAAAAAATGATTGGGTGTTTTCAACATGGAGAAATCATTATCATGCACTTCTAAAAGGAATTCCTAAAGACTGGTTAAAAAAAGAGATTGTTGCTGGAAGAAGTATGGGAATAAATAATATTAAATATAAATTTTACTCTTCTGCAATTGTAGCGGGAATAATACCTATAGCACTAGGTGTTGCAAAATCCATCAAACTAAAAAATAAAAAAAAATCTAATAAGGTTTGGGTTTTCATTGGAGATATGACTTTTGAAACAGGGATGTTTCATGAGTGTTACAAGTATGCAAAAAACCATAAACTACCATTGAAGTTTGTAATAGAAGATAATGGCTTAAGCACAAATACTCCTACCAATAAAGTGTGGGTAAAAAAAAGTAAAAAACCAAAAGATGTAATTTACTATAAGTATAAAAGAAAGTATCCACATCATGGAACAGGTGGATGGATTTTATTTTAGGTTAACATGAAATATAAAAAGGAACTAATCAGATCAATGAACTATTTGGCTAAAAAACCAAATACAATATTTTTAGGTCAATCAGTAGAATTTTCAGGTAATGCGATTTATAATACTCTTATAGGAGTGCCAAGTAAAAAGAAATTGGAAATGCCAGTATTTGAAGATGCACAGATGGGGATGTCTATGGGTTTAGCAATGAACGGATTTGTTCCAATTACTTGCTATCCAAGATTTGATTTTTTAATACTTGCTTTCAACCAGTTCGTAAATCACTTAGACAAAGTTAGAAAAATGTCTCGAAACGAAATTAAACCAAGAGTAATAATCAGAACCTCTATTGGTTCAAAAAAACCGTTAGATGGCGGACCACAACATACCCAAGATTACACAAAAATTTTTAAAGAGATATTGACAGAAGTTAAAGTCGTTTTTTTAAACTCTCCAAAACAAATCTTTCCAGCATTTAAAAAAGCCTATTTGGATAAAAACTCTTATTCGTATTTATTTATAGAAAATGGTGATTTTTATAATCAAAAATGAACGATGATAAAATAAGTGTAATTATTCCTACCAATAATCCAAAAAACTTAAATAATATTTATAAGAACTTATCTTCAAAAAATATAGATTATGAAATAATTTTTATTGGACCTTTTAATTTTAATTCAAAAAAATTCAAAAAAAAAGTTAAATTCATTGAGTCATATCTTAAACCCACTCACTGTTTGCAATTAGGATTGCTTCATTCAACTGGTAATTATATAATACAAATGGCAGATGATTGTTTATTAAAAGGTCATAATGATCCACTTTATTATCTGTATAAAAAAACTAAATCAAATCCCAAAAAGCTAATTTCATGCAAATATAGTATAAGTGGTACTCCTTCAAAAAAATATGATTATAACTATTTACCTTGGGATAATACTACTAATTTGCCTATTGCGCCTATGATGAAAAAAGAAGATGTAATTAAAGTTGGAGGATATGATAAAACATTTATTGCGGTTTTATCAGATATAGATTTATATTTAAGATTAAGACAATCATATAAATTAAGTTTTTATTATTCAAAAATATTTGTTGATGAAAATAAAAAACACAATAAATCAAACAATCTACTACCTACTTATTGGAGTCATGATAGAAATAACTTAGATAAAATTTGGTTGAGAAATAAAAAAAAACCATACTTATCAAAAATTAGGAATAAAAAAATTGAAAAATTTGACAATTCTCCAAAACTTATAAATAAACCTCAAGGAAATCTAGGGAAATGGCTTTTTAATAACAAGTATTATTTTAAATTTATTGATAATAAGTTTGCAAAGATGTTATTCTTTATAATTGGTGCTGCCAATCATACAAGGCACTATTACATAAATAGTATTTTAAAAAAATTTAAAATGATATAGAACCTATTTAATTTGTATGAATGTTGCTGAAATAATTGCTTTAGAATTAAAAAAAAATTCAATTAAAGATATTTTTATGCTTACAGGCTATGGTGCTATGTATCTAAACGATGCAATTGAACAAACTGGTATAAAGTATTACGCAGCAAGGAATGAAGCTGCTGCACCTATGATGGCTGAGGCATATGCAAAATCAAAAAATCAAATGGGTGCAGTCTGTGTAACCGCAGGTCCAGGTGCAACTAATGCTTTGCCTGGATTAGCAGAGGCATTTGTAGATAGTGCACCAATAATTGTAATAAGCGGTCAAGTAGAAAGTAGATTTTGCGCTGATACTTATAAAAGTCTTAATATTAGAACACTTGGCACAGCAGAATTTAGTATAACTAGAATCTTAGATAAAATAACAAAATATGCAGTTAAAATAGATGATCCTAAAAAATGTTTGTACTTAGTTCAAAAAGCTTTGTATATGGCAAATTCTGGGAGGCCAGGCCCTGTATGGATCGAAGTACCATTGGATATCCAGTCAGTTAAAATAAAGAGTCCAAATAAACTTAAGAAATATTACCCTCCTAAACAAAGAACAGCAAATTATAATAAAGATATACTCAAAATAATTGAAATAATTAAAAATTCAAAAAAACCTCTATTCGCAATTGGAAATGGGTTAAAGCAATCAAATCAAGTTAACAATTTTAAAAAGCTACTATCAAAAACAAAAATTCCTTTTATTACAACTAGGTTTGCTAATGACTTATTCCCTTATTCACATAAACAAAATCTTGGCTTATGTGGAATAAAAGGAGTTCCGCACTCAAAAAAAATTACAGATGACTGTGATCTTTTGATTTCTTTTGGCAATAGGTTTTCTCCTACTTTTTGCTTAGGAAATCCCAAAACATTTGCAAAAAACGCATACTGTGTATCCATAAATAATGATAAAGATGAGTTAAATTTAGACCTTAAAGTAATAAATCAAAAAGTAATTGCTAATCTAGAATCATTTATACCTAAGTTTTTAGAATTAGCATCGAAAACAAAATTCCCAAACTTTAATGATTGGTTAAAATTTTGTAATATCCAGAAATCTAAAGACGTTATTCCAAATCTTTATAGTAAAAGGAATCCAATAGACCTTTATAGGTTTATGTATCTACTGGGAAATAAATGTACAAAAAAACACACTCTAGTTACAGATGCAGGATCAAATTACTATATTGGTGGACAAGCTTGGCATTTCAATAATGGTGGCAAAGAAATATCTTCAGGAGCTAATGCAGCGATGGGGCTATCTTTGCCTTTGTCGATTGGAGCAGCTGTTAGTGATAAGAATGGTCAAGTTCTCTCAGTGACAGGGGATGGATCAATAGAACTTAATATACAAGAACTTAAAACAATTTCACATTATAAACTTAATATTAAAACATTTGTAATCAATAATGGTGGTTATGTTTCGATGAAGAAATGGCAAGATAATTTCTTTGCTGGTAATAGGCTTGATACAGAAGATTTAACTGGTGTGGGTACTTTAAATTTTCATCAAATAGCTAAAGCCTTTGATTTAAAATATGAAATTATAAATAAAGAAAAAGAAATTAATTCAAAATTAAAAAAAATTCTTTCTAATAATCAACCATACTTAATAGAAGTTGTAACAGATCCTAATCAAAAAATTTATGGTAAAGAATTCTAAAAAGATACTTAAATTAAAAAAAAAAATTAAAGAAATAAGATATAACTTTTTAAAGCTCATTAGCAAAGGAGTAAAATATCATATAGGTGGAAGCTTATCAGTATTGGATATAATTGTGTGCTTGATCTATAGCAATAAAATTGATTTAACCAAAACATCAAAGATAAGAAATAAGCTAATTTTAAGTAAAGGACACGCATTAGGTATATTTTATACAATATTAATGGATCTCAATTTATTAAGTGAAAAAGAATATTTTAGTCAAATTAAAAATAATAAATTCGGGGGCCAATTAGACACCTACAATTGCAAATATGTTGATTGGAGCACTGGTTCTTTAGGTCACTCAATAGGTGTCTCAATAGGAATGGCTATAGCAAATCCCAAAAAAAAAATTATTACTATCGTTGGAGATGCGGAAATTGATGAAGGATCTGTTTGGGAGGGATTATTTTTTATTTCTGAAAAAAAAATTAAGAATGTTCATATCATCATTGATAGAAATAAATTATCGGCGAGTAGCTTTATAGAAAAAAAAGAAGTTTTGGATAAAAAAGTATTGAATCAACTAAATTTGAATATTTTTAGAGGAAATGGCCATAATTTAATTAATATTTTTAAATACTTAAAAATTATTGATAAAAGTAAATCATCATTAGCTATTTTTAATACTATCAAAGGGAATGGAATTCCGGAATTCGAAAATAGCTTACAATATAGTCATGGCCAACCCGATAAAAGATTAATTACTCAAGTATTAAAAAATCTACAAAACTAAAATATGAAAAAAGATATCAGAGACATTTTTTTTGAAAATATAAAGAATCAATTTTTAAAAGATAAAACAATGTACATTCTTACTAATGATGCTGATGTTTATAGTCTTCAATCAATAAAAACAAATGAGAGATTTATTGATGCGGGAGTTGCAGAACAAAACTTAGTTAATATGGCTGCAGGTTTAGGTGCTAATAACAAAAAAACCTTAGTTTATGGTTTCTGTACTTTTTTGACATTCAGGTGTTATGAACAATTAAAGTTTAATATCGCAAGTCATAATGCAAATTGTAAAATTATTGGAGTGGGTCCTGGTTTTTCTTTTTCAAATGACGGTCCCACTCATCATGGAATACAAGATATTCAATTATTTAATTTAATTCCTGAATTTGAAATAATAAACATTTCAGATAATAACTTGGCTAATATTGTATCTAAAAATTTATTTAAAATTAAAGGGCCTGTCTATGTGAGATTAGAAAAAGGTGTCCAAAATTATAATTCAAATATAATTTATAATCTGAATCAAGGCTTTCAATTTACAAAAAAATATAAAACATCAAAAAAAGTAATTATTACCACTGGGTATTTTTGTAAAATTGCTAATGAGGTATCTGATAAAAAAAAGATCGATGTATTAAACTTGTTCAGATTAAAAAATTTTAATTATAAAAAATTTATCGATATTTGTATTAATTATGATGAAATAGTTATCTATGATGAGAATACAGAATATGGAGGTATCTTGCCTATAATATTAAACATATTTAGTAAGAAAAAAATAAAAGCAAAGATAAAAACATTATGTATCAAGGACAAACAATATTTTATCTACAGTGATAATAGAGAAAAAATTCTATTTAAACTAAAAATTGATAAGAAATCATTAGAAAAAATTTTCTAATTTTTAAGAAGATCTTATTTTTTTTAATATAGTAGCTAAATGTCTTACAACAATTAAATGTTTTAGTTTTAAATAGACATTATAAATAAAATTAAACTCTAATCTTAAAAATTTATCAAAAATAAAATAAAAATAATTATACTTCAGACTATTAATAAAATCTCCAGTATTTTTCCATTTACCATACGGAGGTTGAGTAATATTTACTAAGTTTTTTTGTTTAAACCTTTTAACTTTTTTAACTCTCTTCAAATTAAATTTTCCTTTTCTAAACCATAATCTTTGAAAGTATTTTTTGTCGACACCAGAATTTCGATGATACAGTGATGGTTCAATATGATCTCTATTTCTTTCTTCTATGATAATATCTAAATACTTAATTTTATATCCCTTTGATAAAATTCTTAAATAAAGATCTAAATCATGAAATGTAGCTAAAAAACCTTTATCAATTCCACCAACTTTAAAAAATAATTTTTTTTCTATAATTGGTGCTACTGGAAGAGGCATATAATTATACTCTTTTGATGGTAACCAAGTTTTGACTCCATATGATTTTAATTTAAGAGATAATAATATTTTTTTTTTTATTAATCTTTTATTTTTTTTTATTTCATTAAGAATATTTTTTTTAGAAAATTTTATATCATCAGATAATAAGCAAATTAAATTATACTTACTATTGGCAGCTCCAATTTGAAAGCACTGACTTGGTTTGACATATGATTTAATATATTTACAGTTTTCCGTTTGCTTATAACCTAAATTTTTTTTTGGACCTATGAATAAAATTTCATATTTAATTCTATTATGATGAATAGATTTATAAATATAATCCCAATATTTTGGTCTAATACTCGGACATATAAAAGTTATCATTAACTAAATATTTAAACTCAACTCTGATAACTTAGTTTTCCAATTTGGGTTTGAGGAGATTATGTCAGAAATTTTCTTTTTAGATAAAGTATTATTAAGCTTTAATTTATTTTCTAAATAATTTAAATAATACCAAACAATTGCATCATTTGGGGCTACTACGTTTGCTATATAATCCAAATATCTTTGAGCCTGTTGCAATTTAATAGGATTAGAGATTCTTTTAATTCTCTCATAATTTAAAGTGTAATTCATGTATGACCAGACATCTCTTATTTGATCTTTGGATGGCACATTGTTTGGGTTTGCGTTAAATACATCCATAAAATTTCCCAATAATGCCTCTTTATTGTTATCTTTTTCAGCTGCTTTTCTGTTACCTCCATAGCTTCCACCAATATATTTTACTTCAGAAGTATTTTGTTCTGAAATAAGTCCATCACTTGACATTTGGTCAAAAATTGGGGTATTTGGAAGAGGTTGCAATGGCGAAACTTGATACCAGTCTAAATCCATCTCTAAACTAACTTTGACAGTGTCATAAATATTTGAGAAAGTTTCGTTTGGAAAACCAATCATTAAAAGCACTCGCGTGTTAATTTCTGGATACTTTTTTAAAATTTCAGCAGCATTTAAAAAATTTTTTACAGTTCCTGGTTTTCTAATTTGTCTTAGTATTTGTGGATTTCCCGACTCCATCCCTAAATAAACACCAATACATCCACCACGATAAGCAGCATCAACTACCTCCTCAGTTATCGCTGAGCATATAAGGCCGTTAGAGGCATCCCAAGTAATATTCACCTTCTGCTTATCCATTTCACTGAATAATTCTATAGCCCTCTTTTTATCATACAACAAATCGTCATCTAAAAACATAATGTGATCAACCTGTTGCTCATGACGCAAATATAGAAGTTCATCAATTACAGATTGAACTGAACGTGATCTAACTTTTTTTCCATTAAAATTTCTTACACTGCAAAATGTACAACTTGCTCTGCAGCCTCTATTACTCAATACTGTAGAAAACCTTGCGTCTGGACCTTTTAAATATGCAAAACTTCCAATTTTTCCATATTTACCAAAATTTTCTGCTGGCATTTTAGAATGATTAGGAGATAGATTCAAATCTTCGCCAGTTGGAACTACTCTATCATCAATTTCAAAAATAGTATTGTTATTTCCTCTAAATACTAATTGTCTTAAATGACTTAAATTACCTTTAGGATGATTTATTGTATTTATAAAATCTGCAAATGCAATTTCTGACTCAAACAAAAAAAAGAAATTAACATTTGAAAGATCCTCTATAAATTTTTCTCTTGTCAAATCTGATTGTATTGAATTAGTTATATGAACTCCACCAACTGCTATTGGAATTTTATATCCATTTGCAATATGATCTATTATATTTTTTAATGACTTGTGTGTCATGGTAAACATACAAGTTAAACCAACTAAATCGGGATTAAATTCATTTATAATTCCATCTAAGTGATCAAAAACGATATTATCATAATCAAAATCTTCTAATTCATTTGCTTTTGTCAATAAGTGATCGTTAAGATTTAAAATTTGGACATCATATCCTCTTTTTTCAAGCTGATTGCTTATAATTCCTAGTCCATATGGAGGATAATTTGGATATCTTTTAAGTTTAGCTGTTTGAAGATTAAACATTGCTTTATCTCCATCGGGGGGATTAATTAGCAATATTTTTTGGAATTTTTTTTCTCCAATTGCCTCAATAAAATGTTTTTCAAAAAGATCTAAGTCTTCTTGA
>CACBCU010000003.1:0-15000 GCA_902537895.1 uncultured Pelagibacteraceae bacterium | reverse complement strand
GTTACCTTACTTTCAACCTGCTCATGGTAAGCTCATTCGTTTTCGGGTCTAATTCATTAAACTGGACGCCCTATTAAGACTTGCTTTCGCTACGCCTACACCTAGATGGCTTAAGCTTGCTTAATAAATTAAGTCACTGACCCATTATACAAAAGGTACGCCGTCACTCTAAAAAGAGCTTCGACTGATTGTAGGCATGCGGTTTCAGGTTCTATTTCACTCCCCTAATAGGGGTTCTTTTCACCTTTCCCTCACGGTACTAGTTCACTATCGGTCACTGAAGAGTATTTAGGCTTAGAGGGTGGTCCCCCTATATTCGAGCAAGATTTCACGTGTCCCGCTTTACTCTTGAATTTTATTAAACATTACTCATACGGGACTATCACCCTCTGTGGTTAGTTTTTCCAAACTATTCAAATTTTTTCAATAAAACTACTGGCCTAATCCGCTTTCGCTCGCCACTACTAACGGAATCTCAATTGATTTCTTTTCCTCTGGTTACTTAGATGTTTCAGTTCTCCAGGTTATCTCTTTAAATCTATGAATTAAATTTAAAGTACCACATAAAGTGGTGGGTTTCCCCATTCGGAAATTTTCGGATCAAAACTTACATACAGCTCCCCGAAACTTATCGCAGTATATCACGTCCTTCATAGTCTTTCAGTGCCTAGGCATCCGCCACACGCCCTTAAACGCTTGATTTATGCACAGAAAAAAATTCTGTGTTGAATCAAATTTTTATTTTGAACATTATTAAATAACTTTTTTAATGTTCGGATATAGATATTGATATTAATTATTAAATATTCACTAAATTTTATAGCTAAGTGTTTCTGGTGGAGGATAGCGGGATCGAACCGCTGACCTCCTGAATGCAAATCAGGCGCTCTCCCAGCTGAGCTAATCCCCCAGTTTAGAAAATTGGTGGGCCGAGAAAGACTCGAACTTTCGACCCCACCCTTATCAAGGGTGTGCTCTAACCAACTGAGCTACCGGCCCCTATGCAAGAGAAACACTAATTCAAGAAGAGAAATGAGGACGGTCAACATTAGCCTGTATATTATTTAGAATGAAATAAAATTTCATTCATCCTTAGAAAGGAGGTAATCCAGCCGCAGGTTCCCCTACGGCTACCTTGTTACGACTTCACCCCAGTCGCTGACTATACCGTGGTCAAGGGTATTAAACCTTGCCTTAAGGTAGAACCAACTCCCATGGTGTGACGGGCGGTGTGTACAAGACCCGGGAACGCATTCACCGTGGCACGCTGATCCACGATTACTAGTAATTCCAGCTTCATGCACTCGAGTTGCAGAGTGCAATCCGAACTGAGGTATCTTTTTAGGATTTGCTAAACGTCGCCGTTTTGCTTCCTTTTGTAAATACCATTGTAGCACGTGTGTAGCCCAACACGTAAGGGCCATGAGGACTTGACGTCATCCCCACCTTCCTCCAGCTTATCACTGGCAGTTCTTTCAGAGTGCCCAACTTAATGATGGCAACTAAAAGTGAGGGTTGCGCTCGTTGCGGGACTTAACCCAACATCTCACGACACGAGCTGACGACAGCCATGCAGCACCTGTGTTTCGTCCGGCCGAACCGAAAACTTTAATCTCTTAAAGTCGCGACGAACATGTCAAGTGTTGGTAAGGTTCTGCGCGTATCTTCGAATTAAACCACATGCTCCACTACTTGTGCGGGTCCCCGTCAATTCATTTGAGTTTTAACCTTGCGGTCGTACTCCCCAGGCGGTGTGTTTATCGCTTTCGCTGCGACACTGAAAATAAATTTCCAACGTCTAACACACATCGTTTACGGCATGGACTACGAGGGTATCTAATCCTCTTCGCTACCCATGCTTTCGTTCCTCAGTGTCAGTAATGATCCAGAAAGCTGCCTTCGCAATTGGTATTCTTTCTAATATCTACGAATTTCACCTCTACACTAGAAATTCTGCTTTCCTCTATCAAACTCTAGCTGAAAAGTTTTGATGGCAGTTCCAGAGTTAAGCTCTGGGATTTCACCACCAACTTTTTCAACCACCTACGAACTCTTTAAGCCCAGTAATTCCGAACTACGCTAGGTCCCTTCGTATTACCGCGGCTGCTGGCACGAAGTTAGCCGGACCTTCTTATTCGGGTACAGTCATTTTCTTCCCCGACGAAAGAGCTTTACAACCCAAAGGCCTTCTTCACTCACGCGGCATCGCTGCATCAGAGTTTCCTCCATTGTGCAAGATTCCCCACTGCTGCCTCCCGTAGGAGTTTGGGCCGTGTCTCAGTCCCAATGTGGCTGATCATCCTCTCAAATCAGCTATTGATCAAAGTCTTGGTAGGCCATTACCCTACCAACAAACTAATCAAGTGCAGGCTCATCCAATGGTGCATAAAGCTTTCTCCGTAAAGACTTATCCGGTATTAGCACAAGTTTCCTCGTGTTATTCCAGGCCAAAGGGTAGATACCTACATGTTACTCACCCGTCTGCCACTAAGTATTGCTACTTCGTTCGACTTGCATGTGTTAGGCGTGCCGCCAGCGTACGTTCTGAGCCATGATCAAACTCTCAAGTTTAAAAACGGCGCACACTAGCTTCTATATAAATTCTAAGAATAAAATTTATATAAATGTTGAAGTGTGTACGACAAATTTTTGGTAACCTTAACCGTCCACACTTCTCTTCTTAAATATTTACTTTTTAAATAACTAATTGAGACTAAAAAGTCTCAATAAATCCAAGAAAATATAGTAAAAACTTAATATTTTTTTGGAAAGGAAGTTGCTTATAGGCTAATATTTAGGGAAATCAAGCATTTAACTATAAAAAAATCAAAAAAAACCTTATTTTACTGGCTTTTTTTTGTTATTTTTAAGATTTAAAACTATTAATTGCATAATCAAAAAGTTGTTAAAATGCTAAATAAAATCAAAAAAAAACTAAGAAATAATACTGAAATTATAGCTTTGGGTTTACTATTGTTAACCACTATACTTTCAACAACTTATTACAATTTCAATAAACAAAAAATTTATAATAATTACAAAAATATAATTAATAACGTTTATTTTAAGAAAACAGTTAGTAACATCTTTGAAAATCTTGAACCAAAATTTAAAACTATAACTCATAAAATAAAAGAAGGAGAAACATTCGACAAAATTCTAAAAAATTACTCGATACAAGAAGAAGAGATATTAAATGTTAAAAAAAAATTATCAAAAAAGATTAATATTAACAAATTAAATACTGATCAAAAAATTCAGTTTACTCTAAATCAATCCGACAATCAATTAAAAGAATTTATTTTTCAAATTTCTAATTCAGAAAAAATATATTTAACCAAAAATAATGAAAAAAGTGATTTTAATCAAGAAATTATTCTAACAAAATTAAACAAGGAAATTATTTATAAAGAAAATACAATTCTAAATAGCTTGTATAACTCAGCTTCAAAAAAAAAGGTTCCAATTAACACTATAATTGAATTTGCAAGAATTTATGGTTTCGAAGTTGATTTTCAAAGAGATATTAGAAAACGTGATAGTTTTCAAATAATGTATGAAGTCTTTAAAGATGATAATAAAAAGATAATTGAAACTGGAGAAATCCTTTTTGCAAATCTAAAATTAAGTGGACAAGACAAACCTTTATATTTTTTCGACTCAAAAAATATTAAAGGTCACTTTGATAAGAGTGGAAAAAGTAGTCAGAAAGCTTTAATGAAAACACCGATTAATGGAGCTAGATTATCTTCTCCATTTGGAATGAGAAAGCATCCAATAGATGGATTTAATAAAATGCACCGTGGAACCGATTTTGCAGCTCCATTAGGTACTCCCATAATGGCATCTGGTAATGGTGTTATAAAAAAAGCTGGCTGGTGTGGAGGAGGTGGCAATTGTGTAGTAATAAAGCACAACTCAACTTATCAAACAGTTTATGCACATATGTCGAAGTTTGCTAGTGGAATTAGAAGCGGAGTGAGAGTGAAACAAGGACAAACAATTGGATTTGTGGGCTCGACTGGCAAATCAACTGGACCTCATCTTCATTATGAAGTGATTGTAAATGGAAAAAAAATTAATTCACAAACTCTTAAATTGCCTTCTGGAAAAATATTAAAAGGTAAAGAGAGAGAACTTTTTGAAACTTCAAAAATAAAATTGGATGTTTTAAAGTCAGAAAAAATTGTTGGTTTAAATTAATCTAATTTTGCTCGACTTTTGTATTTTCTGTTTCTTTAGTTTCTAAAAATTTTTCACCATGCTTTTCGACTTTTTTCAAAAAGTTTTTCTCATCTTCTTTAAATGATTTATTATCAAACATTTTTTTTTGGATTTCTCTTTCACTTAATACTCTAGTAAAATGATCAGCATGTTGAAAATAATTTTCTGATAAAATCTTGTCACCAGTGGACAATGCTTCTCTAGCTAAATTATTATATTTCTCAATTAATTTTGATGCATTATGATTGTTTCTGCCAGATATCTTACGTTGAAAAGTATCATTATTTGAGAAATTGTTATTGTATTTGTTCATATCGCCATTCACTTTAAAATTTCTATCTTTTCTTCTAAAGTTATTTCTTCTTAAATTGTTATTTCTAAATGTAACCATTATTTTTATATTTTAACGCTAACTATGCATCGATTATTTTTGGCTAAATCTTTAGCAACATCTTTAATATAATACCCATTTTTTCTTAAAATTTTTTTCACATTATCTGTTTGATCATAAGCAATCTCAAGAATTAAAACGCCATTTTTCTTTATAAGATTAGACGAATTATTAATAACTTTCTTTATTTTAGATAACCCATCTAAACCACCATCTAAAGCCGATAGTGGCTCATAATCATAAACATCTTTTTCCATATACCTCAAGTCAAATTTCTTGATGTATGGGGGATTAGATACAATTAAATCATATTTGCCATAATTGAAATTGTCAATATCTGATTTAAATAATCTTATTCTATCATTTAAATGAAGTTTTTTTGCATTAACCATACAAATATCGAGGGTTTTCTTAGAAATATCAATTCCAGTACCATAAAAACTTTTCCTCTCTTTCAAAATAGATAATAGTATACAACCTGAGCCTATACCGATATCTAATATTTTTAGACTCGATTTATTTTTTGTTAATTTTAAGGTTTGCTCGATAATAATCTCTGTATCCGGTCTTGGAATAAGAACATCTTTGTTTACATCAAATTCATATTTCCAAAATTCTTTTTTACCAATTAAATATGCGATTGGTTTTTTTTTTGAACGTTGTTCAATTAAATTATTATAAAGTATGATCTCTTTATCTGATAATTTTTTATTAGAATTTAAAATTATATCTATGCGATTTTTCTGAAAGACTTTTGACATTAAAATTTCACTATCAAGTTTATAAGATTTGATGCCTTTTTTTTTTAATATATTGTCTCCTTTTTTTAAAGCTTCAAAAATATTCATATATTCCTATTAAAGATTACTTAAACTTTCTTCTTGAGCTCTTAATGATAATGACTCGATCATTTCATCAAAGGCTTCACCCTCTAAAAACTCTTCAAGTTTGTGTAAGGTTAAATTAATTCTGTGATCTGTAACCCTTCCTTGGGGAAAATTATATGTTCGTATTCTTTCGGACCTATCACCAGTTCCAATCTTATTTTTCCTATCTTTTGATCTTTCTTGATCAATTCTAGATCTTTCTAACTCGTATAATCTCGCTCTTAAAATTTTTAAACCTTTGGCCTTATTTTTATGCTGTGATTTTTCATCTTGTTGAGAAACAGAAATTCCACTAGGTATATGCGTAATTCTCACGGCACTATCTGTTGTATTTACGGATTGTCCACCAGGCCCACCAGCTCTAAAGACATCTATACGTAAATCAGCGTCATTTATTTTTAAATCGACTTCTTCAGCCTCAGGTAATACAGCTACAGTGGCAGCAGAAGTGTGTACTCTCCCTTGGGTTTCAGTATCTGGAACTCTTTGCACTCTGTGGACACCACTTTCATATTTAAGAGTAGAATAAATATTAATCCCTTTTATAGACGCGATAACCTCTTTTAACCCTCCTGCCTCACTTTTTGAAATTGATATTATTTCTAAAAACCATTTTTTTTTACTACTCACTTTCTCATACATTTTAAAAAGATCTGAAGCAAATAAACTAGCTTCAAGACCTCCGGTTCCTGCTCTTATCTCGATAATTGCATTTTTTTTGTCTGCCTCATCTTTAGGTAATAAAAATAATTTTAATTTTTTTTCATTTTTTTTATACTGCATCTCTAAATCTTTTAACTCAATTTCAGCCATTTTAAATAACTCGGAATCAGAATTCTCATCAACTAAAATTTTCTCTAATCCATTTTTATCCTTTTCGAATGATAAATACTTTTTTGCATCTTCAATTATTTCATTTAAATCAGAGTATTCTTTTGATTTTTCTGCAAAAAATTTTTTATCAACATTTCCTGATGACAATTCTCTCTCTAAATTTGAGTGTTTGTTTATCAAATCATTGATAGTTTTATTAGGAATCATCTTAATTATTTTCTAAATCAGAAGCCTTTTTTTCAACCTCAAGCACAACCTTATCAATCATATCATTAGTTAAAACTTTTTCTGTTTGTACTCCAGATAAATACAACATGTTACTCCCTTTTCTACCACCAGTGATGCCAACATCTGTCATCGCAGCTTCTCCGGGACCATTAACCACACAACCAATTATTGAGAGTGTTATGGGTTTTGTAATATGCGCAAGTCTTTTTTCCAGTACTTTTACAGTTTCAATTACTTGAAAACCTTGTCTAGCACATGAGGGACAAGAAATAATTCTTACCCCTCTCTCTCTTAAATTTAATGACTTAAGTATTTCGTTTCCAATTTTAACTTCTTTTACAGGATCATCAGACAGAGATATTCTAATAGTATCTCCGATACCTTCTAAAAGTAATGTTCCTAATCCAATAGAAGATTTTATACTTCCTGACACAAAACTTCCCGCTTCAGTTATTCCTAAATGCAAAGGATACTCAATTTTGTTTGAGAGCTGACGATAGGCTTCAATTGATAAAAAAATATCTGAGGATTTAACGCTTATTTTTAAATTCTCAAAATTTTCATCCTCTAAAATTCTTATATTTCTAAGAGCACTCTCAACTAATGCCTCTGGACAGGGCTCTTTAAATTTTTCTAATATATCTTTTTCTAAAGAGCCTGCGTTAACACCTACTCTAATAGAGCAATTATTTGCGGTCGCTGCTCTTACAACTTCTTTAATTTTGTTTATGTTTCCAATGTTTCCTGGATTTATTCTTAGACAACTAGCACCGTTCTCAGCTGCTTCAATCGCTCTTTGAAAATGAAAATGAATATCTGCAACTATAGGCACATCAACATGTTTTACAATTTCTTTAAGTGCTTTTGTTGATGCCTCATCAGGACAAGAAACTCTAACTATATCGGCGCCCTCTTCATGAATATCGTTTATTTGATTAATAGTAGCTTTTATGTCTGAAGTTAAAGTATTTGTCATAGACTGAACCGTGATGGGATTGTTACCGCCAACCATTACTTTGCCGACACTAATTGCTTTTGTTTTTCTTCTTTTTATATCTCTAAATGGTCTTATACTCATTATTAATTATCTAATTTAAACTCTTTATGTAAAGCAATTAATGCCTTTTTAGTATTTCTTTTATCAATCAAAACCGATATTTTAATTTCGGAAGTTGAAATAACTTGAATATTTATATTTTTTTTTGCAAGAGACTGAAACATTCTAAATGTTACTCCAGGCGTTGTCACCATTCCAACTCCTATAATTGAAAGTTTAGATACATCTTTTTTTAACAATAATTTTCTAAATTTAATATTTTTATTAGCTTCAATTATTTTTTTAGTTTTGTTTAAGTCATCTGTTTTAATAGTAAATGTTAAATCAGTTTCTTTCCCGTTTGCTGAAATATTTTGAACAACCATATCGACATTAATTGAGTTTTTCGATAAAGGTTTAAATATCATTGCAGCAACACCAGGTTTATCTTTAACACCTACTAGAGTAACTTTAGCATCATTTTGAGTTGAAGAAATACCTGCAATAATTTTATTATTAAAAATGTTTTTTCTTTTTGTAATCAAGGTCCCAGGTTTTTTTTTAAATGAGGACTTTACCTCTATATTGATCCTATTTAAACGCGCATCCTGAATTGAAACTGGCTGCATAACTTTTGCACCAAGAGATGCCATCTCCAACATTTCTTCGTAAGAAATTACTTTTATTTTTCTTGCTTTTTTCAGTTTATTTGGATCCGTTGTATAAACACCTTCAACATCAGTATAAATTATACATCTCTCTGCTTTAAAAAATTTAGCCAGCATAATTGCACTTGCGTCCGACCCACCTCTGCCAATTGTTTTTATTCTCTCATTAGTATCAATACCTTGAAAACCAGTTACAATTGGTATTCCACCTTTTTTAAGATAATCTAAAATTTTTTTTTTGTAGATAGACAAAATTTTTGCATTTTTATGATTACCTTCAGTAATAATTGGTATTTGCCAAGATAACCATGAGCGAGATTTTAAGCCAATATGCGATAATCTTGCAGCAATTAAAGAGCATGCTACTTGTTCTCCTGATGAAACAAGAACATCATATTCAGAGGGTAAAAAATTTTCACTTATCTCCTCTGATTTTCTTATCAAATCGTTTGTAACCCCACTCATAGCTGAAGATACTACAATAAGTCTATATTTTTTTTTATGATATGAATTAATAATCTTAGCTACATTTTTAATTCTTTTAATGCTACCTACAGAAGTTCCCCCAAATTTTAAAACTACAATTTTCATGAATAATATTTTTAAATTAAAATATTGATTAAATTCATCTTGAATATAAAATTTACTTAATATGAAAACTAACACAATTAATAAAAAAGAAATAGAAAAATTTTCTAAAATTGCTGAAGAATGGTGGGATCCTAAAGGAAAATTTAAACCATTACATAATTTTAATCCTTTAAGGATTTCTTATTTAAAAGACAATATTATTAAAACTTTTAATATTCAAAAAAAAGATAATATTCTCTCTGGAGTAAAAATTTTAGATATAGGTTGTGGTGGGGGCTTGTTATGTGAACCGATGTCAAGACTTGGTGCCGAAGTTTTTGGAATGGATGCATCTGAAAAAAATATTGAGGTAGCAAAAATTCATGCTAAAAAGAGTAATTTAAATATTAAATATTTATGTTCATCGCCTGAGAAATTTAAGTCAGATTTAAAATTTGATGTCATACTTAATATGGAAATTATTGAACATGTAGAAGATGTAGATTTCTTTTTGAAATCATGCACAAAGTTTTTGAAAAAAAATGGCATCATGTTCGTTGCAACATTAAATAAAACATTAAAATCTTACCTTTTTGCAATAATAGGTGCTGAATATATTCTCAAGTGGCTTCCTATAGGGACACACGAATGGGAAAAATTTGTAAAGCCTGAGGAATTAATTAGCATAACAAAAAAATATGATCTTACTTTAAATGATTTGAGAGGAGTAAAGCTTAATTTATTTACAAATAATTGGGAGCTAAGTACTGACAAATCAGTAAATTATATTGCTAAATTTATTAAGATATAATTAAAATTAATTATTTTTATCTTCTATCCAAGGGATAATTTCTGTCTCGATTCCCTCTTCTTTTAAATCTTTAATCTCTTCTCTAGATGCAGTTCCATAAATTCCTTTATCTTTTTTTTTATTTTTATAATGAATAGATCGAGCTTCGTAAGCAAAATTTTCACCAACATATTCAAAGTTCTTTTTTATAAACTTTTGGTATTCTTTAATTTTTTCATTAATTTTCTTATATTTATGATCTTTAATGTTCATATCTTCATTCCAAGACTTATTTAAAAATTTTGGTGCCATGAGAGTTTTTTCAACTTTTATGGATCCACATCTATGACAATTAAGATAGTTTTTTTTCCTTAGTTTTTCATATTCCAGTGAAGATGCAAACCAACTATCAAATAATAATCTACATTTTTTACATTTTAGTCTATACTTGATCATTATTAATAGTTAACTATTCAATTTAATATTTCAATATATTAACTTCTATAATCTGAATTAATTTCAATATATTCTTTTGTTAGATCCATAGTATAAGTAGTAAATTTTTTTGAACCTTTAAAAATATTTATGTTAATATCAATACTGTCATTTTTCATATAATTGACAATATCAGTCTCATTATAGTTTAAATTTAATTTTCCGTTATTAATAATGGAAAATTCTCCAAATTTTATAGACAACTTTTCTAAGTTTATCAAAACATTAGATTTTCCTATTGCCATTACTATCCTGCCCCAATTTGGATCCTCACCTGCTATAGCAGTTTTTACTAAGGGAGAATTAGCAATTGAAAATCCAATTTTTTTTGCATCATCCTCATTTTTACAATTCTCTACGTTAATAGTTATGAATTTTGATGCACCCTCTCCATCTGAAACTACTCTTTTAGCTAAACTTAGTAAAACTTTTTTCAATGCTTCCTCAAAATCTCTTATTCTTTTATCATTATAATTTTTAATTCTAGGATGCTTTACTTTACCAGTCGAAAAAATACTAACCATGTCATTAGTACTTGTGTCACTATCACAACTAATTGCATTAAAAGTTGTCGAAATATTTTTTTTAAGAAGTTTTTTTAAAATGTCATTAGATAAGTCCGCATCTGTGAAAATATAAGCTAGTGTGGTAGCCATATTAGGTTGGATCATCCCAGACCCCTTCGCTATACCAAAAATCTTAACAGAGCTCCCAGCAATTTTGCAATTTTCCATTGACATTTTAGGTTGAGTGTCCGTTGTCATAATACCTAAAGCTGCCTTCATCCATATATACTTATTTTGAGTATATCTAATATTTTTTACTAAAACTGGAATCTTCTTTTTAATTTTATCTTCTGGGAAAATTTCTCCAATTGTGCCAGTACAACCAAATATTATCTCTTTTGGTTCAATTATTTTTGGATTATCGTCGTCTTCTTTTTGTTTTGCAGTTAACTCTTGTGAAATTTGGTCTGCTATTTTTTCAAGACTTTTATATCCCTGTCTGCCAGTAAAACAATTTGCATTTCTCGCATTAACTAAGAGTGAATATATTTTTTTTGATTTTTGATTTAAGTTCCATTTAATATTTTCAGAGATAATTTTTGATTGTGTGTAAACAGAAGCATAGCTTGCTCCATCTCTAAAATAAAACATTACCAAATCATCTCTAGTGTCTTTGTAAAGATCTGCACATACACTAGATATTGAAACACCATCAATATGATCTAAATCTTGATATTCTAACATTCTCTTGTTTTTTGATTTAGATAATAAAAAATTTGGTAAATTTAAGCCCATAGTATTTAAAATATTTATTTATTAATTATACTAAAGGATATAAGTAAATAATAAATCAAAAACTAATGTTAAATCCTTTAAATCTTATCTCAAAATTCATTAGGTCAGGTAATCAGAAAGAACTAGATAGGTTGAAAAAGATAACTCAAAAAATAAATTCTCTAGAAGAAAACGCAAAAAAACTCAATGATAATGAATTTCCAGATAAAACCAGAGAATTCAAAGAAAAATTAAAAAATGGCATTGACATAGATAAATTACTACCAGAAGCTTTTGCACTAGTGAGAGAGGCGTCTAGAAGAACAAGAAATGAAAGGCATTTTGACGTTCAAATTATCGGGGGGATAGTACTACACGAGGGAAAAATTGCTGAGATGCGAACAGGAGAAGGTAAAACATTAACAATAACTCTTGCAGCTTATTTGAATGCCCTTTTTGAAAAAGGTGTTCATATTGTTACCGTTAATGACTATTTAGCAAAAAGAGACTGCCTTGAGATGGGAAAAATTTTTAATTTCTTAGGAATATCCTCTGGCTACATAAATAATATTCAAGACGATAGTGAAAGAAAAAAGAATTATAACTGTGATGTCACCTATGCAACTAACAGCGAATTAGGCTTTGACTACCTTAGAGATAACATGAAATATTCTAGAGCCGAAATGGTTCAAAGAGAACATTTTTTTTCAATCGTTGATGAGATCGACTCTTGTTTAATTGATGAAGCTAGAACCCCATTAATCATCTCTGGTGCTGCGGAGGATAAAACTAACAAATATCTTGCTGTAGATAAGTTGGTGAAAAGGTTAAAAAAAACTGACTACGAAATTGACGAAAAAGATAGAAATATTTTATTAACAAACGACGGAATAAATAATGTAGAAAAAATTTTTTCTGAAACAGGTATATTAAAAAATAATAATTTTTACGATCCAGAAAATATAAATTTAGTACATCATGTAAATCAAGCTTTAAGGGCTAACCATTTGTTCGAAAAAGGTAAGGACTATATTGTTAAAGATAACTCCTTAAAGATTATAGATGAACTTACTGGGAGAATTCTTGAAGGTAGGAGATTTGGTGATGGCCTCCACCAAGCTTTAGAGGCTAAAGAGAACATTGAAATTCAAGCAGAAAATCAAACATTAGCATCAATAACTTATCAAAATTATTTTAAACTATACAAAAAAATTGCAGGTTGTACTGGAACAGCAGCAACAGAGTCAGAAGAATTTTTTGAGATTTATAATTTGCCGGTTGTTGTGATACCGACAAATAAAAAAATGATAAGAGAAGATTTTAATGACCAAATTTTCAGGACCGAAAAAGAAAAAAATAATGCCATAATTAAAAAAATTAGAGATCACAATAAAGTTGGACAGCCATTGCTAATTTTTACATCCAGTATAAACAAGTCTGAGATCTACTCAAAATTATTAGATAAAGAGAAGATTAATCACGTGGTTTTAAATGCAAAAAATCATGAAAACGAGGCTCAAATTATCTCTAATGCAGGTAGAGAAGGATCTGTGATAATTACAACAAGTATTTCAGGAAGAGGTGTTGATATTCAATTAGGAGGAAAAAAAGATACAACAAATAGTGAAAAATTAGTTGAAGACAAAAAAAAGATAAAATCATTAGGTGGCTTATTCGTAATTGGCACAGAAAGAATGGAGTCGCGAAGAGTTGACAATCAAGCAAGAGGTAGATCGGGACGTCAAGGTGATGAAGGAAGTTCGATTTTTTATGTAAGTTTAGAAGATGATTTAATGAGAATTTTTGGGTCAGAGTCAATGAACAGCATGCTTGAAAAATTAGGTCTAAAAGACGGTGAGAGTATTGATCATCCATGGATCAATAAAGCTTTAGAGAGAGCACAGCAAAAAGTAGAGGCAAGAAACTTTGATATTAGAAAAACTCTTATTAAATTTGATAATGTTTTAAATGATCAAAGACACGTGATTTTTTCACAAAGAAAAGAAGCAATGGATAGTGCAAAAATTTTTGATTATTCCACAAATTTTTTAGACGAGATAAAGAGAGACTTAATAGAATTAAAGATCCAAAAGATCGCAAATCCAAAAAGCTCTCTTTTTGAAAATCAAATCAAAACTCTTATGGGTAAAAACTATAATGAGGAAGAATTGAGGGTTTTATTAGAAAAAAAAGATGATGAGTTAATGAAATTAATTTCAGATAAGTTCTATAAATCTCGAGACGAAAGAATTAAACTTTTGGGTATAGATCAAGCAAAACAAATAGAAAAAAGAATTTTTTTACAATCTATAGATATTAATTGGAAATCGCACATACAATATTTAGAACAATTACGTCAAGTAATTGGGTTGAGATCTTATGGACAAAGAGATCCACTTATCGAATACAAAAAAGAAGCTTTCACTTTATTCGAGGATTTATTAAAAAAACTTAAGCAAGATTACACTGTTGTTCTCATGAATCTAAAATTTGTAGAGACATCAAGCGGTAAATCAGATGAGAAAACTAATGAAGAAAAATCGATTAACCAAATTAATAAAAAAGTAAAAAGAAATGAACCTTGTCCTTGCGGATCAGGAAAAAAATATAAAAAGTGTTGCGGAAAATTATAAAAAAATTAATACCATTACCAAAATAAGTATAACTAAAGAGGGTATAAGCAATTTTTTTTTTTGAAAAATTTCTAAAATCTCATTACGTTGAGCTTTAAGAGAACTTAAATCTTCTGTATTTATGACAAAACCTTTATTTCTACCTATCTTTAAGAATTTATTTTTTCTATTGTTAAAAACTTCTTCTCCTGACATAGATCGAAAATAATCCAAACTTGCTGATAATGAATCTTGAACATTTTCTAAAATTAAATTTTTATCTCTATGTGCGCCACCAATAGGCTCCTTAATAATTTCATCAATTACATTTAACTCGAGTAAATCTTTTGCAGAAAGTTTCATTGCTTTAGCGGCATCAAGCATTTTTTTTGGATCTCTCCACAGAATTGTTGCACATCCCTCAGGAGAAATAACTGAATAAATCGCGTTTTCTAACATTAAGACTTTGCTTGAGGAGGCTAGAGCTATAGCGCCCCCAGAACCACCTTCTCCGATAATAATTGCTATTGTTGGAACTTTTAACCTCATACAACACTCTATTGATTTCGCGATTGCTTCTGCTTGACCCCGTTCCTCAGCACCTACTCCAGGATAAGCTCCTGGTGTATCTACAAACGAAACTATAGGTATCTGAAATCTATCAGCTAGTTCCATAAGACGTATTGTTTTTCTGTAGCCCTCAGGTCTCATCATTCCAAAATTTCTCTCAATTCTGCTATCCAAATCTTCTCCCTTTTCTTGACCAATAACTAAAATGGACTGATTTTTAAATTTTGCAAAACCTGTGATAACTGACTTGTCTTCACCATAAAACCTATCGCCTGATAGTGAAATAAAATCATCAAACAAATTATCAATGAAAAATTTTGATTTAGGTCTATCCTCATGTCTTGCAACCATAGTAGTTTGCCAAGGATCAAGGTTTGAATAAATTGAATTCAATTTATCATTTATCTCTTCTTGA
>CACBCU010000002.1 GCA_902537895.1 uncultured Pelagibacteraceae bacterium | reverse complement strand
TAATAAAAAAAAGATTTGTGGTATTTTGCAAGAAAAAATTAATAAATCAGGGAATGATTATCTCATTGTTGGTATTGGATTTAATTTGATTAAAAGTCCTATAATCCCCAATTATCCTACAACTAATTTATTTGAAATTACTAAAAAAAAAATAAAAACTGAAACATTTATGAATCAGTTAAAAATATCCTTTGGTAAGTTTTTGTCACAATATTATACAACTAAATAGATGATTATTTTAGGTGACATAGGAAATACTGAGACAAAAATTTTTTTGGTTAATAACAATGACAAAATAATAAAAAAGATTGTAATTCCTTCAAAAGGTAAAAAACTAAATTTATTGAACAAATACTTTAAAAAAATAGACTTTTCCTCAATAGATAAAATTTTATTTTGTAGCGTTGTACCATCAACTTACAAGGAATTAAAAAGATATTTTTACAATAAAACAAAAGTTAGGTGTTATGAATTAAAAGAGCTTAATTTGAAAAAAATTTTAAAAATTGATGTGAATTATAAGCAAGTAGGGTCAGATAGATTAGCAAATGCAATTAGTGTTACGAAAAAAAACAAAAATTTTATTATTTTAGATTTTGGTACTGCAACAACATTTGATGTTTTAATTGGCAATAATTACAAAGGTGGAATTATATCTCCAGGTGTTCAAATTTCTCTTAACACGCTTTCAGACAAAGCATCTTTAATTCCAAAGATTGATTTAAAGAAAATAACAAAAGTAATTGGAAAAGATACCACATCAGCTGTCCGCTCAGGTTTTTTCTGGGGATATGCTGGATTAATTGACAATGTTGTAAATTTAATTAAGAAAGAGACAAAAAAGTCTTTTAGTATAATTACTACTGGAGGTTTTTCTAAATTGTTTAAAAACTCTATTAGTACAAAAGTTAAAAGAAATAATGATATAACAATTAACGGCTTAATTAAGGCTTCAAAATTAATTAAATAATATGAAAGATGAATTTTTATTTTGTCCATTAGGTGGCTCTGGTGAGATAGGGATGAATATGAATTTATTTGGCTATGGTCAGCCAGGAGACCATAAATGGATTATGGTTGATATAGGTGTTACTTTTGCTGATGACACAGTTCCAGGTATTGATCTTATTTATCCTGATCCAGGGTTTATTCAGGAAAGAAAAGACAATCTATTAGGAATTATCTTAACACATGCTCACGAAGATCACATAGGTGCCGTAGCTCATTTATGGCCAAAATTTAAATGCAAACTTTATGCTACTCCTTTCACAGCTGTTTTAATTAAAGAAAAATTTAGAGAAAAAAATATCGATATTACTAATGACTTACAAATTGTAGAACTAAACGGAAAGGTAAATTTAAACCCTTTTGAGATTGAATATATCACTTTAACCCATTCTATTTTAGAACCTAATGGCCTTAGAATTCAAACACCAGCAGGTATTGTTTTACATACTGGTGACTGGAAAGTTGACCCAAATCCCCTGATTGGTGCCGAGATTAATTCAAAAAGATTAAAAGAAATTGGTAATGAAGGTGTTCTAGCAATGATTTGTGACTCTACTAATGTTTTTAGTGCTGGACGCTCAGGTTCTGAATTAGATGTGAGAAAAAGTATGTTGAACATAATGAGTAGGTTAAAAAAAAGAATTATAATAACCTCATTTGCATCAAACGTTGCAAGAATGGAGTCAGCTTTTTATTGTGCAGAAAAAACAGGAAGACAAATTTCCCTCGTTGGTAGATCCATGCACAAAATATACAAAGCAGCTAGACAATGTGGATATCTTAAAAATACCATTGAACCAATAGATCCAAGAGAAGCAAAAAATTTTGCCAGAGAAAAAATTGTATATCTTTGTACAGGTAGCCAGGGTGAACCGATGGGAGCAATGATGAGAATTTCAAATTATACACATCCCGATGTATTTATTGAGAAAGGAGATGCAGTAATTTTTTCCTCAAAAATAATACCAGGAAATGAAAAAAAACTTTACAAACTTCACAATCAGTTAGTCAAGGACGGAATAGAAGTAATTTCAGAAGACAGTGAATTTATCCATGTTTCTGGGCATCCAAATAGAGAAGATTTAAAAGATATGTATGATTGGGTTAAACCAAAATGTATAATTCCTGTACACGGAGAACACCGACATATGATTGAGCATATTGCTTTTGCTAAGGAAATGCAGGTACCTTATCCTGTTAGAGTAGAAAATGGTGATATAGTAAAATTAGCTCCAGGAGACTATCCTGAAGTCTATGATAAAGCTCCCAGTGGAAGACTATATTTGGATGGCAATGTAAGTGTTGAGGAAAACTCTCAATCTATAAAAGATAGAAAAAACTTAGGATCTAACGGTTATCTTGAAATTACTATTTTAATCACACCTAAGGGAAATATTCACAATAATCCAATAATAAACTTTAGAGGATTACCAATTTATGAAACAGATGAATTTATTTACTTATTAGAAGAGGAAATAGAGAAAACAGCAAAAACATTTAATATTGGAAATAAAAGTCAAAGACACAATCTTATTGATACACTTAAAATTACAGCTAGAAAATTTACGAAAGAAAAAACAGGCAAAAGACCTTTCACCAATATTAATTTAGTTGATATTTAATGAGTGCTACTGGGCTTGCTATAATATATATAATCATTTGGTGGATTGTTTTTTTTGCAATTTTACCCATAGATGTCGATAGAATAAAGATTGAAAAAATTGAAGGTGAAGATCCAGGATCACCAGAAAATCCTAAGATTTTAAAAAAATTCATTTATTGCACTGGAATAACAACTATTTTATTCACAATTATATATTTGTTAATGAGGTTTGAATATTTAAACTTAAGAAATATAATCATCTAACATGCATATTTCAAAATCTTTTATTCCAATTTTAAAAAATAATCCTTCAGAGGCCAAAATTAAATCCCACCAATTAATGTTAAGGGTGGGTATGATAAAACAATCATCAGCGGGTATATACTCATGGTTACCACTTGGCTTCAAAGTTATGAAGAAAATTGAACAAATTGTAAGGGAAGAACAAGATGGGATTGGAGTTCAAGAAATTTTAATGCCAACAATACAATCCAGTGAAATTTGGAAAGAAAGTGGAAGATATAAAGATTACGGTGAGGAAATGCTAAGAATAAAAGATCGTCAAAATCGTGAAATGTTGTATGGCCCTACAAATGAGGAATTGATAACAGATATATTTAGAACCTCCATCAAATCTTATAAATCTCTTCCACAACTTTTGTATCATATTCAATGGAAATTCAGAGATGAAATTAGACCAAGATTTGGGATAATGAGATGTAGAGAGTTCTACATGAAAGATGCTTATTCTTTCGATATATCTGACGAAGAAGCACTTTTTTCTTATAATAAATTTTTCTTGTCATATCTTAAAACATTTAAAAAATTGAATTTAAAAGCTATACCTATGGCAGCAGATACAGGTCCAATTGGAGGAAATCTATCTCATGAATTCATTATTTTAGCTGAAACTGGTGAAAGTAAAATTTTTACTGACAAAAGAATTTTTGATTTAAGTATAGACAATGCAAAATTAGAGAAAGAATCCCTAGGGAATATGAGAAAAGAATATGAACAATATTATGCAGTTACCGATGAAAAATTTGACAAAAATGAATTTGAAAAAAAAGTTTCTGAAAAAAATAGATTAATAACAAAAGGAATTGAAGTTGGTCATATATTTTATTTTGGAAATAAATATTCTAAACCAATGGGCGCTTCAGTTGATTTACCAGGTGGAAAAAAAGATTTTGTAAAAATGGGTTCTTACGGCATAGGAGTTTCTAGATTAGTAGGCGCAATAATAGAGGCTAAATATGATGAAAAAAATGAAGTCATGAAATGGCCAATTTCTATTGCTCCTTATCATGTTGCGATAATTCCAATGATCAACAAAAATGATAATTCTCAATTAGATAAAGCAAATAATATCTTACTAGAACTGAAAAAGAATAATATTGAAGCAATAATTGATGATACTGATGAAAATATCTCATCAAAAATTAAAAAGATGAATTTAATAGGTGCACCTTTTCAAATTATAATTGGTAAACAGGTTGATGGCGATAAATTAGAGTTTAAAGAAGTTGATGGAGCATCTCAAAAAAAAGAATTAAAAGATATCGTTAAGATAATTAATAAACAAAAAGTAAACAATTGATTTCTCGATTAGAAAAAGAGATTACATTTAGATTTTTAAAAGCCAGAAAAAAAGATGGTTTTCTAAATATTATTTCAATTTTTTCATTTATTGGAATTGGGCTTGGTGTTGCTGTTTTAATAATTGTTATGTCCGTTATGAATGGTTTTAGAACAGAATTGGTAAATAAGATAATTGGTTTTAATGCCCATATGACGGTGAAGCCTTATGAAAACAAAATTGCAAAAGAGAAATTAGATAACCAAAACTTAAAATCAATTTCTGAAAGTTTAATTTTTAGTAATTCAGGTGAGGGAATTATGATTAAAAAAGATATTACCAAGGGTATTCTTTTAAGAGGATATTTTGCAAAAGATTTTTCTAAATTAGACATTGTTAATAATGGAAATTTTTTAGGTGGTGAAAATGAATTAACAAATAATTTTATATCTATAAGTAAAGAATTGAGTTTTTCTCTAAACTTAGAGATTGGTGATGAGATTACATTGATGTCTTCATCTGGTGTACAAACAATTATTGGCAATCTTCCCAAGCAAAAAAAATTTACAGTAGTTTCACTTTTTGATAGTGGAGTAATTGATTTTGACAATAATGTTGCTTTTATAAATCTTGTCACACTCGAGGAGTTTTTTAATTTAAAACCAAAAAAACGTAATTTAGAGATTTATTTAAAGGACCCTAAAAATGTTGAATATCAAAAAACTATAGTTCAAAAAATTTTTAATGATGAATTTATTTATTCTTGGTCTGATATGAATAAATCTTTGTTTTCTGCACTAAAAGTTGAACGAAATGTTATGTTTATTATTCTAACATTAATCATAATCGTTGCAGCTTTTAATATAATTTCTGGTTTAACAATACTAGTAAAAAATAAAACAAAAGAAATTGCTATACTCAAATCGATTGGAGTTCTTAATAAATCAATTGTAAAAATTTTTTTCTTAATTGGTGTAATTATTGGAACTTCAGCTACTATTTTTGGTATAATCTTAGGAATTACTTTTTCTATGTATGTAGAAAATTTGAGACAGTTTCTAAGTGAATTTTTTAACATAAGCTTATTTCCTGAGGAAATATATTTTTTAAGCTCCATGCCTTCAGAAATTAATCCCATATCAATATTAATAATTTCAGTTTGCTCTATTTTAATAACTATTTTGGTATCAATATTTCCTGCGTTTAAAGCTGCAAAACTAGATCCTATAAAATCCCTTAAATATGAATAATCTAATTAAAATTTCTAAATTAAATAAATCTTTTGAAGGTATAAAAAAGATCAATGTTCTGAAAAGTATTTCATATAACTTTAAAAAAGGTAAAATTTATTCTTTGATGGGCCCATCGGGTTCAGGTAAATCAACATTACTAAATTTACTATCTTTAATTGATAGACCTACTTCAGGTTCAATTACATTTGAAAATAAAAAGATAAATTACTATCATACTAATGAAAATGATATTTTAAGAGCTAATAAAATTGGAATTATTTACCAACAAGATAATTTACTTCCAGATTTTACCTCATTGGAGAATATTTATTTAGCTGCATTAGCTGGAGGTATTAATGAAAAAATTGCAGTTAATAAGGCAAAAAATTTATTAAAAAAAGTTGGTTTGAGTAATAGATCAGATCATTATCCTTCACAATTATCTGGCGGTGAAAAACAGAGGATTTCAATCGCAAGAGCAGTTGTCAATAATCCTCAAGTAATTTTAGCTGATGAGCCAACTGGAAGTTTAGATTTACAAACAGCAAAAGAAATTTTTAAACTTTTAAAAAATCAGATAAATAATGAAAGATTAATAATATTTGCAACTCATAATAGATTTTTTGCTAATAAGGCTGATTGCTTATTGGAAATAACTAATGGTAATATAAAAACCATTAATGCTCGAATCTAAATTTCAAAAATTTAATCATTTAAAACTACATACTCAATATTCTATTTGCGAAGGCGCAATAAAAATAGATGAGATAAAAGAATCATCAAAAGAAAATAAAATTAAATCTTTAGCTATATGCGATACATCAAATTTATGTGGCGCGCTAGAATTTTCAGATAAACTATCTAAAATTGGTACTCAACCAATAATAGGAACCCAAATAAATTTTAAGTATGAGGAAACTACAGGTTTAATTCCACTCTTTGCAATGAATGAGACAGGTTACAAAAGAATTATTGAACTTTCCTCTTTATCTTATTTAGATAATAATGAGTTATCTGAGCCCAATGTTCCTTTTGACGAATTGCTAAAAAAAGATAAAGGTGTCGCTATTTTTTCTGGAACTGTATTTGGCTTATTTGGAAATTTATTTGATAAAGGTAAGTATTCGGATATTGAAAAATTATACTCAAAACTCAAATCAATTTATAAAGATAGATTTTATATTGAATTACAAAGACATGGAGATCGTAATGAAGATAGTTTTGAAAAAATGAATTTAAAAAAATCTAATGATTTAGAAATTCCTTTGATTGCAACAAATGAGACTTTTTATATTGATAAAGACATGCACGAAGCACATGACGCGTTAATTTGTATTAAGAATAAGACATATATACAGGAAAAAAATAGAGTTAGATTTAGTAATAAGCATTATTTGAGAGATGATAAAGAAATGTATGAATTATTTTCTGATATTCCTGAGGCACTTGAAAATAATTACAATTTTCCTTATAGGTGTAGCTATAAACCCTCATTCTCAAGACCTATTTTACCCAATATTAGTTCTGAAAAAGATGGAAATGCAGATGATATTCTCAAAAAAAATTCACTCATTGGGCTAAAAGAAAAATTCATTAAAGTTTTTAAAAAAGATATTAATAACTTAACTTCAGACAATGATTATCAAAAATACCTTGATAGACTTAATCATGAATTAAATATTATTACTGAAATGAAATACTCAAGTTATTTTTTGATCGTATCAGATTACATTAAATGGGCAAAAACAAACAATATACCTGTGGGTCCTGGAAGGGGATCGGGTGCCGGATCATTAGTTGCTTGGTGTCTTTCAATTACAGATGTTGACCCTATTAAATTTAATTTAATATTTGAAAGATTTTTAAACCCTGATCGTATATCTATGCCTGATTTTGATATTGATTTTTGTGAGGAAAAAAGAGATTTAGTTTTTGAGTATCTTACAAAAAAATATAAAGATAGTGTTGCACATATTATTACTTTTGGAAAATTAAAAGCTAGAATGGTAATACGAGATGTGGGTCGTGTAATGGGGCTATCTTATGGTTTTGTTGATAGCATCTCAAAAATGATTCCATTTGATCCTTCAAGACCACAAAATTTAACTGAATGCATAGCTGGAGAGCCAAGACTTCAAAAGTTGATAAATGATGATCTCAGAGTTAAAAAATTAATTAATTTATCTTTGAAACTAGAGGGACTAAATAGAAATGTCGCTACTCATGCAGCTGGTGTTGTCATAGCCGATAAAAAATTAACAGATGTAGTACCGTTATATAAAGACAACACAGCGGATTTACTTTTGCCTTCAACACAATTTGATATGTATTCTGCTGAAAACGCTGGATTAATCAAATTTGATTTTTTAGGTCTAAAAACTTTGACAGTAATAAATAATACGCAAAATATTATAAGGAAAAAAAATAAAGATTTCGACATAGAAAATATTAATTATGATGACCAAAAAGTTTTTGAGCTTTTATCTTCAGGTAAAACAGTTGGATTGTTCCAAATTGAAAGTGCTGGAATGAGGGAAGCACTTATTCAAATGAAACCAAATCATATTGAGGATATTATAGCATTAGTAGCACTATATAGACCTGGTCCTATGAGCAATATACCAATTTATAATGATTGTAAGCATGGAAAACAAAAACCAGATTATCTTCATCCACTATTAGAGGAAATCCTTAAGCCAACATACGGCGTTATAATATATCAAGAACAAGTAATGCAAATAGCACAAAAATTATCAGGCTTTACCGCGGGTCAAGCAGATATATTAAGAAGAGCGATGGGTAAGAAAAAAAGAGCTGAATTAGAAAAACAAAAACAAAGTTTTATTTCTGGTGCAGTAAATAATGGTATTAGCAAAGAAGTTGCAGCTGGAATATTTTTAAAGATAGAACCCTTTGCAGAATATGGATTTAATAAAAGTCATGCTGCGGCGTATGCAATTATTTCTTATCAAACAGCTTATTTAAAAACATATTTTCCTAAAGAATTTATAGCTGCCTCAATGACAATGGATATATCAAATCAAAACAAATTAAGTGAGTTTTATGAAGAACTTAAGAGGCTTGATATTGAAATCAAAAGGCCAGATATAAACGAGTGTTTTGCGGATTTTAGAAACGATGAACAAAAATTTTATTATGCTCTTGGAGGTATTAAAGCAGTTGGTTATGAAGCAGTTTCAAACATTGTTAAAGAAAGAACAAACAATGGTAAGTTTAAATCTATTAACGATTTTTTGAATAGGATCAATCCCAAAGATATAAATAAGCTTCAACTTGAAGGATTAGTTAAAGCTGGTGCTTTTGACTGTTTAAATGAAAACAGACAGTCTTTATTTAATTCAATACCTAATTTTATATCTAAATCTAAAAATATTTATGAAAACAAATCAGCAAATCAAATTGATCTTTTTGGAGATATTGAAAATAAAAACGATGATTTTATACCGAATATAAAAGATTGGAATTTTGAAGAGAGATTATCGAAAGAATTTGAGGCAGTTGGTTTTTTTATATCCGATCATCCATTGAACCAATTTCAAGAAATTTTCATTGATTATAATATAATTGATTATCAAAAATTTAATAATAAAGATGAGACGAATGATTCTAATATAGCCGCAACTTTACTAAAAATTCAAGAAAGAAAAACATCTAAAGGTAATGCTTATGCAATATTGAAATTAACCGATCTTTCAAGCGTATTTGAATTATTTATATTTTCTGAAACTTTAGAATTTAACAGGAACATTTTAAAGGAGGGAAATTCATTAATAATAACTGTCATCAAATCTTTATCTGATGAGAATAATAGATTTAAAAGAATAAATGTAAAAAAAATTGCCTCTCTTAAAGATTTATTAAATAACCCTATAAAAAATATTACTTTTAATCTTAATTCTTTAAAAGAACTAAATGAATTATCAAAATACTTAGTTGATCCTGGAGAGACGAAAATCAAGATTAAGATACAAGAAAATGATAAAAGCTTAGATTTTAATCTACAAAATGGTAGAAAATTAGATAGAAAAACAGTTAATCTATTAAGAAATAAGGAAATATCATCAATAATTCACTAAATTAAGCTTGTTAAACTTAAGAAATATTTGTAAATATTCGCAAATTAATTAATACGCACACAGTTTTTGGTTTTATACCTCCGGTCCTTAATTGGAAACTACTGTGGTGGCTTAACCGGGAAAAAATATGAAGATACCTAATGTTACAATACAACAATTGCTAGAGGCTGGAGTCCATTTAGGTCATAAAACTTTAAGATGGAATCCAAAAATGAAGAAATATATTTTTGGAAAAAGAGATTCAATACATATAATTGATCTAACTCAAACTTTACAACTTACTAAAATTGCGCTTGAAAAAGTATATCAAACGATTTCAAGTAATGGAAAAATTCTATTTGTTTCAACTAAAAAACAGGCTTCAGAAGCGATTGCTGAAGTTGCAAAAGAAACTGACCAATACTTCGTAAATTATAGATGGTTGGGAGGAATGTTAACTAATTGGGGAACAATTTCCAACTCGATAAAAAAACTTAAGAAGTTAGAGGTTGATTTAACGTCTGAAAATAGAGGTTTTACAAAAAAAGAACTTTTAAAAATGAGTGTTAAAAAAGATAAACTTCAAAGATCATTAGGAGGAATTTCTGAGATGAAAAAAATTCCTGACCTAGTCTTTATTATTGATACAAATTATGAGTCTTTGGCAATTCAAGAATCTTCTAAATTAGGTATCCCTATTATTGCTATCCTTGATAGTAACTCAAATCCTGATGGTATAGATTTTCCTATACCTGGAAACGATGACGCAAGAAGATCAATTGATCTATATTGTTCTCTCATAAAAGAGACTATTATTAGTGCAAAAAAAGATGTTCCAATTACAGAAATAAAAAAATCTGTTGATAAAGATAATGAAAAAAAAACAGATAAAACAAGACAAGAAATTGATAGAGAAAAACTAGATAAAAAATTCTCTGAAAAAAGTAAAGAAAAATTAAACTAATATGAGTGACATAGATAAAGTAAAAAAACTCAGAGAGGCAACAGGAGCAGGATTTAAAGATTGTAATTTAGCTATTAAAGAGTCTAATGGTGATCTAGATAAAGCAGTTGAAATATTAAGGATAAAAGGAATTTCAAAGGCTTCAAAAAAAATGTCAAGAGAGGCTAAAGAGGGTGTGGTCGCTATAAGTGGCGATAATAAAAAAACATCAATAATTGAAGTTAACTGTGAAACAGATTTTGTTGCTAAAAACGAAAACTTCATCAACTTTGTTAAAGAGCTCAGTGATCTTAATAATGAAAAAAATTCTAATATTGAGGAGCTTAAAAATACACAAATGCAGAATGGAAAATCAGTTAATGATAATCTTGTGGCTTTAATAGCTAAAATTGGTGAAAAAATTACTATAGGTAAAACAAAAACAATCTCAAATAATTCATCAATTAATTTTCAATATCTTCATACAGTAGTAAAGGATAATCTAGGAAAATTAGCAGTAGTTGTTTCTTTAGAAACAAAAGAAGTCTCCGATACTGTAAAAAATTTTGGTAAACAATTATCTATGCACATAGCAGCATCAAATCCATTAGCCTTAGAAACAAATTTGATTGATAAAGATATATTGGACAAAGAACAAGAGTTAGTAAATGAAGAACTTAAAAATTCTGGCAAACCTGATGAAATAGTTAAAAAAATTGGTTTAGGTAAAATGAACAAATTTAAAGAAGAGAATGCTCTATTGACTCAGGCTTGGGTCATGGAACCAAAGAAAAAAGTTAAAGATATCATTAAAGAACTTTCGATTAATGATTTAAAAATTAGAGAGTTTAGTAGAATTAAAATAGGCGAATAAATGTTCGATGAAAAATCACATAGCCTTAAAATGGATAAAGCTATTGAAGTTTTTTCTAAAGAACTATCTTCATTAAGAACAGGTAGAGCAAATGCCTCAATGCTTGATACTATAAAAGTTGATGTTTATGGACAAAAAATGCCTATTAATCAAATAGGCAGTATAACAACTCCAGAGTCACGAATAATTAATATTCAAGTATGGGATCAAAGTAATGTAGCTTTGATTGATGCTGCAATTAAAAAATCTGAATTAGGATTAAATCCACAAATTGATGGTCAACTGATACGATTACCTATCCCAGAATTAAATGAAGAGCGAAGAATAGATCTAAAAAAATTAATTAAATCAATGGGAGAAAAATGTAAAATTTCTATTAGAAATATTCGTAGAGATGCAAATGATGAATTAAAGAAACTCTTAAAATCAAAAGAAATAGGTGAGGATGAAGAAAAAACTTTTGAAAAAAACTTACAAAATATTACTGATAAACATATTCAAATCGTAGATGAAAAAGTTGTAAACAAAGAAAAAGAAATAATGACCATATGAACCCATTAAAACATGTAGCCATTATCATGGATGGTAATGGGAGATGGGGTTTGAAATATAAAAATTCTCGAAATGCTGGTCACAAGGCAGGACTAGAAACTGTTGAAACGGTCATAAAAGAAACAATAAAAAATAAAATAAATTTTTTAACATTATTTGCATTTTCTACAGAAAATTGGAAAAGACCCAAAAAGGAAATAAATTACTTATTTAATTTATTGGAAAATTTTTTAATAAATAGGATAGAAGAACTTCATAAAAATAATATTAAACTTAAAATACTAGGATCGAAAAAGTTCTCTCCAAAATTAAATAAACTTCTAAATTATTCTGAAAAAAAAACATCAAAAAATAATAAGTTACAAATTAATCTTGCTTTGAATTATGGTTCAAAATTGGAGCTAATTAATGCATTTAAAAAAATTTTTAGCAGTAATAAAAAAATTAATGAGAAAAACATAGAAAAATATCTTCAAACTAAGGATATACCTGATCCAGATATACTTATAAGAACTGGAAATACTAAAAGATTAAGTAATTTTTTGTTATGGCAACTGGCCTATACAGAAATTTTTTTTGAAAAAAAATTATGGCCAGCATTTACTAAAAAAGACTTCAAAAGAATAATTAAAGAATATAAAGATATAAAACGTAACTTCGGAAAAATTTAATGATTAAAGAATTTGAAAAAAGATTATTAAGTTCAATAATATTAATATTTATATCTATATTCTTTATTTTAAAAGGTACTTTTTTTTTCGTATTTTTTTTAAGTATTTTGTTTTTAGTCACAAGTTACGAATGGTTTAAAATGAATAAAAAGAATGATTTATCAAAACTCTTTGGAATAATTTTTTTATTTTTTTCATTTTATACAACATTTCAAATTCGTGAAAATTACAATCTTAATAATTTTTTATTTATTATGACAATCTGTGTTTTCACTGACATAGGTGGCTACATATTTGGTAATATTTTTAAAGGGCCTAAATTAACTAGGATTAGTCCTAAAAAAACTTATTCAGGTGTTTTTGGGAGTTTTTTATTATCTTTAATCGTAGGCTTAATTTTCACCAATTATTTTCTTATTGATCAAAAAATTTTTAATGAGGATTTATCTTTAATTATACTAATTTTATTCATTTCTATGATAAGTCAAATAGGAGATTTGATAATTTCTTATTTCAAAAGAAAAGCTAAACTTAAAGATACAGGATCAATTATACCTGGACATGGTGGTTTATTAGATAGAGTCGATGGTATGATTTTTGTATTTCCAATTTTTTATTTAATTATAATCTTATGAAAAAGAAAATTGCAATCTTAGGTTCAACGGGTTCTATTGGTAAAACATTAATAGAAATAATTAAAAAAGATAAAAAAAATTTTGAAATTATATTATTATCAGCTGACGAAAATTATAGAGAATTATTAAAACAAGCCAAAATTTTTAAAGTAAAAAATATAATTATTAATAACAAAATTAGTTATAAGAAAATCAAAAAAAAAAAAATCTCAAATAAAATAAAAATTTTTAATAATTTTGATTGTTACAAAGAAATATTTAAAACAAAGGTTGATTATACCATGAGCTCAATTTCAGGTATTGAGGGTTTAAAACCTACGATTGAAATTATTAAATATACAAAAAATGTTGCTATTGCGAACAAAGAGGCAATAATTTGTGGATGGAATCTGATAAATAAAGAATTAAAAAAAAGCAAAACCAATTTTATACCTGTGGACTCAGAACATTTTTCTATTTGGTATGCCTTAAAGGGAATTGATAAAAAGATAATTGATAAAATTTATTTAACGGCCTCAGGAGGACCTTTTTTGAACTACCCTCAAAAAAAATTTGATAAAATCAAGATAGGACAAGCAGTGAAACATCCAAATTGGAAAATGGGAAAAAAAATTTCCATAGACTCAGCAACAATGATGAATAAAGTTTTTGAAATTATCGAAGCAAAAAAAATCTTTGATATTCCCTATAAAAAATTATCCATAATTATTCATCCAAAATCATATGTTCACGCAATATTGAAGTTTAAAAATGGGTTAACAAAAATTATTGTACATGACACAAATATGAAAATTCCTATCTATAATTCTTTATACGATTCAAATCGACTAATTGATTCAAAAAAATTAGATTTAAAGATTTTAAATGATTTAAATTTTCAAAATATAGATACAAAGCGTTTCCCAATCATAAAGATATTGAATAAGTTACCTGAAAAATCTTCTTTATTTGAAACAATTTTAGTTTCAATAAATGATAAATTAGTAAAATTATTTTTAATAAATAGAATTAAATTTACTGATATTTGTAAAAAAATGAATAATATGCTCGAATTAAATGAATTTAAAAAATTCAAAAAACTTAGAGTAAGAAAAATTGATGATATAATGAGTTTAAATAATAAAATTAAAGAAAAATTAAAAAACGGGCAAACGACGAAATGATGTATTTTAAAAAAAAGATATTTTTTTTAGTAATTATTTTTTTTTCAATTTCATCAGTATCATTTTCTGAAATTGTAAAAGATATTAAAGTAAAAGGAAATGAAAGAGTTTCTGATAAAAGCATAGAAATGTTTTCAAATATCAATATTGGTGACGACGTAGATCAAGATCAATTGAATCAGATTCTTAAAAACGTATATGACTCAAATTTTTTTAAAGATGTAAAAGTTTCATTGAAAGATAATATTTTAACGATTTTTGTAGAAGAAAGTTCTTTAGTTGAAAATGTTACTATTAAAGGACCTAAATCAAAAACTTTAATAAGTGATTTAAAAAAAAATTTACGAGTTAAATCAAGAACATCTTATAATGAAATTTTATTTTTAGAAGATAAAAAAAATATAACAGAGGCATTGAAACAAAAAGGATATTTTTTTTCTAAAGTTGATGTAATGATTGAAGAATTATCTGATAATAAAATTAACCTAATATATAACGTTGAAATTGGTGATAAAGCAAAAATTAAAAAAATTTCATTTATAGGAGATAAAATTTTTAAAGATAGAAAACTTAGATCAGTTATAGTCAGTGAAGAATACAAATTTTGGAAATTCATATCTGGTAAAAAATTTTTGAATCAAAATCTTATTGATTTAGATGAAAGACTTTTAAAAAATTTTTATCTTAATAAAGGTTTTTATAACGTAAAGATTAACTCTTCCTTTGCAAGAATGTTGAATGAAACAGAGTTTGAATTGATCTATAATATTGTTCCAAATAATAGATTTTTTTTTAATAAAATTTCCTTGGATTTACCTATCGATTTTGACCAAACTAATTTTAAAGATTTAAATAAACTATTTAAAAAATTAAATGGAGAAAAATATTCTTTATTTGTGATCGAGAAAATCTTAAAAGAAATTGATAAAATTATTCTTGATGAGGAATATAAAACTTTAAAAACTGAAGTTAGTGAAAATATTTTTGAAAATAAAATTGATTTAACTTTTTCTATAAATGAGGGTAAAAAGTTTATTGTAGAGCGGATCAATATTTATGGAAATAATATCACACGGGAAAATGTTATAAGAAATCAGTTATTGATTGATGAGGGAGATGAGTTTAATTCTATACTTGCGTCAAAATCTATAAATAATATTCAATCTCTTAATATTTTTAAGTCTGTAGATAGTAAAATAATTGATAATGAGAATAACACTAAAACAATTGATATTACTATTGAGGAAAAAGCAACTGGAGAGATTATGGCAGGAGCAGGCTTCGGTACTGACGGTAGCTCTTTAAGTTTTGCTGTAAAAGAAAACAATTATCTTGGTCGAGGTATTAAGTTGGTAAGTGAGTTGTCTGTTTCAGAGGAAACAATTAAAGGTCAGTTTAATGTTAAAAACCCAAATTTTCGTAATTCTGATAAATCAATTAATTTGAATATTCAGTCTTTAGAAACTGATAAATTAACTGACTCTGGTTATAAAACTAATAAAACTGGTTTTGGATTTGGAACTAGTTTTGAATATCAGGATGATGTTTTTATTGGATTAGGCCAAGATTCTTATTATGAGAAAATTGAGACAAATAGTTCTGCATCAACAAGACAAAAATCCCAAGCAGGAAATTATTGGGACACTTTTATAAATCTTAATTTAAACTACGACAAACGTAATCAAAAATATAGAACAACAGATGGTTTTTTGAGTAGTTACTCAGTTAATTTACCAATAATTAGTGAAAACAATTCTTTAACCAATGCTTATATTTTTACTTTATATGATGAATTATATGAAGACAATGTTACAAAATTTTCTTTTTTTGCGAAAGCAGCTAGTTCGATAACGAATGATAATATAAAATTGTCAGAAAGAATATATTTACCAAGTAGCAGATTAAGAGGATTTGTGAGTGGCGGTGTTGGACCAAAAGATGGAAATGATTTTATTGGAGGAAATTATGCAACATCAGTTAACATTCAAACTTCGATACCACAACTTTTACCCAATATACAAAATATGGATGTATCTATGTTTTTAGATGCTGGCAATGTTTGGGGTGTTGATTACGACTCAAGTTTAAGTGATACAAACAAGATTAGATCTTCAATAGGTATTGGAATAGATTGGTTTACATTAATCGGTCCTTTAAGTGCATCATTTACACATCCAATAAGCAAAGTTAACACTGATAAAACAGAAACATTTAAATTTAATTTAGGAACAACATTTTGATATTTAGAAAAAAATTTTTTTTAATAATTATTTTTTTTCTTTTTGGATTAACAAATGTTTGGTCTTCTGAAAAAATTGCCTTCCTTGATGTTGAATTAATAATTAATAAATCTGAACCAGCCTTAATAATAATTAAAAAGATTGAAAAAATCCGTGATCAAGAAACTAAAAAACTTAAAAAAATAGAAAATAATCTTAAAAAAAAAAATGAGGAACTAATTAAAACAAAAAACCTAATTTCAGATGAGGAGCTAAAAAAGAAAATATCATCTTTAAGGGATGAAGCTAAGTCATTTGATGAATTAAGAAAAAAAACAATTACAGAATTAAATATTAAAAAAAATAAGGAACTTAATGAATTTTTAAAACTGATAAATCCAATTATTCAAGAATATATGAAAGAAAAATCAATTGATATGATAATAGATAAAAAAAACATATTCATGGCAAAATCTAAAAATGATATAACAGAAGACATTTTAAAAATCGTTAATACTAAGATTAAATAAATGGATAAATTAAATCGAAAACAAATTGAAGAATTATTACCTCATAGAGAACCTATGTTATTAATAGATGAATTATATAATATAAAGAAATTAACATCAGCAACAGCAGTTTTGAATGTTAAAAAAGATAGTTTCTTTGTAAATGGCCATTTTCCAGGCCAGCCAGTTATGCCAGGTGTTTTGATAGTAGAGTCTTTTGGTCAAGCAGCCGCCGCATTAACAGCTCATGGTTTAGATAAATCTACTTACGAAAATAAATTAGTTTTTTTGATGAGTGTAGAAAAGGCTCGTTTTAGAAATCCAGTAATACCTGACTGTAAACTTGAACTTAAAATAGAGGCAATTAGATCTCATGGACGAGTTTGGAAATATAAAGGTGATGCATTTGTAAATAATACTAAAGTTGCTGACGCTGTATGGTCAGCGACTATTGTAGATAGGAAATAATCAGCAATATTTCTTTACTACAAAAGTTACTTTGCTTTGATAAAAGCAATCATGTCCAACCCTTTCTTTTTAAATAAAGGCCCAATCAGTCTTGATAAAGTTTATGAACTTTTAAAAATTACTAATCAAGAAAAAAAAAAAATTAATTTCTATGATATAAAAGATTTATATAGTGCTGACAAAACATCTATTACTTTCTTTCATTCAAAGAAATATAAGGAAGCAGCAAAATCAACTAAAGCATCATTTTGTTTAACTTCAGAATTATTGAAAGATTTTTTGCCAAAAACTTGTGAACCTATCGTTGTGAATAATGTTCTTACCGCAGTTGCTAATATTACTGAAAAATTCTACCCAAATTCAATAGAGGATAAATTTGACAGTAAAGTTTTGAATATAGAAAACAGAGATTATATGAGTGTTATTCACGGCAGAAATGTTCTGATAGGAGAAAATGTCAAAATTGGAACTAATTGTTGGATTGGTCACAACACAATTATAGAAAAAAATGTTGAGATTGGTGATAATTGTAGCATCGGCTCAAATACAATTATAAGAAATTCTATAATTAAAAATAATGTGAATATTTTAGACAATTGTACTATTGGAAAAATAGGCTTTGGATTTTTTCCAAATAAAAAAAAAAATCTTAGATATCCTCATATTGGTATTGTAGTAATTAATGAGGGGTGTGAAATTGGTTGTGGTGCAACAATTGACCGTGGTTCAATGTCTAACACTGAAATTGGAAAAAATACATTTTTAGATAATCAAATACATATAGCGCACAATGTAAAAATTGGAGAAAATACAATTATCGCCGGCCAAGTAGGTATTGCTGGAAGTTCAACAATTGGCGATAACGTTAGAATTGGAGGACAGGCTGGTATCTCTGGTCATTTAAAAATTGGTAATAATGTTGATATAGCTGGAGGTAGTGGAGTTATAAAAGATATACCAGATAATTCTAGGGTAATGGGATATCCAGCAAAAAATTTAAGAGAGTTTTTAAGAGAAAATAAATAATGATTCATGAGACTGCAACGATAGATCCAAAAGCAAAAATTTCCACAAATGTTCAAATCGGTCCTTATTGTGTAGTAGGACCAAATGTTGAAATAGATGAGGAGGTAATTTTACAGTCTCATGTTCATGTTTTAGGTAGAACAAAAATTGGCAAAAGAAATAAGATTTATTCATTTGCTTCAATTGGAAATGAACCTCAAGATTTAAAATATAATGGTGAAGATACTAAACTTGAAATAGGTGTTGGAAATAAGATTAGAGAATATGTAACAATTAATACTGGTACAATTGGTGGAGGTGGTTTAACAAAAGTTGGGAATAATTGTTTATTTATGGTTTCATCACATGTAGCACACGATTGTATTGTTGAGGATAATGTTATTTTAGCTAATAACGTGCCTCTAGGTGGACATGCGCACATTGAAAAAAATGTAATAATTGGAGGAAATTCAGCTGTGCAACAATTTACTAGGGTAGGTAAATTTGCAATGATTGGTGGCATGTGTGGTGTCGTAAGAGATGTTATTCCTTATGCAATGGTTCATGGCAACAGAAGTATTCTTCAAGGACTAAACCTAATTGGATTAAGAAGACAAAAAATACCAAATAAAGAGATTATTGCGTTAAATGAAGCTTACAAAGAAATATTCAAAAGTGAAAATTTAACTGAGAATTTAAAAAATTTAAAATCTGAACTCAAAAAAAATAACCTAGTAAAAGATGTGGTTGAATTTTTAGAGAAAGATAAAAAAAGACCAATATGTACACCTTTTTCAAAATAAAATGTTTGGTTTATTTCTAGGCGATACTGATTTTTCAAAAATTGTTCTTAAAAAGGTAAAAAAATTAAGCAAAAATTATTTTATAATTGATTTTTCAAAAAATAATAAATTTGCAAAAGAAAAAAATTCTCACAGAATAAGTATTGGTAAATTTGGAAAAATTATAAATCTGATAAAAGAAAAAAAATCGAATAAGGTTCTTTTTGCAGGAAAAATCGCAAAACCTAAATTTTCATCTCTAAGATTAGATTTGAAAGGCATTTATTATATGCCAAGTGTTATAAAAGCTGCTAAATTAGGTGATGCAGCTATTATAAAAGCCATAATTAAAATTCTTAATAATGAAAAAATTAAAGTTATAAGTTCAACTTATTTCAATCCTGAATTAAGTGCTAAAAAAGGAATTTTTACGAAGGTAAAACCTTCAATAAATGATAACAGATCGATTAATCAAGGAATAAGATTTTTAAATAAGTTAAATACTTTAGATCATATTCAAGCATTAGTAGTAAAAAATAATAAAGTTATTGCCAGGGAAGGCAGACAAGGTACAAAAAAAATGTTGTCAAAATTAAAAAAAAACTCAGGTGGCATTTTGATTAAATTCCCAAAAAAAAGACAGGATTTAAGGATGGACTTGCCAACCATAGGGCTTCAAACGCTTAAAGACTGCAAAAAACACGGATTAAAAGGTATAGTTATGAAGTCTAAAAAAAATATTTTTTTAGATAAAATTCAATGCATTAAATTTGCTAATAAAAATAAAATTTTTATTTCAGTAAGATGAAAAAAATATTCGTATTAACAGGTGAACCATCTGGCGATAAACTTGCATCAACCGCTATTTCAAAAATTCAAAAAGACAATAATGATATTGAATATTTATCTGTAGGAGGTGTAAATTTAGAGAGGATTGGTATTAAATCTATTTTCGAATTGAAAGAAATTACTTATCTAGGTTTTACGAGTGTTTTATTAAATATCTTCAAAATTAAAAAAAGGATTAATCAGACAGTAGATGAAATTTTAAAATTTGAACCTGACATCTTATTTAGTGTTGACAGCCCTGATTTTACACTAAGAGTTGCTGAAAAGGTAAAAAAAAAGAATCCTAAAATAAAAACAATTCATTACGTGGCACCGCAAGTATGGATTTGGAGAAAAAATAGGGTTAAAAAAATAAAAAAATTTATCGATCATATACTTTTGTTATTTAATTTTGAGAAAAAATATTTTGATGATGAAAATATAAAAAACACTTTTGTTGGTCACCCATTAATTGAAAATACAGGTCTAAATAAGACAGATATAAACAACCTTGTTTCTAAAGATAAAAAAATAATATCAATTTTTGCAGGCAGTAGAAATTCAGAAACGAATGTTCTTTTACCAATATTAATTCAATTTATCATTATGATGAACAAAAAAGATCCTGATTATAATTTTGTATTTCACGCAACAGATGAAAATAAAAAACAAATAATTGATTACATTAAAGTTAAAAACATAGAAAATATTGATGTGGTTTCAGATGAAAACATTAAAAGTGAGATATTATCGAACTCTATTTTTGCTGTATGTAAGTCTGGAACTGTATCTTTACAAGTTTGTAATGCGAATGTTCCTTCAATCATTATTTATAAATTAAACTTTATAAATTTTATGATTTTTAAATTATTAGTTAATGTAAAATTTGCTAATATTATAAATATTATTAACAATAGAGAAGTTATTCCTGAATTGCTTCAAAATGAATGCAATGCTAAAGAAATTTATAATTCAGTTGTTTATATGCTAAAAAATCCAGATATTAGAAAAAAACAATTGGAAGATTGCAATCTAACTTTAAAGGGTATTAGATCAAAAACCTCGTCATCGAGTGAGGTAGCCTCAATTTTAAGCAATAGTCTTATTAGCTAATCTTTTTTCGACTTCATCTTTACCTAAAGATACAATTATATCATAAATACCGGGTCCAAACTTTGAACCTGTTAATGCTATTCTTAAAGGTTGACCAACACCTTTAAAATTAGTGTTATTAGATTTTATTAGTTCTTGAACAACTGGTTCTAAATCCTCTCTTCTAAATTCCTTTATTTTATTAATTCTTTCATTAAATTCGGATATTATCTTTTTAGCTTTATCATCAATTAATTTAAGGTCTTCTTTATTAAAATTAACGTCGTCATTAAGAATATATTGGCTATTGTTGAATATATCCTCAAGTGTTTTAGCTTTATTTTTAAGAAAAGATAAAGACTTTTTGATCTTATCATTTTTCTCTGTTTTAATTTTACTTTTAAAGATCTCACAGTAATTTACGAATTGACTAAAAAGATCACTTTCATCAATATTTTTAATATAATGTTCATTCATAGATAGAATTCTACTCATATCTAATTTTGATGGAGATTTTCCGATACCTTTTAAATTAAAATACTTAATACTTTCGTCTAATGTAAAAATTTCCTTATCTTCAAAAGACCATCCCAACCTAAGTAAGTAATTTCTTAAAGCATCAGGTATTATACCAATTTTAGAATAGTCCTCTAAAGTTGACGCTTTATCTCTTTTTGATAGTTTTTTCCCCTCTATTGTATGTATTAGAGGTATATGAGCAAATGATGGTAAATCCCAGCCCATCGCCTCATAGATTTGAATTTGTTTAAAGGTATTTATCTTGTGGTCGTCCCCTCTGATTATGTGTGTCATATTCATTTGGTGATCGTCAACAGACGCAGACAAGTTATAAGTTGGTGTCCCATCATTTCGTAAAATTACAAAATCCTCAATTGTATTATTTTCAATCTCTACATCGCCTTGCACTAAGTCTTTTAAGACAGATTTTCCTGTAACTTTGCTTTTAAATCTAATTACTGGTTTTATATTATTTGGTGCTTCACTCTCATTTTTATCTCTCCATTTTCTATCATAGACATACGGAATTTTTTTTTGTTTAGCTCTCTTTTTTTGTTCTTCTATTTCTTCATTTGAACAGTAACACTTGTATGCATTTCCTTTCTTTAATAGCTCATTAGCTACTTTTATGTGATCATTAATTTTTTGAGATTGTATATATTCTTGTCCATCGTGATTAATACCTATCCATTGAAGAGACTTTATTATTTGTTTCTTATATTCTTCTTTTGATCTTTCCTTATCCGTATCTTCAATTCTAAGGTAAAAATTACCTTTCTGATTTTTTGAATAAAGCCAATTAAATAGAGCTGTTCTTACACCACCAATATGTAAAGGCCCAGTAGGGGATGGAGCAAATCTAGTTGCTACTTTTTTCATTAAAATGGTTTAGACTATTTTTTTAGAAGTTTCTATATAAAGATACTAAAACTCCCTGAACTTTTACTCTATCAGGTCCAAAAATTTTAGTTTCATAATTTCTGTTAGCACTTTCTAATGCTATAACTTTACCTTTTTTTCGAATTCTTTTTAGCATTGCCTCATGCTCATCGATCAATGCTACAACTATTTTTCCATTATCAGCGGTATCTGTTCTTTTAATTATTACAGTATCTCCCTCGTGGATACCAGCCTCAATCATAGAATCACCTTGAACTTTTAAACCAAAATAATCACCATTTTTTTCTAAATTAGTTGGCAATGGTATTCTTGAGACTTCGTTTTGTATTGCTTCAACTGGAGTACCAGCTGCAATTTTACCTAAAACAGGTACTTCTGCATCATCAGATAATGGATTTTCGTCATCTAATCCCCCCTTTATTACACTTGGAGAAAAATTATTATAAATATCATTAGCTGAAGCTGTTTCGGGTAATTTAATTACCTCTAATGCTCTAGCTTTATGCGCTAGCCTTTTAATAAAACCTCTTTCCTCTAAAGCACTGATTAGTCTGTGAATACCAGATTTAGATTTAAGATTAAGAGACTCTTTCATTTCATCATAAGAAGGAGAAACTCCAGAACTTCTCAACCTCTTGTTGATAAATAAAAGCAAGTTTTTTTGTTTTTTTGTTAGCATAAGAACAAATATCGTACAAACAATGTTCTATAAAAGTTCTCGTGAATTAACAACAGTTAAAAAACCAATAAAATAGGGGATAATTTGACTAAAGAACGGAAAAAATAGAATTATTTTTAAGATTTTTTAAAAGTGATTCACCAATCAAAAAAGTTTTAATAGATGTTTTTTCAGATAATTTCAAAAGTTCATCTTTTGTTTTAATTCCACTTTCAGAAATTAAAGGACCTTTATGACTAACTAATACATCATAAATATCAAAAGTTGTATTTATATCAGTTTTTAGAGTTTTTAAGTTTCTATTGTTTATTCCTATCAAGGCATCCTTAAATCTAAGAGCTTGTTTGGCCTCATCTACAGTGTGAACTTCAACAATAATAGACATATTTAATTTTAAGGCCTCTTCATATAATTCATTTGCAAGTTTATCAGAGACGCCAGCAAGAATTATTAGTATGGCGTCTGCTCCATAACTTTTAGCAAGGGGTATTTGAAATTTATCTACAAAAAAATCCTTACAAAGAATTGGTAAATCAATTTTTTGTTTAATTTTACTTATATGTATTAAATCACCTAAAAAGTAATCTTCTTCAGTTAAAACCGACAAACATGTTGCTTTATTATCGTTGTATATATTTGCAATTTTAATAGGGTCATAATCTTTGATAATTACACCTGCAGATGGACTAGCCTTTTTAATTTCAGCAATAATAGAAAACTTATTTTCATTAATATTATTTTCGATCTTTTCTTTAAAATTTATAAATATTCTGTTTGAATTAATTGATTCATCTAATGAACTAGGAGAGATAGTTTTCTTTAGATTTTCTATTTTTTTACTTTTCCTCTCAATTATTTTCTTAAGAACATTTTCAGCCATTTTGAATTTTTTCTAAATATTTAATAACTTTAGTCGATAATATATGTTTTCTTGCATTATTATATGCATCAGTAAAATTGTTATGTGTTTCACTCACAATTAAACCTGCAGCAGCATTCAAACATACTGCTTTAGAAAAATCGTTATCCTCACCTCTAAATATATTAATCATTTTATCTGCATTAAATTTTGCATCATCACCAACAAGATTTTCAAATTTATCTGCATTAACATTAAATTCTTTGGGATCAATAACAAATTCAGAAATTTTATTATCTTTTAATTGAATTATATTTGTTTTAGCATAAGGTGAAATTTCATCTAAACCATCCTCACTATTTACAATCCATGCAAATTTTATGTCTAGATTTTTTAAAGCATTTGCAAATGTACTTAAAAGCTTTTTATCAAAAACTCCTACCACCTGTCGTTTAACAAGAGCAGGACTGCTTAGAGGTCCTATCATATTAAATATAGTTCTTTTTCCAATTTTTTTTCTAGTTGGACCAACAAATCTCATTGCACTGTGATAAATAGGCGCAAACATAAATCCAAAATTGTTCTTATTAATTTGTGCCTCTATATCATTTGGTTCTAAATTAATCTTTATATTCAAAGCCTCTAGAACATCACCTGATCCACACTTAGAAGATACAGCTTTATTTCCATGCTTTGCCACCTTGATACCCATACTTGCAAGCAATAATGCAGATGCCGTTGATATATTAAGAGTATTCATGCCATCACCACCAGTACCACATGTATCAACACAATTTTCTACATTTACTCTTTTAGACTTGTTCCTAAGAACATAAACGCCACCTGCTATTTCATCTGATGCCTCACCTTTAACTGATAAAAGTGTCAAAAAATCAAATATTTCTTGGTCCTCAGCTTTACCATCCATTAATAACTCAAAAGCAGCTTTGCTTTCATCAAAAGATAGATTTTCTTTATTCTTAATTTTTTCTATGAATTGTTTCATCTAAATTATAATGAAGTTCTTTAAAATTTTCATACCTAGTTTAGTTTTAATACTTTCAGGGTGAAATTGCACTCCATGAACATCATATTTTTTATGTTGAACACCCATTATTAAACCATCTTTGGTCTCTGCAGTGATTTCAAGATCACTGGATAGTGATTTTTTGTCAATTATTAGGCTGTGATAACGAGTTGCCTCAAAAGTTTTAGGAAGATTTTTTAATATACCGTTTTTTTTAGTTACGATTTTACTGGTTTTTCCGTGCATTAGTTTTCTTGCTTGAATAATTTTTGAACCAAATACCTGTCCAATAATTTGGTGACCTAAACAAACACCTAGTATAGGAATTTTTTTGTATAAAGATTTTACAATCTTAAGGCAGTTACCAGATTGATCAGGATTACCGGGCCCAGGCGAGATTACAATTTTATTATATCTTTTTTTTAATATCTCTTTTGATGTAATTTTATCATTTCTAATTACATCAACGTGAACTTTTAATGAGGATAAATAATGATATAGGTTAAAAGTAAAACTGTCATAATTATCTATTAAAATTATTTTTTTCATTTTAGTGCATTAATCAAAGCTTTTGCTTTATTAACTGTCTCCTCATACTCTTTTAAAGGTTTACTATCTGCAACAATACCAGCTCCAGCTTGAACATAAAATTTATCTTTTTTTGCAACTGCTGTTCTTAAAGCTATACATGTATCAAATTCTCCATTAGCTGAAAAATATCCGATTCCTCCAGCATAGACTTTTCTTTTTGTCTTTTCTAATTCATCTATAATTTCCATCGCTCTTATTTTGGGAGCACCTGAAACTGTTCCTGCAGGAAAACCAGCTAAAAGAGATTTAAACTTGGAAAATTTATTATTATATGCACCAACTACGTTAGAGACTATGTGCATAACATGAGAATATTTTTCTATAACAAAGCTTTCTGTGACTTTTACAGAATTTATTTTTGATACTTTTCCAGCATCATTTCTACCAAGATCAAGTAACATTAAGTGTTCCGAAAGTTCCTTTTTATCTTTAAGTAAATCTTTTTCATAAAATTTATCTTGAGATACATTTTTTCCTCTTGGCCTAGTTCCTGCAATTGGTCTTACAGTAATCTTATTATCTCTTAATCTAACTAAAATTTCAGGGCTTGCTCCAATTATCTGAAAATCTTTAAAATTAAAAAAAAACATAAAAGGAGAAGGATTTGTTACTCTTAGTTTTTTATAAATCTCTAGGGGTGATTTAGTTAATTTAGCCTCAAATCTTTGACTAAGAACAACTTGAAAAATATCACCGATTTTGATGAATTTTTTTGCTTTATTTATCATATTCAAAAATCTTTTTTTGGGGGTATTTGACTTAACTTTTATATTTTTCTTAATATTGAAATTTTTATAATAATTTTTTTTTATTTTTGATTGAATTAAAAGAAGATTAAGCTCTGATTTAATTTCTAAATATCTTTTTTTATAATTTTTTATATTTTCATCACCAAAAATATTAATGATGTAAAAAATTTTTTTTTTTAGATTATCGTGAATAATCAACGTCCGTGGTCTTAACAACCTAACATCAGGAATTTTCAAATCATCTTTACAATTATTCGGTATATTTTCTATATATCTTATTGAGTCATAAGAAAAATAACCTGAGATTAGCGATGAAATTGAAGGTAGATTTTTTGGTACTTCAAATTTGAAATCCTCAATAATTTTTTCTATCAATTTGTTTGGCTTATTTCTTAATTTTAATCTTTTATTACCTTTAATTAAAAAAGAGTTATTATTATTAAATTCCCAGATCTTGTCAGGATTTTTACCAAAAATTGTATATCTTCCTTTTATTTTACCTTTTTCAACAGACTCAAAGATAAAACTATTTTTCTCAAGTAAAAAATTATCAATCAAATTTAAAATATCATCATCGTTTTTAACTTTTTTTGATGTGTATATTATTTGATTTTTTTTGCCTCTATGTCGAAACTTAAAATCATTGAAGCTTCGATTAATTATCATTGAAAATAATTCTTAACACGTTCAATTGTTTTTTTGTTTAAAGTAACTTTGTATTTATCATTCAAGAGTTCATCATAAGATTTCAATAATCTTTGTTTTGTATCAGTTCTTTGTTCATTCATTATATCTTTATATTTATTACTATCAAATTGAACACTTATGAATTTTCTGATTTTTGCTAAATAAATATTGTCATTCTCATAAATTAAAGCAAAAGACTTTTCTGGAAGTGAATACAATAATTTGATTGAATTAGGATCAAATTTATCGACATCCTTTATTGAATTTAATGTTATTGTTTCAAAATTTTCATTATGCATTTTCGAGAAATCTATATCTGAGAAGTTTTTATTTTTAATTTTGGATAGTAAGTCTTTATTGTAATCAAATCTTTTTTGTTGGAAAATTAATTCTAAAATTTCATTTTTAGTTTCCTGATCTTTTATATCTGGACTTCTTTGATTAATTTGACTTATTTTATACAAAATATATTCATTTTCAGTTTCAATTATGTCAAAAGAATTTTCCCTTAAATCAAATATTTTTTTTTCAATTTCATCCGCATTCTCAGAATATTTAAAATTTGAAATACTTGTCGATTCAATATCAAATTTTTGAATAATATTATTAAAATCAACTTCATTTGAAATATCTATTTCTATTTGGTCTATACTGTCAAAAAATGCTTGATTATACTCTTCAACACCAACCAAGTTTTTTGGATTAATTTTTGCATAACTAAAATCTATATAATCTACCTTTAAACTATCCTCATTTTCATTTAAAAATTGATCAATTTCAGATTGAGTTATTTGATCTTTTTGTACATAAAAACTATTTAAATTTATAAATTCTAATTCAATTTTTCTGTTTTGCTCTTGATAAAATTTTTCAGCTAAGAATTTTGGTGTAATAGTTCCTGATCCTATATAATCATATAAATTTTTCTGAGTTTCACTATTTCTTAGTCGGTTTTCATAAATTGGAGCAGAAATATTATTCTCCAATAAAAATTTTTCATATTTAACTCTTTGAAAAATTCCATTTTCATCTAAAAAACTTTTATTATTCTTAATCTTTTTTAATAAAGAATTTTCACTTAAAGCAATATTAAAACTTTCTACTTCAAGATTTAATATTTCTGTTGTGATTAGAGTTGAAAGTAATTCTTCGATTACATTTTTATCCAAATTATCTCTAATGTATTCAGGTGATATTTCTAATGTGTTAACATGATTTAAAAAATCTTCTGTAGAAATATTTTTGTCATTTATTTTGGCAATATTATTAGTATTTCCACTACTAAACATATCACCCATTCCAAAGAAAACAAATGGAATACACACTATAAAAATGAATACTGCAGAGAACTTAGATTTCGAAAAATTTCTAAAACTTCCTAACATTACTTTATAAATTTATTGATCTGTAAAAAACAAACCTATAGATTAAATTTTACCATATGACAAATAAATATATGTATTTTGTAGCTAATTGGAAAATGTATGGAAATAAAAACTCATTAAATACATTAGATAAGGTAATTAAATTTTCAAAATCTAAAGAAATTAAGAAAGGACGATTAATATATTGTCCTCCCTATACCCTATTAAGTTCTTTCTATAAAAAATTTCAAAATTGTTTAATAGATATTGGTGCACAAAATTGTCACGAAAGTTTAGAATACGGAGCACATACAGGTTTTATAAATCCCAAAATGATAAAAAATATAGGTGCAAATTATGTAATTATTGGCCATTCAGAAAATAGGAATAAAGGAGAGACAGATAAACTTATTAATCAAAAAATTAAAAGTGCAATTAATGCAAAACTCAAAGTCATACTCTGTATTGGGGAAACTCTAAAAGAAAAGAGGAGTGGCAAAACAAAATCGGTTTTGTCCAAGCAAATCAAATATGGATTAGATAAAATTAAAATAAAAACAAATCTTTTTATAGCTTACGAACCTGTTTGGTCAATTGGCACAGGTAAAATTCTTAAGCCTTCAGAACTAAATCAAATTGTTAAATTTATAAAAAACAAGTTTAAAAAGAAATCACCACAAATCCTCTATGGTGGTTCAGTAAATACCAGCAATATAAACAATTTAAAAAATATAGAAGGCTTAAATGGTTTTTTAATTGGTGGTGCATCACAAAACGCTAAAAATTTTATTGATATAGTGAAAAAAACGTATAATTAACCTGCATGGAAAATATACTGCTAATTTTAAACATCATTTTTGCATTTATTTTGGTTATTTTAGTTTTAATGCAAAAATCTGAGGGAGGAGCATTGGGCATCGGTGTTTCTCAAGAGTCTTACATGTTTTCAAGAACAGCAGGAAATTTCATGACAAAAGCTACAGCTGTAATTGCAACTTTATTCATAATATGCAGTCTTGCTTTGACCATTGTTTCTAGAGGTGAACTAACACCTACGAGCTCAGTTTTAGATACGGTTAAGGAAAAAACTGAAGATACACCATCTATTCCTGAAAATAATAATTAGTACTTTTCATTTTCTTTTTTATTCGCTATAAGATAATTCCATGGCGCGATTTATTTTTGTCACTGGCGGCGTGGTCTCATCTTTAGGTAAAGGATTATCATCAGCATCACTAGCATATCTTCTTCAATCAAGAGGATATAAAGTGAGACTAAGAAAATTAGATCCCTACTTAAATGTTGATCCTGGAACAATGAGTCCGTTTCAACATGGTGAAGTTTTCGTAACAGATGATGGTGCTGAGACCGATTTAGATTTAGGACATTATGAAAGATTTTCTCAAGTATCAGCAAAGAAATCTGACAACATTACAACTGGTAAAATATATAATGATGTCCTTAAGAAAGAGCGTAAAGGAAAGTATCTTGGTAAGACGGTTCAAGTAATACCTCATATCACAGACCGTATAAAAGAATTTATAAAAAATGATTCCTCTAAGGAAGACTTCATTATTTGCGAAATTGGTGGAATAGTAGGTGATATTGAAAGTTTACCTTTTGTTGAAGCTATAAGACAATTTGCTAATGATATTGGAAAAAAAAATGCATTATTTATCCATTTAACATTAGTGCCATATTTGAAGTCTTCAGATGAAATTAAAACAAAACCAACACAACATTCGGTTAAAGAATTAAGAAGTATTGGAATTCAACCAGATATTATTATCTGTAGATCAGATAGGTCTATACCTTTAGAACATAGAAAAAAAATATCATTATTTTGTAATGTTCATATTAATAATGTAATTGAAACAGTTGATGTTAGAACAATTTATGAAGCACCAATTAGTTTTTTTAAAGAAAAATTAGACAAAAGAGTATTAGATTACTTCAAATTAAAATCAAAAAAATCTGTCAGCTTAAGCCCTTGGAAAAAGATCACTAAGATTATTTTAAATACAAAAAAACAAGTAAATATTGCTATAATTGGAAAATATGTCGATCTAAAAGATGCATATAAATCACTTGATGAAGCTTTAACTCATGGGGGTTTAGATAACAAAGTAAAAGTGAACCTAGTAAGAATAGACTCTGAACAGCTTAAAATAAGTGAAATTAAATCTAAATTAAAAAATATATCAGGTATTTTAATTCCTGGCGGTTTCGGCAAAAGAGGGACAAAAGGTAAAATTGAAGCTATTAAGTTTGCTAGAAAAAACAACATACCTTTTTTAGGTATTTGTTATGGAATGCAAATGGCAATAATAGAATTTGCGAGAAATAAACTTAATTTAAAAAGAGCCACATCAAGTGAATTTGATAAAAATGGATTACCTGTAATAGGATTGATTAATGAGTGGAATAAAGATGGAAAAATAATAAAAGGTACAGATAAAAATTTGGGTGGTACGATGAGACTTGGATCCTATGATGCTAAATTAAAAGACCATTCATTAATAAAAAGCATTTATGGTAAAAGCTTAATTAAAGAGAGACATCGACATAGATACGAAGTCAACATTAATTTTAGAGAAAAATTTGAGAAAAAAGGTTTGATTTTTTCAGGATTATCTCCAGATGGTAAATTACCTGAAATTATTGAGCTTAATAATCATCCATGGTTTATCGGAGTTCAATTTCATCCTGAATTTAAATCTAGACCTTTATCACCTCATCCATTATTCTCTTCTTTTATCAAGGCAGCCAAAAATCATAAATGAGTAACATTAAAGTTAATTGTGGAAAAATAGAAATCTCAAATAAAAATAAAATTTGTCTCATATCTGGTCCTTGTCAACTTGAGTCAGAACAACACGCACTGGATATGGTGGGGAAAATTAAGGAAATTACAAGTAAATTTAACCTTGGTTTTATTTACAAAACTTCATTTGATAAAGCCAACAGAACAAGTTTAAAAGGAAAAAGAGGTATTGGTTTGGATGCCTCATTACCAATTTTTGATAAAATTAAAAAAGATTTAAACGTACCAATATTAACCGATGTACATAATATTGATCAATGTTCAGTTGTTGCAAAACATGTGGACATCTTACAAATTCCTGCCTTTCTATGTAGACAAACAGATTTGTTGGTTGCTGCCGCGAAAACAAATAAAATAATTAATGTTAAAAAGGGACAATTCTTAGCACCATGGGATATGATTAATGTAACAAAAAAAATTTCAGACTCAGGGAATAATAACATTTTAGTAACTGAAAGAGGAGCAAGTTTTGGTTATAATACTTTGGTTTCAGATATGAGATCAATACCAATAATGGCTAAGAACGGCTATCCAGTGATTTTTGATGCTACTCACTCAGTTCAACAACCTGGAGGTCTTGGTGAAAAAAGTGGAGGTCAAAGAGAATTTGTAGAACATTTATCAAGAGCTGCTGTAGCAGTGGGTGTAGCTGGTTTATTTATTGAAACACATCAAGATCCAGATAATGCTCCTTCAGATGGTCCAAATATGCTACCATTAAATAAGTTAGAAAACTTATTAAAACAATTAACAGAGATAGATAATTTAATAAAAAATTAGTGAGCAAAATTATTAAAGTAAAAGGTCGTCAAGTTTTTGACAGTAGGGGAAACCCAACTGTAGAAGCTGAAGTTTTTACTAAAAATAATAGTGCAAAAGCTATTTGTCCATCAGGTGCCTCTACAGGAACTTTTGAAGCCTTTGAAAAAAGAGACAGTAATAATAAAAAATATTTAGGTAAGAGTGTTCTAAATGCCGTTAATTTAATCAATACAAAAATTTCAAAAAACTTAAAAGGTCAAAATATACATAGCCAAGAAAAAATTGATGCTATAATGATTAATTTAGATGGAACAAAGCAAAAAAAAAAACTAGGAGCTAATTCTATTTTAGCTGTTTCAATTGCAGCAAAAAAACTTTCAGCAAAAGAAAAAAAAATACCTTTATATAAAACATTTCTTATAAAAAAAAATTTTAAATTACCTTACCCAATGATGAATATAATTAATGGTGGCGCTCATGCAAATAATGGTCTTAGAATTCAAGAGTTCATGATTAGACCAGATAGAGCAAAAAGTTTTTCTGATGCAATGAGAATATGTTTTGTAGTGATTAAAAATCTTCAGAAATTGATTAAAAAAAATGGGTTATCTACATCTGTTGGTGACGAAGGTGGTTTTGCACCGATGATAAATAATAACAATCAGGCCTTAGATTTAATAGTTTCTGCTATTAAAATGTCTGGATTTGTTAACGGTAAGGATGTTTCTATTTGTTTAGATGTAGCAGCAAATGAACTTTTTAAAAAAAATAAATATTCTATTCATTCAAAAAGTTTTATCTCAGTGGATAAATCAATTAAAGAATATAAAAAGATTATTGAAAAATATAAAATTAAATCAATCGAAGACCCATTTGCTGAGAATGATTGGATTTCATGGAATAAACTAATGAAAACTCTTAAAAAAACTCAAATAGTAGGTGATGATCTTTATGTTACGAACTTAGAAAGACTTAAAAAAGGTTTTTTAAATGTTTCCTCCAATGCAATTTTGATTAAGCTAAACCAGATTGGAACAGTTTCTGAAACTTTAGAGGTAATTAAATTTGCTCAAATTATAGGTTTTAAGACTATTATTTCTCATAGATCAGGGGATAGTGAAGATACATTTATTGCAGATTTAGCTGTTGGGACAAACTCGAACCAAATTAAAACAGGGTCATTAGCTAGATCAGAAAGAGTAGCTAAATATAATCAGTTAATTCGAATAGAAGAAGAACTTGGAAATAAAGCAATAATGAATAAGATTCATTAATGCTAAAAAAATTAAAAAAAAATTACTTCTTATTAGTATCAACTTTTTTAATTATATACTTTTTTTTCAATCTTTTATCAGGTCAAAGAGGATTAATATCTTATTTTGATAAAAAGCAGTATTTAGAGGAGTTGAAAATGGAGGAAGCTATAATAATCAATAAAATTAAAGACTTGGATTTTAAAAATTCATTGTTAAGTGACAATCTAGATCTTGATTATATTGAAACATTGATTAGAGAAAGACTTTTATTTGGAAAAGAAAATGAGAAAATTTATATAATAAAAAATGACACAAAAAACTAAACCGAGGCACCCTGAAAAAGTAAAAAATCCTATAAATCCGATAAAAAAAAAACCGGAATGGATAAGATCTAAACTAGTTAACAGTAAAGAGTTTTTTATAACCAAAACAGTCGTAAACAAAAGTAATCTTGTTACTGTTTGCCAAGAAGCTAACTGTCCAAATATAACAGAGTGTTGGAGTAAAAGGCATGCTACTTTTATGATTATGGGTGACACATGTACAAGAGCATGTGCATTTTGTGATGTTAAAACTGGTAAGCCCGAAAAACTTGATCCTTATGAAGACATTAAGATTGCTAATGCGGTTAAAAAACTTAATTTAAGACACGTCGTTATCACATCAGTTGATAGGGATGATCTTCCGGATGGTGGTTCAAACCACTTTAAAAAAGTAGTTGATACTACAAGAAAGAAAAATCCAAATACCACAATTGAAGTGCTCACTCCAGATTTTCTCAGAAAAGGTGACTCTTATAAAAAGTTACTTGAGGCTAATTTAGATGTATTCAATCATAACATAGAAACAGTTCCAAGACTTTATTTAAGAGTTAGACCAGGAGCTAGATATTTTGCATCACTTGAACTTCTCAAGAATGCCAAGAAAGATAATAAAAAAATTTTTACCAAGTCAGGAATTATGGTTGGGTTAGGCGAGGAACATGATGAAATAATTCAAGTTATGGATGATTTGAGATCTGCGAATGTAGACTTTATTACTATTGGTCAATATCTACAACCCTCTGTAAAACATCATCCTCTTGAAAGATATTACCACCCAGATGAATTTAAAGAATTAGAATTAATTGCAAAATCAAAAGGATTTCTTTTAGTTTCATCATCGCCATTAACAAGATCTTCTTATCATGCTGATGAAGATTTTGCTAAACTCAAACAAAATAGAATTAATAGCCATTAATGCCTAAAGCTTCAGTTAAGCGATTAATTGAATGTAAAAAAGAGGACTTAATCAAACTAGTTTTAGATATTGAAAAATATCCAGAGTTTGTTCCTTTTTGTTTTGATGCTAAAGTTTATGAAAACAAAAATGAAGGTGATTTAACAAAAATAATAGCAGACTTAACTATTGGAAAAGGACCATTTAAAGATACTTATAAAAGTGATGTGGTCTTTGATAAAAATAAAGATACAATATTTGTCAAAAATATTGAGGGTCCTTTAAATCATTTGTCAAATAATTGGACATTTACTGATAAAAAAAATGGAATTACAGAAATTACTTTTGATATTGATTTTGAAATTAAAAATAAATTTTTAAATTCATTGATGGTTGTTTCATTTCAATTTGGGTTAGAGAAAATAGCTGATGCATTCCAGAAGAGAGCAGAAGAGCTATTTGGCAGCTCTTAGAATTAAATTTAATGCTTTTCTAACCGTAGCTTTTTGTATTGAAGATCTGTTTTTAGCTTTAAATAGGCATTTATTTACTTGTATTTTATTACCTTTTTTAACTCCAATATAAACTAGACCAACAGGTTTTTCTTTAGTGCCACCTTTTGGTCCTGCAATACCAGTTATTGAAACATTGATGTTAGCTTTAGATATTTTAGATAAATTTTTAACCATTGCTGAACAGCATTCATGACTTACAGCACCATAATTTTTAATAATATTCTTATTTACTTTTAAAATCTTAATTTTTGCTTGGTTAGAATAGGTGATTAGACCTAAATTAAAAATTTTTGAAGCACCACTAACTGAAGCAATAGTGCTGGCTAATAATCCTCCTGTACATGATTCTGCAAATGAAATTTTGAGTTTTTTTTTAGTCAGTAGTTTTATTAAAGTTTTCATTGGATAAAATAACTTTTAAAAATCATAAAACAAATTAATGATAAAACAACATAAAAACCTGCACAAATATCATCCATTATTACACCAAAACTATTTTTAAATTTTTTATCAAAAAAATTTACAGGAAATGGTTTTACTATGTCAAAAAATCTAAATAAAATAAAACAAGCACCATAAAAAATAACTGCTTCATCAGAAGATTTTTCTGTCCCATGAGAAATCTCATACATATATACAGGTATAGATTGACCAATAAATTCATCAATAACAATCTCTTTTGGATCTTTGTTTGTATTATCACTAATATGTATCGCGACTGCTATAAAAGAAAAAAAAAGGACAATTATTAGAAACAAAAATATTATAATTGGAGACAAATTCAATATGTGGAAAAAAATATATAATAAGATCACTGTTGCTAAAGAACCAAAAGTTCCAGGAATTTTTGGAATTCTTCCTATTCCAAACATTGTAACAAAATAGGTATTAATATTTTTAATCATATTTTGTGATTGAGATTATTACTTCACAAGCAATTGCCTTTTCTTTTCCTATTAGACCTAATTTTTCTACCGTTTTACCCTTAAGATTTATTAAATCTCTTTTTAAATTTGTAAGTTTAGATATAGAATTAATTATTTTAGTTCTATATTTTGATACTTTAGGTTGTTCACAAATCAAATTAATATCCAAATTATTTATAGAAAAATTTGATTTATAAAGATTTTCTACAACTGGCCTTAACATTTTTGGTGATCTTATATTCTTGAATTTTTTAGAATTTGGAAAATATGTACCTATATCCTTTTTTCTTAATGCTCCTAAAATAGCATCAGTAATTGCATGTAGAATTACATCACCATCAGAATGCCCTTTTAAACCTGAATGAAATGGTATTTTTACACCTCCAAGAAAAAGTTTTTTATTTTTGACTAATCTATGAATATCAAATCCTAATCCATGGAAAGTTTGTGATGTTTTTATATCATCTAAATAAGTAATCTTATTGTTAGAATTTTCACCTGGGATAAATTTTATTTTATAGTTTTGATTTAAAAATAATGTGGCTTCATCGTTAATTTTAGATTTTTCTTTTTTTGCAAGTTTATATAATTCCTTAAAATTAAAGGCTTGTGGTGTTTGTGTTAGTAACGAATTTTTCCTGTTTAAGTTAAACACCTCATTTTTAACTTTATATTTAATAGAGTCTCTTGAATTTACGATAGGAACGACAGCCTTATTCTTTTTTAAATTTTTTGAGATATTTTTAAGTAATTTTATTGAAAAATTTGGTCTTGCAGCGTCATGAATATAAACATTTTTTGGGTTGTATTTCTTTATGAATTTTAGAGCATTTAGGGAAGAATCTGATCTCTCTTTACCACCCTTAATGATAGTTATTAATTTTGGATATTTCTTTTTTTTAAGGTATCTCGCGTTGTTTGATACGATAATTATCTTTTTAAACAATTTAGATTTTAATGATTTTTCTACAGAATGATCTATAATTTCCTTATTCTTGTATTTGTAAAATTGTTTAAGAAAATTTTTACCAAATCTCTTACTTTTTCCAGCTGCCAATATTACAAAATAGTTGTTCATTTGTTTAAATGCTATAATTCTAAATTATGTTAGATTTTTTGAAAAAAAATATATTTATAATCATTCTTTCTACTATCACACTATTTATTGGTTTTTTAACATTTTTAACATTCATTGATAGAAGTTTTATTGAATTAAATCAAAATAACTTACAATTTTTATTAATTTTTAATATCATTTTACTTTTTTTATTATTTGCATTTATTTTTGTCGAAATTAAAAAATCTATTAAAAACGATATTGATAAAGATGGTTTAAATTCTAATAAAAAATATATTACTTATTTTTCTCTTTTTACACTTATACCTTCAATATTAATTTCAATATTTTCATTATTCTTATTCTCTTTTGCTTTAGAAAAGTATTTTGATAAAAAAGTAACAACGGTTGTAAACAATTCTTATGAACTAGCAAAAAATTATGTACAAGAAGTAAGAAATAAAGTCGAAGCAGATATTATATTGATCGCTTTTGATACTAATAAAAGTGCTAATTTTCTAAATAATGATGAAAAAGAATATTTTAGATTTTTGAGAACCCAAAAACTTATAAGAAATGTTGATGAAATACATATTATTGATAAAGATAAAAAGTTGTTATTTACATCGGAACAAAAAAATAAATATCACCCTCCAGTAGATAAAGCATTAAATCTAGTTTTAGATGATGATCGGCCTTTAAAAATTGTTGATGCTCAAAACAACATATCTGCAGCCATTATAAGGTTACAAGCTTTTGAGGATCGTTTTTTATATGTTATTAAATTTTTAGATGAAAATATTTCTTCATATTTATCTGAGTCTCAAGAAGCAATTAATTTTTATTATACTGTAGAGGAAAGAAGTACTGGAATTAAGATTTCATTTATTTTGATTTATATCATAATAGTTACTTTATTATTATTTATATCAATTACTATTGCTATTAGATTTTCATCTAGATTTTTTAGATCAATCAATAACCTGATATTAGCATCAACTGAAATTGGTCAAGGAAATTTAGACTCGAAAGTTCCTGAGATTAAAACGGATAAGGATATGGAAATTTTAAATAAAAATTTTAATTCAATGATAAGCAGACTTAAAAATCAACAAGAAAAATTAATTATCAATGAAAGATATAAAGCTTGGGGTAATCTATCCAGAAAATTAGCTCATGAGATTAAAAATCCTTTAACCCCAATTCAATTAACTATCGATAGAATTAAAGACAAATATACAAATAAAATTTCAAATCAAGACAAAGCTCATTTTAAAGAAAATTTAAAAATAATTAATAATCAAATTAAACAAATTGAAAATCTCGTGAATGAATTTTCTGATTTTGCAAGAATGCCAAAACCAATTTTCAAAGAAAATGATTTAAATAAACTATTAAAAGAAAATATAAAATTACTTTCTGAGATAGATAGCTCGATAAAACTAGAGTTTAGATCTAAAAAGAGTCAAACAATTCTAGAATGTGATAGAGAACAAATTAATAGAGTATTTTTTAATTTAATTAAAAATTCTATAGAGAGTATTCAGCAAAAATCTGATAAAAACCCTAATTTTGATAAGAAAATATCAATTGAAATTTTGGATAATAATGACCATATTCAAATCATTCTCATAGATAATGGTATTGGATTTAATAGTTTAAATAATAGGATAGATGAAATTTTTACACCATATTTTACTACTAAAAAAAATGGAACTGGATTAGGTTTATCAATTGTTAATAAAATCATAAATGATCATGGAGGCGAAATTAATTTTTACCCTATAAATAATGGTGCAAAAATAGAAATTGATTTTAATAAAAGATGGCAATAGAAATTTTAATAGTTGATGACAACGCTGATATAAGAAATATTCTTAAGGAATTAATACTTGATGCAGGCTATAAAACAAGAGTTGCTGCAAATTATAATCAAGCACTCACAGAAATAGATAAAAAAATGCCAGACGTTGCAATTCTAGACGTTAAATTAGACAAAGGTGATAATGATGGTATTGAGTTATTGTCTCATATCAAATCAAAAAATAATGACGTACCAGTAATTATAATAACAGGCCACGCTAATGTTGAACTTGCAGTAAGTGCTCTCAAACATGGTGCATTTGAATTTATAGAGAAACCTTTTGATAAAACGAGACTGTTAAATTTTGTAAAAAGAGCTGTTGAAAATTTAAATTTAAAATCACAGAATAAAGAATATGAGACAAAGTTATTTTATTCATATGATTTAATTGGTGATAGTAAAAATATATCCTCAATAAGAGATCAAATAGAAAAAATTTCAATTACAGAAAGCCGTATTTTAATAAATGGACCATCAGGTTCAGGAAAGGAATTAATAGCTAGAAAAATTCATAAAAAATCTAAGAGAAATAATAAACCTTTTATTATTTTAAATGGTGCTTTACTTGACTCAAATAAATATGAATTAGAGTTGTTTGGAGAAGAAAAAGATAATGGCTCTATCTCATACGGTGCTCTAGAAAAAGCTAATGAGGGAACTTTACTAATTGATCAAGTTTCAGAAATCCCATTAGCAATACAGTCAAAAATTTTAAGAGTTTTGACTGATCAAAAGTTTAAAAGATTAAATGGGAATAGTGATATTAATGTAGATGTAAGAATTATTTGTTCATCAAGTAAAGATTTAAAAGAGGAGATAAAGATAGGTAATTTTAGAGAGGATCTTTACCATCGTTTAAATGTATTTGAAATTAATGTTAAACCTTTGAATGAAAGAATTTCAGACATACCATTGTTGATAGATTATTTCTCTAGTATAATTTCACAAAGCTACAGTATTAGTAAGCTTGATATTGACTCTGATGATAGTTATATTTTAAATCATAATTGGAAAGGTAATGTAAGAGAGCTAAGAAATTTGATTGAAAGAATAGCAATTTTACAGCCAGACTCAAAAGACAAAGTCTCAAATATTGTTAAAGAATCTCTCAAAAATGATAGTTATGTTGAAAAAGTAAATGAAAATACTCTTTCCGTGCCATTAAAAGAAGCTAGAGAAAAGTTTGAAAAAGAGTATTTAACAATGCAATTAAAAAAATTTAATGGAAATATATCTAAAACAGCAAATTTCGTAGGAATGGAAAGAAGTGCTCTTCATAGGAAGCTTAAAGGCTTAGGAATTAAAGAGTTTAATTAAATGAATATTATTATTTGTGGGGCAGGTAGAGTAGGTTTTACCATTGCAAAGCTGTTAAGTGACCAAGGTCACTCTATAACTGTTATTGATCAATCTAGCGATGATATTCAAAAAATTAATGATAGTTTGGACGTTAAAGCTATTGTTGGAAAAGCAACATATCCATCAATTCTTGAAAAAGCTAATGCACCAGAAACAGATATGATAATTGCTGTCACTAGAAATGATGAAATAAACATGTTAATTTGTCAAATTGCGTATTCTATTTTTAATATACCAAAAAAAATTGCCAGAATAAGATCCCAGGACTATTTAAATCCTAAATTTACAAGAGTTTATAGTAAAGAAAACTTACCTATTGATGTTATAATCTCACCAGAAATTGAAATTGCAAAATCTATTCAAAGAAAATTAGAGGCTCCTGGAGCCTTGGATAGTGTTCCTTTTACTGATAACAAAATTAGATTACTCGAAATTCTGATTAAGAAAAACTGTGAGTCAATTAATATTAAATTCAATGAACTAACAAAAAAATACCCAAAGTTAGATGCTAATATAATTGCAATTAATCGAGATGAAAAATTTTTTATACCCAAAAAAACAGATGCTGTTAAGGAAAATGATAAAATTTACGTAATTATTAATTCATTACAGATGAGAGAAACATTACATGCTTTTGGTCATAATGAGAGGATTTCAAAAAAAATTTTAATAATTGGTGGTGGAAATATTGGTTTTAACTTGGCAAAGAATATGGAGGAAACTTTAGATACTGTTAGAGTAAAAATAGTTGAAAAAAACAAAGAACGAGCTGAATATTTAGCAAGTCATCTTAATGATACAATTGTCATTAATGGCGATGGTTTAGATGAGGAAGTTTTAGCTGAAGCCAATATGGAAGAGGCAGAAACCGTTTTAGCTCTAACTAATGATGATGAAGATAATCTAATGGTAAGTGTTTTAGTCGAAAAATTTACCAAAGATCAAAAAGATATAGAGGAAAAAAGAACTATGGCCCTTATTAACAAACCCAACTATTCATTATTACAATCCTCATTGAAGATTGATGATTTAATCGATCCAAGAATGAGTACAGTCTCAAGTATTTTGAAACATGTGCATAAGGGAACTATTGAAAATGCTTACACAGTGTCGAATGGTGAATTTGAAATTATTGAAGCAGAAGTCATTGAGACGTCCGAATTAATTAATAAAGAATTAAAAAATTCAAGTTTACCAGATGAATTAAGAATTGGTGCTATATTAAGAGATGAAAAGGTTATTATTCCTAGATCAGATTTCATTTTTAAAAAGGATGATAGAGTCGTCTTTATTGTTAAAAAAGATACAATACCTTTTGTAGAAAACATTTTCAGATTAAGTTCTGTTTAGTTAGATGATAAAATTACAGGTTAAATACCTAAGCTTCTTTTTTGCAGTAGTTTCTCTGTTGTCTTTTTTTAATATAATTTATTCTTATTATTTAAATTTTTACTTAAATCTAAATACTTACTATTACTGCTTGATTTCTTCCATTCTCCTATCAGTTTTTTTTTTTAAAGTTAGATCACATGAAAAAAAATTTTCTATTTTTGATAAGATATTAACAGTTTTTTTTGGGTATTTAGTTATACCAATTATTCTATCGATACCTTTTTATTTTAGTATTTATAATTTAACTTTTCTAAATTCTTATTTTGAGGCCATCTCTGGTTTTACATCAACTGGATTTAGTATTTTTGACAACATTAAGCATATTGACCAAAGTATTATTTTGTGGAGATCTTCCACTCAATGGATTGGTGGTTTGTATTTTCTTTTTTCGATTATATTCTTAATTGATATATATGACGAAAGTTTTAAAAAATCTTTAACAAATTATCTATCGTTTGATAGTAGTGAAATTTTAAAACAAGCTATTAAAATTTTTTTATTATATTCATTTTTGACATTAATAATTTTTTTAGTTTTAAATATTTTTTCTGTTAGAACTTTCAATTCGTTAAATCTAGCATTTAGCTTAATATCATCAGGTGGTTTTTTACCTGATAATGACCTCTCAAATATCATTAAAGATAATTCACAAGTTATAATTTTATCTTTACTAATGTTATTTTCCTTTTTTAGTATTTTTTTTAGTTATAATTTAGTTTTTTTAAAAAATAGAAATATTAATTTTTTTTATGAAGATCTTCATTTAATAGTATACCTGATAATAGTTATATTAATTTTTCTTTTGTTTTTTAGTTTTAATAAAGAATTTTTTGTAAATTTTTTGGCAATTATAAGCAGTATGTCAAATATTGGTTTTTCACTAAAAACAGATCAATCAAATTTGAGTTTAGTATTTTTAATATTAGTAATAATTGGTGGTTCTTTCTTTTCTACAAGTTCTGGTCTTAGATTTATAAAAATTTATTCTTTATTTAAATATTCAATTAATCAAATTTTGTCATTTAGCAAACCCAAGAATGTTTTTATGAATAAATTGATATTTACTAATATTAATTTTGATTTTAATGAGATTAATAAATATTTTTTGACAATCATTATTTTTATTATGTCACTTTTCATATTTACTTCTATACTGAGCATTAGTGGAATAAGTTTTGAAAATTCTTTCAAATTATCTATTTTAACTTTAATGAATACAGTAAATTCATCCATATATGGATTGACAGATTTTAATTTTAATAGTTTACATTTTTTAACAAAATATTGTTTTATTTTATTTATGATTATTGGGAGAATTGAGTTATTAACAATCTTGCTGATTTTAAAAAAATTTTTATTTAAAAACTAATATTTAATTGATATGTATCATTTATATTTTGCGCCCTTAGCTCAGCTGGATAGAGCATCGGTTTTCTAAACCGAGGGTCGTAGGTTCGAATCCTTCAGGGCGCGCCAATATTCACTTTTTTTTTATATTTTATGTCAATAATTTACTTGACTTAATTTTTTTGTAATAACTTTTCTCAAAAACTTTTTCTTGAAGAGAGTTTTTTTACATGATTAAATTAAGGATATTCAAAACAATGTTTTGAATTATTTGTTAACAAATAAATAATAACAGAAGGAAGAATAATGTTTAAATACTTAAAACAATTAACTTCTTTAGTTGCTATGGTGGCTGTGTTGTTTACTTTTACAACAGAGTCTATGGCTGCTAAAAAATCTAAAACACTTAAAAACACTCAAAAAAAGGGTTTTGTAAGATGTGGAGTATCTCAAGGTCTACCAGGATTTTCTAACGCTGATGCTGCAGGAAATTGGACTGGTGTTGACGTTGATGTATGTAGAGCAGTAGCTGCTGCAGTATTAGGTGATGCAAACAAAGTTAAGTTTACACCACTAAGTGCTAAAGAAAGATTTACAGCTCTTACATCTGGTGAGATTGATATCTTATCAAGAAACACAACTTGGACACTTTCTAGAGATGCTGATATCGGACTTACTTTCGTAGGTGTAAACTTTTACGATGGTCAAGGTTTCATGGTAAGAAAAAGTTCAGGTATTACTTCAACAGGCCAATTCAAAGATGGTATCTCAGCTTGTACAAACATTGGTACAACAACTGAGTTAAATATGAGAGACTTCTTTAATTCTAAAGGAATCAAGTATGAGCCAGTAGCATTTGAAAAAGCTGACGAAGTCGTAGCTGCTTACGATGCAGGTAGATGTGATACTTACACTACTGATAAATCTGGTTTAGCTGCTCAAAGAACAAAAATGAAGAACCCTGATGAACACATTGTTTTACCAGAAACTATTTCTAAAGAACCTTTAGGACCAGTTGTAAGACAAGGTGATTCAGTTTGGGAAGATATCGTAAGATGGTCTTTGAACACAATGATCGAAGCTGAGGAATATGGAATTACTTCAGCAAATGCAGACATGATGAAAACTTCTGACAATCCGGCAATTAAAAGATTAGTCGGAGCTGAAGGTGAATTAGGTGCTGCTTTTGGTCTAGATAATGACTGGAGCTTAAGAATTATCAAGCAAGTTGGTAATTACGGTGAAAGCTATAAGAGAAATATTGCTGACACTGGAATTTTACCTGACAGAGGTCCAAACCAATTATGGACAAAGGGCGGAATACTTTACGTTCCACCTGCAAGATAATTTTAGTTTAAAATACTTAAAAAGGGCTAGATTTTTCTAGCCCTTTTTTTATAAATTCATATATTATCACATTTGTGAATCTGAAACTTAAAGACATTGTTCCCCAATTAATCACAGTCATAGCTGTGGTCTTGATTTTTGGTTTTTTTACTTACAACGCTCAAATCAATATGGAAAATAGAGGTATTGATTTTGGATATGGTTTCTTATCACAAGAGTCTTCTTTTGATGTTCAATTTTCTTTGATTGAATATGATGGATCTCACTCTTATTTCAGAGCATATTTAGTTGGGTTATTAAATACAATACTTGTCTCAGTTATAGGTATAATTATTGCTACAATTTTAGGTGTAATAGTTGGTGTCGCGAGATTATCTCCTAACTATTTAATAAATAAATTTGCAGCTTTCTATGTTGAATTTTTTAGAAATATTCCATTACTACTTCAGATTTTCTTTTGGTATTTTGCGGCTTTAAGAGCCTTACCGCTTCCACAAGATGCAGAAGCAATATTTGGAGTTTTTTTCTTAACTATTAAAGGATTATATGTTCCTGCTTTTATTTGGCAAAATTTTAGTATTTTCTTTTATTCGATTGTTGCTGCTGTAATAGCTATTATTGTAATACGAATTTATGCAAAAAAAGTCCAAGAAAATCAAGGTAAACAAATCCCAGTTTTTTTTATTTCAATAGGATTGATCTTTATTCTTCCTCTACTAAGTTTTTTGATAGGTGGAGTAAAACTTTCATTTGAAGTTCCTGTTCTTAAACAACTAGCAACAACATCTTTTATATATGAAGGAGGAGTAAGTTTACCACCAGAACTTATTGCTTTAACACTATCCTTATCTTTATATACAGCAACATTTATTGCAGAATGTGTCAGAGCTGGAATTCAAGGAGTTGGAAAAGGTCAAAAAGAAGCGGCAGCATCAATAGGCTTAACACCCAATCAGGTGCTTAAATTAGTGATTATGCCACAAGCTTTAAGAATAATTATTCCACCAACAACCAATCAATACCTTAATTTAACAAAAAATTCTTCTCTTGCAGCAGCAATAGCTTATCCAGACCTGGTCTTAGTTTTTGCTGGAACTGCATTAATGCAAACTGGTAAAGCCATCGAAATAGTCTCTATAACGATGTTTACTTATTTAACTCTAAGTATCTCAATTTCAATTTTAATGAATTGGTACAATAAAAGAATAGCAATACAGGAAAAATAATGTCTAAAATAAATTTCTTAAAACCTGATAGAGCAAATTTAAATACCTTTTTATACTTAGGTTCTTTTTTATTTTTCATAAGCTTCTTGGACGTTTTTTTTAATTCTTTTTTTAATTTAAATTTAACAGGTTTTTTACCTAATTTTTTGAGCTTCGTATTACCCTTAGTATTAGGTTTTATAGGTCTATATTTTATTAGAATTGAATATAGTGGTATTAAAAGATTAGATTTATTAAATAAACATATAAACACCAATAATTTTAACGCTGTACTATCGTTATTAATAATATTTATAATAATAAAATCAATTCCTCCAATACTTAGTTGGTTTGTAGTAGATGCTAGTTTTGCAGGTGACTCAAAAGATGTCTGTACAGGAACCGGTGCTTGTTGGACATATATAAAAGTTTGGATGAGAAGATTTATGTATGGCATGTATCCTAATGCAGAACAGTGGAGAATAAATTTGTCATTTATCGCCTTAGTATTACTTGGTTCTCTTGGTTATTTTGCTACTGATAAATTTAAGAAATATTTAACACTTTATTATGTAGTGATTTATCCTTTTATTGCTTTCCTATTTATCTTTTTCTTTATTTCTGGTGGTCCTGTCTTTTTTGATTTTTCATATGGAATAATAGCTGCAATATTATCAATTATTATTGGTTTTTTTATTCCAGGAAGATTTAAGTTTTATTATTTTTTAATAGTTCCTTTAGCACTTTATATTATTTTAAAATATTTTCTTTTTTTCGAGGAATATATCGAATTAGGTAAACTGGATGGTCTAAATTGGGTTGAAACAGGTGCATGGGGAGGTTTATCGCTAACATTTATTATTTCGTTTTTCTGTTTAATTTTCTGTTTTCCGATTGGTATGGCTTTCGCTCTTGGTAGAAGATCAGGTTTTCCATTGATTAGATATATTTCGGTTGGTTTTATAGAATTTTGGAGAGGTGTCCCGTTAATTACAGTTTTATTTATGTCAGCTGTTATGTTTCCAATGTTTTTACCTGAAGATTTTTTTATAGATAAATTGGTAAGAGCAATTATTGCTATTTCTTTGTTTGAGGCAGCATATGTTGCTGAAGTCATTCGAGGCGGACTGCAGGCTTTACCAAGAGGACAATACGAGGCAGCCAAATCCTTAGGTATGGGTTATTGGAAAATGCATATTTTTGTAATTTTACCTCAGGCTTTGAAGTTAGTTATACCTGGAATTGCTAATACATTCTTAGCATTAGTTAAAGACACTCCATTAATATTTGTGGTTGGTCTTTTAGAAATTGTTGGAATGCTGAATTTAGCCAAAACAAATCCAGAATGGTTAGGTTTTGCTATGGAAGGATATGTGTTTGCAGCGATAATTTTCTGGATTATTTGTTATGCAATGAGTAAATATAGTTATAATCTCGAACAAAAATATAAAACTGATAGATAAAATTTATGTCTGAAAATATTATCCAAATAAACAATATGAACAAGTGGTTTGGAGACTTTCAAGTATTAAAATCAATAAATTTGGAAGTGAAGCCAAAACAAAAAATTGTAGTTTGTGGCCCTTCAGGCTCTGGTAAATCAACTTTGATCAGATGTATTAATCGACTAGAGGAACATCAAGAGGGTAATATAATTGTTGATGGAACAGAATTAACAGAGGATACAAAAAATATTGAACAAATTAGAGCAGAAGTTGGAATGGTTTTTCAACAATTTAATTTGTTTCCACATTTATCAATTTTAGATAACTGCACACTTGCACCAATTTGGGTAAAGAAAATGCCAAAAAAAGAAGCTGAAGAATTAGCTTTAAAACATCTAGAAAGAGTTCAAATTTTAGATCAGGCACAAAAATATCCTGGGCAATTATCCGGAGGTCAACAACAAAGGGCTGCCATTGCTAGAGCTCTTTGTATGGAGCCTAAAATAATGCTTTTTGATGAACCAACTTCAGCTTTAGATCCTGAAATGATTAAAGAAGTATTAGATGTTATGGTTAATTTAGCAAAACAAGGTATGACAATGATAGTTGTTACGCACGAAATGGGTTTTGCAAAAGAAGTAGCTGACCAAATGATATTTATGGATGAAGGTATGATAGTCGAAAAAGCAGATACCAAAGAGTTTTTTGCAAATCCAAAGAGTGATAGAACAAAACTTTTCTTAAGCCAGATACTATAGAACGTTACTTTTGCAAGAAATATTTCTCTATTTCAGGCCGAAGTAATGCTTGACAGATATTTAAAATCCACCATTTTTCAGCTAAATAAAAAAAAAATATTGGTTGCAGTAGGTTCTAAAAACTTGTTGAATTATGTTTTATAAATATATTAAGAGGGGTCTTAATGGAAGATAATTTTAATAAGCATTTGGGTAATAAGCTTAAATTAAGAAGATTGGCTCTAGGTTTAACTCAAACAAAAGTGGCAAAAGCAATTAACGTTACATTTCAACAAATTCAAAAATACGAAAAAGGGACAAATGGTGTAAGTTCGATAAGATTATTACAACTTTCTAACTATTTAAAAGTACCAATTAATTACTTTTTTGAAGATTTTTCAGAATATCTATTAAATTTAGAAAAATCTCAACAGGGACATATGAATGTTAACTATAATTTTTTAGTTAAACTTTATTCAGAGTTAAATGCAGATCAAAAATTAAAGTTTAATAAATCTTTACAAGTTTCAAATAATATTTCTAAGGTAGTGTAATTTTTGGCTCCTCGGGCAGGACTCGAACCTGCGACCAATTGATTAACAGTCAACTGCTCTACCAACTGAGCTACCGAGGAATGTAAATTGTCAACTTACTTTCTTTTTTAACTAAAACAAGATTTTTTTTGGAGGCAACGCCCGGAATCGAACCGGGATACAAGGATTTGCAATCCTCTGCGTAACCATTCCGCCACGTTGCCGTATGTTTTAGAAGATAGCTACAAGGAGTTTTATATTAAATATTTGCAATTAGTCTATCAAATAACGTTCCAATTTGATTATTGTTAATTTAGATTATTAAATTATAAACTAATTATACCCATGATAAGCGATAAATATATACATTCAAAAGTTGAAGATCGGATTTATGCTTATTGGGAAAAAAATAAATTATTTAAACCTAAAAAAAATTCCAAGAAGTATTCAATTGTAATTCCACCACCTAATGTAACTGGAAGTTTGCATATGGGACATGCTTTGAATAATTCAATTCAAGACTTTTTAGTCAGATATTATCGTATGAATAATTATGAAACTTTATGGCAACCAGGAACAGATCATGCGGGTATAGCTACTCAAGCGCTTGTTGAAAAAAAATTAGAAAAAGAAAGTCTTACTAAAGCCACTCTTGGAAGAGAAAAATTTATTGAAAAAGTATGGGAATGGAAAAATGAGTATGGCGATATAATAATTAACCAATTAAAAAAACTAGGTTGTTCATGTGACTGGTCAAGAAATGCTTTTACGATGGATAAAAATCTATCTAAATCCGTCTTAAAAGTTTTCGTAGAATTACATAAAAAAAAATTAATTTATAAAGCAGAAAAACTAGTGAATTGGGACACTGTATTAAAAACTGCTATTTCAGATTTAGAAGTTGACCAAAGGGAGATGAATTCAAAAATTTATTACATCAGATATCCGATTGAAAATTCATCTGAATTTATAACTATTGCGACAACAAGACCGGAAACTATGCTAGGAGATACTGCGATAGCGGTTAATCCAAAAGATAAAAGATACAAAAAGTTCGTTGGTAAAATAGTTACAATACCAATTGTAGGTAGAAAAATAAAAATTATTAGAGATAATTATGCAGATCCCGATCAAGGAACTGGAGCTTTAAAGATAACACCAGCTCACGACTTTAATGACTATGACGTTGGTCAAAGAAATAAACTTGATATAATAAATATTTTTACTGAAGAAGGTAAAATTAATAATAATGCTCCATCAGATTATATTGGTTTAGATAGATTTGATGCTCGAAAAAAATTACTTAATGAGCTCAAAGAAAAAGATTTTTTTGTAAAAGAAGAAGATATCAAAAATAAAGTTCCATACGGGGATAGATCAAATTCTATAATAGAACCTTTTTTAACAGAGCAGTGGTTTGTTGATGCAAAAAAATTAGCTATCAAAGCAAAAAAAATTGTTAAAACAAAAAAAACAAATTTCTTTCCTAGCAATTGGTCTAAAACTTATTTTCAATGGATGAATAATATAGAACCATGGTGTATTTCTCGACAGCTTTGGTGGGGACATCAAATACCGGCTTGGTATGGACCTGATAAAAAAATTTTTGTAGCTATAAATGAGAAAGAAGCAAATAAGTTAGCAAAAAAACATTATAAAAAAGATGTTGAATTAATCAGAGATCCTGATGTTTTAGATACATGGTTTTCCTCAGGTTTATGGCCTTTTGCAACTTTAGGATGGCCAGATGAAAAAGAGTTTGTTAAAAAATTTTATCCAACCACTGTTTTAGTTACTGGTTTTGACATTATTTTTTTCTGGGTGGCTAGAATGATTATGTTCGGCATGGAATTTTTAAACAAAGAACCTTTTAAAGATATTTATGTTCATGCTTTAGTTAGAGATGAAAAGGGACAAAAAATGTCTAAATCAAAAGGCAATGTTATTGATCCTTTAGATATAATTGAAAAATATAGTGCAGATGCTTTAAGATTTACTTTACTATCTATGGCCTCTCCAGGAACTGATGTAAAACTTTCAGAAGATAGAGTTAAAGGGTACAGAAATTTTTTAAATAAATTGTGGAATGCAAATAATTTTTTAATTACAAATAAATGCGATTTCAATAAAACCGATAAAACTCCAAAAACAACACTGAATATCAATAAATGGATATATTCTGAATTAATAGAAGTTAAAAATAAAATTCAAAAAAACATTGAGGACTACCGTTTTGATGAGGCAGCAAAAAATGCATATCAATTTGCATGGCATTCATATTGTGATTGGTATATTGAGCTTTCTAAAACAATTCTTTACTCAAAAGACAAAAAAGCTCAAAGAGAGGTAAAAGAGGTATCCGCTTATGTTTTTAAACAAATATTAGTAATGCTACATCCTTTTATACCATTCGTAACTGAAGAAATATGGCTCAAAAACAAATTCGATAAATCAAATAAGAATTTTCTAATGTATAAGAATTGGCCATCTGCAAAAATTAAAAAAGATCAGTCTCAAAAAGATGTTGAAAAAATCATAGATATTATTTCTGAATTAAGGTCTTTTAAAAATGAGCTTAATGTTAGTCCTGGCTCCTTTGTAGATATATCAATAAACAAAATAGCAAAAAAAAATAAGTCATTAATGAATAATAATGAGACAATTTTGAAAAAACTTGGGCGTATAAACAATTTTTTTGATAAAGATCAAAATAAACCATTTGCAACAATGGTTATTTCAGGTGATATTTTTAAGATTTATTTTGATGAAAATGTTGACTTAAATTTAATTAAAGAAAATTTATTAAAACGACAAAGAAAACATCAAGAAGATTTAGACAAGATATCGCAACGATTATCGAATAAAAGTTTTGTTGATAGAGCACCAAAAAATATTGTTGATCAAGAAAAAACTAACTATAGTAACTTGAAAGATGATATTAAAAAGATATCTTTAACAATTGAAAGTTTATAATGCGGAAATTTAATAAGAAAAAACTGCCAAGTAGACATACATCTCTTGGTCCTGATAGAGCCCCTCACAGATCATTCTATTATGCTATGGGTGAAACTGAAAAAGATGTTTCAAAACCTTTTATCGGTGTTGTTTCAACTTGGAATGAAGCTGCACCTTGTAATATAGCTCTAATGAGACAAGCTCAATCAGTTAAAAAGGGTGTAAGAGCCTCTGGTGGTACACCAAGGGAATTTTGTACAATTACAGTCACTGACGGTATAGCAATGGGTCACGAAGGAATGAAATCTTCTTTGATTTCAAGAGAAGTAATAGCAGATAGTGCTGAATTAACCGTCAGAGGACATTGTTATGATGCATTAGTAGGTATTGCAGGTTGTGATAAATCTTTGCCAGGTTTAATGATGTCGATGGTTAGACTGAATGTACCAAGTGTATTTATTTATGGTGGTTCAATACTTCCAGGAAAATATAAAGGTAAAGATGTAACTGTGGTTGATGTTTTTGAAGCTGTTGGAAAACATTCCTCAGGACAAATGTCAGCAAAAGAGTTAAGAAAGTTAGAATTAGTTGCTTGCCCTACAGCTGGAGCTTGTGGAGGTCAATTTACAGCTAACACGATGGCGTGTGTATCAGAGGCTATTGGTTTAGCATTACCTTATTCTGCTGGAACACCTGCGCCATATGAAGAAAGAGATAAGTATGCAAAAGCAAGTGGTCGTATGGTAATGGAATTGTTAGCTAAAGGTATTAAACCAAGAGATATTGTAACAAGAAAAGCATTAGAAAATGCTGCAACAATTGTAGCTGCAACTGGAGGTTCAACTAATGCTGCATTACATTTACCAGCTATTGCAAATGAAGCAGGAATAAAATTTGATTTAATGGATGTTGCAAAAATATTTAAAAGAACGCCTTATCTTGCGGACTTAAAACCAGGTGGAAAATATGTTGCAAAAGATATGTGGTTAGCAGGTGGTGTACCGATGCTTTTAAAAACTTTATACGATGGTGGTTATATTCATGGTGATTGTATGACAGTTACAGGTAAAACAATGAAAGAAAATTTAAAGGGAATTAAATTTAATCCAAAACAAAAAGTATTAAGAGCTTACAACAAACCCTTATCACCAGATGGTGGTGTAGTAGGTTTGAAAGGTAATTTAGCTCCAGAAGGTGGAATTGTTAAAATTGCAGGACTAAAAAAATTACAATTTACTGGAAGAGCAAGATGTTTTGATAATGAAGAAAGTGCAATGAAAGCAGTGCAAAGTAGAAAATATAAAGATGGTGATGTAATTATTATTAGATACGAGGGTCCAGTAGGGGGACCAGGTATGAGAGAAATGCTCTCAACAACTGGTGCAATCTATGGTCAAGGTAAAGGAGAAAAAGTTGCTTTAATTACTGATGGAAGATTTTCAGGAGCAACTAGAGGATTTTGTGTTGGTCACATTGGACCAGAGGCTGCTTTAGGTGGACCGATTGCTCTTTTACGTAATGGCGATGTTATTGATATTGATGCTAAAAAAGGAACAATTAATGTTCGCTTAACTAAATCTCAATTAGCTTCAAGAAGAAGAAAATGGAAGGCTAGAAAATCTGATTTTGGTTCAGGAACTCTTTGGAAATATGCTCAAACAGTTGGACCAGCAAGTTTAGGAGCACCAACGCATCCTGGTAAGAAAAAAGAAGTTAAGGAATATTCGAAAATTTGATGAAAATTCGCCCTGTTATTTTATGTGGTGGCGCTGGAACAAGACTTTGGCCTAAAGCTAAAAAACATCAAGCAAAACAATTTATCGATTTTGGTAATTGGACTTTATTGGGTAAAACTTTAGAGAGAGTTAAAGCATCTATATTTGATGCTCCAATTATAAGCACTAATGCAAAATATTTAAGACTAGTAAAACAACACTTAAAGAAACACAAAATAAGAAAATTTAAAATAGTTTTAGAACCTGCCAAAAGAAATACGGCACCAGCAATTTTAAGTACTGCATTAATAAAGGATATTCCAAATGAACAACCATTAATGTTTTTAGCCGCTGATCATCTAATAGAGAAGGTTGGTTTATTTAATAAAGCTATCAAAAAAAATCAAAAGAAACTCACTCATAATAATATCTTTATTTTTGGTATTAAACCCACAATGCCATCTAGTGAATTTGGATATTTTTTAACTAAAAATAATAAAGTGTCTAGATTTGTAGAAAAACCTAAAGAGGCTAAAGCTAAACAAATAATTAGTAAAAAAGGTTATTGGAATTCTGGAATGTTTTATATGAGAAAAGACTCCATTATTAATAATTTTAAGAAATATCAGCCAAATATTTACCGAAACTGTAACAAAGCTGTAACAAAAGCAAAATATAAAAGTAATGTGTATTATTTAAATAAACAAGTATTCACTAAAGCAACAGCTAAGTCCTTTGACTATGCAATATTAGAAAAAACTAAAGATATAAATGCTATCAAGTTGGATATTCCTTGGTCTGATTTAGGATCTTGGAAAGAAATCTGTAAGATGTACGGACGGAATAAGAGGCATTATTATAAAAAGAAGAATGTATTTCATAGACCTTGGGGTAGTTATGTAAATCTATTTAATGGTAAGGAATTTTTGATTAAAGAACTATATGTAAAACCAAAAGGTATTTTAAGTCTTCAAAAACATCATCATAGAGCTGAGCACTGGGTAGTTACTCATGGTAAACCAAAAATTACTTTAAATAAGAAATATTTCACAATGAAACCTGATGAAACTATTTTTATTCCATTAGGTGCAATCCATAGAATAGAAAATCCCTACAAAAAACCAGTGAAAATTATTGAAGCTCAAGTAGGTTCAATTTTAAAAGAAACAGATATTGTTCGATACCAGGACGTTTATGGCCGTGTTAAATAATTAACACGACCACAAAAATATACTTAAAACCAATTGTTTGGTATTATTATATAATGTATTGCAAGCACTATACCTACTGAAACAGTTAAGCCGAATACCATTTTTAGGAAATCTTTTCCAATTAATGGAAAGACGTAACCCAACTTATATTCTTTGTTCATGCTAGCTATAGCAAGTTCTCTTCCACATAATAAACCAACAAAAACCCATGTCGTAGACATAGGTAAATCGTTTAGTTCTTTAAAGTAGAATAAGACACCAGCATAAATTACATTAATAATTGTTGCTGATCTTGCGTACCTTGTTCCTGTTTTTTCAAGAACAACTTTTTGAATTGGTCCACCTTGAATGTAGAAAATATAGAATAACAGTGCTGTAAAGTAACCCATTACTATTAAAAGCAATGTTAAATCTAATTGTCTAGGTAGATACACGGCAATATTAGCCACATCGTGAGACAACCACACCCACCATAACCAACCAGAAGAAATCCAAACACTATTTCTCCAGAAGCCTACCCATTTTTCATCTACTTCATCAAATTTTTCATTAATAAATTTAGAGACAGCTATCCAGGCAATATAAGCAACCATTGCTGCTAAACCATACCCAACGACGCTTTTCATAAGCATTTTTTCAAGCACAACCGTTGAGGCAAATGCTGAAAGAACTAAAAAGGTGGTTGAAACAGGTATTCCAATTCTTGTTAATAATAATAGTATTGCAGGTGCTACTGCGTGATACCATTGAATTTCTTGATAAGGTATTCTAGTTAATCTTCCATAAGAAATATCACCATCATACGAATACCATCCCCATGCTAACGCAATAATCATAACAGCTGACGCAGATCCTGCGAGAGTATACCATTTAAACCACTTCTTTTTCGAAGCTATAAATGTACCCAGTGTTTGAATTGAGTCGTTAGCAATAACGCTATAACCGGCAAGGGCAAACCCTATAACCGTATAAATTAAAGCCATATCCATTTTTTCTCCTTTATATTATTGTTTTCGGTTCCTATTGATTCATGACTTGAGATCTATGTAATGTGAGAATGAAAATAATTCTATAAAATAATAAAATAATATGAGAATCAGTGTGAGGATTCATCTATCAATAAACTATTAAATAATAATGTCTAGTTTATAATATTTTTTATTTCTAAAAAAAGTTGCATCTATTTAATTAATTTTTTAATTAAAAATACAGCTATTAGAGCTCCCAAAAATTCAGCTAGAATATATGTTGGTGTATTCATGTAATTAATTCCTGTAAAAGAATCAGTAAAAGTTCTTGCTATAGCAACAGCTGGATTTGCAAAAGATGTTGATGATGTGAACCAATAACCAGCCATGATATATGTTGCTACACTTGCAGCTATTGTTATTTTGCCATCTTTTAGAGTAGCAAAAATAATAAAAATCAAACCAAAAGTAGCAATTATTTCAGACAAGAAAATATGAAAGCCATCCCTATTTTTTGTTGATAACTCAAGAATATTGTGTTCAAAAAAAACATTGGCCAACATAACACCAAGCAAACAACCAAGTATTTGGGCAGGAATATATATGATCAGAAGTTTTCCAGTAATTTTTTTTCTTAAAAACATCGCTAAACTTACAAAAGGGTTGAAATGTGCACCTGAAATATTTGCAAAAGCAGTTATTAAAACGAATAGACCAGCTCCAGTTGCAAGTGTATTGGCTGTTAATCTTAAAGCATTATCATTTGTGAGATTTTCAGCCATTATTCCAGATCCAACAATAACCATTACTAAAAAACTACTTCCAATGAATTCACCTAGAAATATTTTGTTAGTATTTTTCATTAGATAATAATTTTATAAATTCCTATTAAAAATAATGGTATTTGTAATCCAAAATTAGTTAGTATTGCTTTATCTTTGCTAACAAATCCAGCTATAGTCCATCCAACAACTCCTAATCCATGAAAATAAATATTTAAAGGATATATATTTAGGTTTGTTAATAGAATACCAACCAAAACCAGAAATGTGCTTATCCATTTAAGATACTTCTTAATAAACATACGTTTTCCTTTCAGCTTGTTTTATTTAGATTTTAGATAATAACTTATCTACATTTTTTGCATAATCCAAAAAACTCAAGATTGTATTTACTATATTTCATACCATCTTTGTCTTTGAAGTTAGCTAAGTATTTGGAGAGACTTGCACTACTGATTTCTGTTACCTTCTCACAGATCTCACAGATTGAAAATGCAGTAGCTTTTGATACCTGGCAGCTTGAATTATGACATGCAATAAAGGCATTTCGACTTTCAATTTTATGAATTTTTCCTATTTCAACTAGCTTATCTAATGCTCTATAAACTTGTAATGGAGCTTTAATGCCTTTTTTTTGAACATTAAAAAGGATTGAATAAGCTTTCATTGGTTCAGGAGATTTATCAATTAAATCAAAAATAATTTGCTGATTTTTTGTGAGTGTATGTTCTTTATGCATTGTTTTCATTTTACTGATTCCTCATTAATTTTTCAATTTAATAGATTGTTTTATTTTAAATAACGAAAGTATGAATAATAATAAAGCTGCTGTTATAATTGATGGACCCGAAGAAGTATTAAACTCTAAAGATGTGAACAATCCTATAATTACAGATAATAATCCTCCTATAATTGAATAGATGACCATACTTTGTGGACTTGATGATAAATTTCTTGCCATTGCAGCAGGAATAATCAGCATTCCAGTAATTAATAGTAATCCAACCATTTTAATTGAAATAGCGATGATTGCTGCCATTAAAATTGTAAATATAGCTTTAGCTCTATCCGGATTTAATCCTTCTGCCTCTGCTAGTTCATAATTTACTGTTGAAGCGAATAAAGGCTTCCAAATTAATTTTAGAACTAAAAGGATTAATGCTCCTCCAATCCATATTATCAATAAATCATCAACCGAAACTGCTAAAATATCTCCAAATAATAATCCCATAATATCAAACCTGATAAATGTTAAAAAACCAATCACAACAAGTCCAACTGCCAGAGATGAATGAGCTAGAAGACCCAACAAAGCATCACCTGGTAAATTCGTTTTTTTTTGAAGTTGAATCAAAATTAAAGCTATCATCGAGGAAATAATAAATACTGAAATAGCAATATTAAATTCCATAGTAAAAGCTAATGTCACTCCCAATAGAGCAGAGTGAGCTAAGGTGTCACCAAAATAAGATAATCTTCTCCATATGACAAAGCAACCAAGAGGTCCTGTTACAAAAGCAACTCCAATTCCAGCTACTAAAGCTCTTATAAAAAAATCATCAAACATCTAATTTTTTTTAATTTCACCTTCATCTGTATGAATATGGTCGTGCTTATGCTCATATCTACTCAATATTTGAGAAGCCTGCTCTCCAAATAAAGCTTTATATTCATTGTTTTTTGCAACATCCATTGGAGATCCTGAACAACAAACATGGCCGTTTAAACAAACAACATGGTCTGTTGCACTCATGACTGTATGTAAGTCGTGTGAAATTAATAAGATCCCACAACTTAATTCATCAGAAATTTTTTTAATTAATTCGTATAAAGCTATTTCACCAGTAAAATCTACTCCCTGCACTGGTTCATCAAGTACTAATAGATCAGGTTTTTTTGATATGGCTCTAGCAAGTAGTACTCTTTGAAATTCACCACCTGATAGATCTCCTAAATTTTTATCTTTAAGATGAATTACTCCAGTTAAAGATAGAGCTTCATCTATTGTATCTTTATTAAGACTTTCTGTTAACATCATGAAATCATTTACTCTTAGCGGTAACGTCCAATCAATTGAAATTTTCTGTGGGACATATCCAACTTTATTGGTATATTTTTCAACTGAGCCATCAATCTTTTTGTAAATACCTAAAGCAATTTTGGCTGTTGTACTTTTTCCAGATCCATTTGGACCAATGAGAGTAACTATTTTACCTTTTTCAACTTGTAGTGAGACTCCTTTGACTAACCATTTGTTGTTCAACTGTAAACCAGCATCATTTAATTTTACCAATATATTTTGATCAATGCTCATTTTATTTCTTGACTAATAAGTGTTATATTATTACATAGTGTTATATTATAACAATCTAAATATACAACATATGAAAAACATAAAAAAATTACCATTAATTCTTACAATATTATCATTCTTAACAATTTTTGTACCAGCAAACGCTGAAATTAAAGTAGTTGCAACAATAAAACCAATCCATTCTCTTGCAAGTTATCTAATGGATGGTGTTGCTAAACCAGATTTAATTGTTGATGGTTATGCTTCCCCACATGGATTTGCACTTAAGCCATCACACGCAAAAATGATACAAAATGCTGATATTATATTTTGGGTAGGTGAGGATATCGAAACCTTTTTAGAGAAACCATTAAAAACAATTGCAAAAGACGCTGAAAAAATCGAATTAATGGAAATTAAAGGTTTAACTAAACTTAAATTTAGAGAAAGAAATATTTTTGAAGGTCATGACGATCACGGGCATAAAGAGGATGATCATGACGATCATGCTAAGAAAGAGGATGATCATGATGACCACGACCATGATAAAAAAGAGAAGGAACATGGTCATGATGAACACGATCACGATAAAAAAGGTCATAAAAAAGATGATCACGATGACCATGGTCATGGACACGAAGGACATGCTCACGGAGAGTTTGATCCACACATATGGCTTGATCCGATGAATGCAAAAATAATTTTAAGTGAAATGGCAGAACACTTAATTGAAAATGATCAAAAAAATGAGGCAAAATATAAAGCAAATTTAAAAAACGCTCATAAAGATTTAGATAAACTAACTAAGAAAGTTAAATCTGAATTAAACAAAGATTTTAAATCAATAGTTTTTCATGATGCTTATCAATACTTTGAAAAAAGATTTGGCATAAATATTCTTGGAGCATTTACAGTCAACACTGATGTTATGCCAGGCGCTGAACAATTAGCTGAAATTAGAGAAGTAATCGAGCATGATAAAGTGAGCTGTATATTTTCTGAGCCTCAATTTAATCCAGATATAATCAAAGCTGTAGCAAAAGATACTAATGTTGCAACAGGTGTGATAGATCCATTAGGAGCTACACTTGATCCTGGAAAAAATTTGTATTTTGATTTGATTAGCAACATGTCAAAATCATTTAAAGGTTGTTAAGCTAAAGTTATTTCTATAGGAGTGTGGTCTGATGGCTTTTCTCGTCCTCTAGGGTCTTTATTAATATTGATACTTTTAATATTGTCTATCAGAGAATTTGAGACTAAAAAATGGTCTATTCTCATTCCGTTATTTTTTTGCCAAGCGCCTCTCATATAGTCCCAAAAAGTATAACCCTCTTTGGTATCATAAAAATGTCTATAGACATCATTAAAACCTAGATTGATCATTTCTCTCAATTTTTTTCTAATTTCTAATCTAAACAAGGCATCATCTTCAAAACTTTTAGGATTATATACATCTTCCGCTGATGGTATTATGTTAAAATCCCCAGCCAAAATAATATTTTGATTTATTTTACTTAAATTTTTTAATTGCTTAATTAAGTCATTGAGCCATTTTTTTTTATAATCATACTTTTCAGTGTCGACTGGATTACCATTGGGAGTGTAAATATTGATTAATTGGATATTTTTTTTCTTATATTCCATTTCAGCAGAAATTATTCTTGATTGTTTTAGTTTATCTTTAATTAAGTCTTTTCTGATATTCTTTAATTTTCCTTTTGAAATAATTGCTACGCCATTATAACTTTTTTGACCAAAAACATGGCTTTCATAATCCATAGATGAAAAATCGTCATAAGGAAAATTTAAGTCCTCGGTTTTGATTTCCTGCATCATCAAGATATCAGGCTTATATTTTAGTAGATAACTTTTTATATTTTCAATTCTAGCCCTAACAGAATTTACATTCCATGATGAGATTATCATTAAAGTGAAAAGGAGACACCACAACCACAAGATGATTTTGTTTGTGGATTATTAATCTTAAATTGCTCACCAATTAATTCAGAGACATAATCAACTTCAGATCCCTTGAGTAAATCTGCTGAAGTTTTATCAATTAATATGTTTTGATAGTTTAAATCATCATCATTTTTTTCTTTGTCAAAAGTGAATTCGTATTGAAAACCTGAGCATCCACCACCCTTGATAGCGATTCTAAAAAAAGAGCCTTTATCTTTTTTAGATAAAAGAACATTGATCTGTTTTAGTGCTTTATCGGTAAATTTAATTTCTTTAATCATAATTGATCACTGATATTAGTAATATAATACTAAAATTTATATTTTAAAGGATGAAAAATTACTCAAAGCTAGGGTTATTCAAAAGTAAGGGTAGAATATTTTACGAAACACCCTCAAAATATAGATCTCCATTTCAAAGAGATAGAGATCGAATTATACATAGCGCTTCGTTTAGAAGATTGAAACATAAGACTCAAGTGTTTGTAAACACAGAGGGTGATCATTATCGAACTCGTATAACTCATTCAATGGAAGTATCTCAAATTGCACGCTCTGTAGCACGTTATTTCAATTTAAATGAGGATCTAACAGAGACCTTAAGTTTGGCGCACGACTTAGGCCACACTCCGTTTGGCCATGCAGGCGAGGAGTCTTTAAATGATTGCATGGCTGATCACGGTGGGTTTGATCATAATTTGCAAACATTGAGAATTGTGATGTTTTTAGAAAATAAATATATGAAATTTAATGGTCTAAATTTATCAATTGAGACCTTGGAGGGCCTTTTAAAACACAATGGGCCAGTGGAGGACTTAAATTTAGTAAATGATTTAATAGGCACAAAAAAATTTAAGAATTTAATCAATTTTAAAACATATCCACCATTAGAAGCTCAAATTGCAGCTATTTCAGACGATATTGCTTATAATAATCATGACATACAAGATGGACTTAAGGCTAATTTATTTTCAATTGAGGAGTTAGTTGAGATAGATTTTTTTAAAAACATTTATAAAAAATATAAAAGAAAAATAAATAGATATAACTATGATATCGCAGTATATCAGATCATAAGAGATTCAATTGATATAATGATAAAAGATCTAATATCTAATACTTTAAAAAATTTAAAAAAAAATAAAATTAAAGTGTCTAAAGACATAAAGAAAACAAAGAATTTAACTGTAGATTTTTCTGACAAAATAAAGAATTCGGATTATGAGATTAGATTTTTCCTAAAATCGAAAATGTACAATAACAAAAACGTCTTAAAAAAAAATAACAGAGGAAAATATATTATCAAAAAACTTTTTGAAATGATTATAAAAAATCCCAAAAAATTTATTTCAAGAAAAGAACTTTCTGTTGATAAGTTTAGAGCAATTTCTGATTTTATATCTGGGATGACTGATAGATATGCTATTAATTTATATAAAGATTTAAAATGAATATTTTTGATCTATATTTAATTAAGATAAAAGACATTCTTAAAGATTTGTCTAAGCAAAATAAGATTATTTTGCCTCAGAATTTGGAAGGAATTACTGCTGAAATTCCACCAGTCAAGTTTGAAAGTGATATTTCAACTAATGTAGCAATGTTCTTAGCAAAAATTAATAAAAAGACACCTAATGATATTGCTGAAATTTTATCTCCGATTTTAATTGATAATGATAAGCAAATTGAAAGGATATCAATTGAAAAGCCTGGTTTTATTAATATCAAATTTAAACCAACATTTTGGACGAATTTTATAAAAGACGTAATTGAAAATTACAAAAGTTTTGGAGTAAATAAAAAAGAAAAAAAAATGAATTATTTAATAGAATTTGTATCTGCCAATCCAACTGGACCATTACACGTAGGTCATTGTCGGGGTGCTATATTAGGTGACGTAACCGCAAATTTGTTACAGTACAACAATCATAAGGTAACAAAAGAATATTATGTAAATGATTATGGTAATCAAATAATTAATTTTACAAAATCAGTGTATTTTAGAATTAGAGAGATAAAATTTAAGGAGAACTTCCCGTCTAATGATGAAAACTTATATCCAGGTGATTATATAAAAGATTTTGCTCAAAATATTATAAAATCGAATAAAGATCTAAACTTTGAAAATTTTGAAAATATTTCTGAAAATCTAACTATTTTGTCAATTAAAGAGGCATTAAATCTAATTAAAAAAAATCTTAATAGTCTCGGAATTAATCATGATAGTTTTGTCAGTGAAAAAAAATTAGTTTCTAATAAAGAAGTAGAAAAAGTTGTTCAAACACTTGAAGAGAATAATTTTGTTTATAAAGGTAAGATTAAAGCACCAATCGGAGAGGATAAAAATAATTGGGAGGAGAGAGAGCAACTTCTTTTTAAATCAACTGATTTTGGTGATGATAAAGATAGAGCATTACAAAAAAGTGATGGTTCATGGACTTATTTTGCAAGTGACGTAGCTTATCATAAAAATAAATTAGACAGAAAGTTTGATTGTTTAATAAATATTTTAGGTGCTGATCACGCTGGGTATATTAAAAGAATTTCATCTTCTGTTGATGCGTTATCTAATTCAAAGATCAAATTAATATGTAAAGTAAGCCAACTAGTAAAACTCATAAAAGATAAAAAACCTTTTAAAATGTCAAAAAGAAAAGGTGATTATATTACTGTCGATGACCTAATTGGTGAAGTTGGTAAAGATGCTACTAGATTTATAATGCTAAATAGAAGTAGTGATGTGGAATTAGATTTTGATTTTGACAATGTTGTGGAGAAGTCAAAAGAAAATCCTCTTTATTATGTACAATATGCTTATGCAAGAATAGCTTCTGTATTTAGACACTTAAATAAAGATTTAAGTTCTGAATTAGATATTGATAGTTATGATTTTAGATATTCAAACGATGAAATCCAGATTTTAAAAAAAATAGCTGAATGGCCAAAATGTATAGATATATCATGTATTAGATTGGAGCCACATAGAGTAGCTGTTTATCTTTATGATTTATCATCACTATTTCATTCTTATTGGAATTTAGGAAAAGATAATCCAGATAAACGATTTATTAATGAACAAAAAAAAATCGATAATGATAAATTGATTTTTCTTAAAGTTATATCCAACGTAATTAAATCAGGTATGAATATTATTGGTGTTTCAACACCAGAAAAAATGTAATGATTAAAGAGATTAAGCATTTAGTATTTATTGTCTTAATTTCTTTGTTCTTATTTTTTACTATTCGATATTATTTTTCTGATGAAAACAAAAAAAGGTCATATAGATCATTGAGCAATATTGATACGAAAATAAATAATTATGTAAAAAATTTACCTGTTTTAAAAAGTGATACTCAAAATATAATTGAATATGTTGAAGAGACCAAATCAAATAAAAAAAAATATAATTTTTGGAAATTGTTAGAAAGTAATGAATAATCGTAGAGCATTTATAGTTGGTCTTAAATCGACTGAAATTAGATCAAAGGAACAACTTTTTTTAAGAAAATATAAACCATGGGGGGTTATTTTATTTACTAGAAATATCAAGAATTTAAATCAAACTAAAAAACTAACTTCAAAAATAAGAAATATTTTCAATGACAAGAAATATCCTATAATGATTGATCAAGAGGGTGGACGTGTAAGCAGATTAGAAAATATCATCTCTTTTAAGAATTTGACCTCTGACTTTTTTGGAAAAAAATATGTTAAAAATAAAAAAGATTTTGATATCTATTTTAAAACTTTTATAGATAAAACATCATATTTATTAAAAGAATTAGGAATAAACATCAATTCTGTTCCAGTGTTAGATCTTAAAATTAGTGGCTCTAGTAAAATAATTGGAGACAGATCCTTTTCAAGAGATCCTAATATTGTCTCTAAAATTGGCGACATATGCATTCAAACTTATAAAGAAAATTCAATTGGTACCATTATCAAGCACATACCTGGTCATGGTCTTGCTAAAGTTGATAGTCATTTTTCTACTCCATATATTAATAAATCTCTCCAATATCTTTTAAAAAATGATTTTAAAGCTTTTAAAAATAAAAATTCTTTTTTTGCAATGACTGGTCATTTGATTTTTAATCAAATTGATAAGGACAATACAGTTACTCATTCTAGAAAAATGATAAATATTATTAGAAAAAGAGTTGGTTATAAAAATCTCATAATTTCTGACGATTTATCAATGAAGAGCCTTAAAAAGGGTCTTAAAATAAATACAATTGATGCTTTTAAAGCTGGTTGCAATTTAGCTTTACATTGCAATGGTAAATTAAAAGAAATGGAAATTGTTGGTAAAAACTCACCTTTAGTAAATAAATTTATATTAAAAAAAACATCACAATTTTACAATATTTTAAGATAATATTGGCGTATGTCTTTCAATGATTCTGAATTTTTTAACGTTCAAATTGAAAATTATAATGGTCCATTAGATGTTTTACTTGATCTTGCAAAAGCTCAAAAAGTAAATTTAGAAAAAATATCAATAACTAAATTAGCAGATCAATTTAATGATTATATTAAAAATGAAACAAATTTAAATTTAGAAACAGCTTCTGAATATTTGTTAATGGCAACATGGTTAGCTTACCTAAAATCAAAATTATTGCTACCTAGCTCTCCAGAGGAAGAGTTCAAACTTCAAGAAGTTGCTGAAAAATTAAAATTACAACTTAAAAAATTGGAATTAATTAGATTATTGTCAGATCAAATGCTTAAGCGTAAACGTCTTGGAAAAGAGATCAGAACAAGAGGTATGAAGGCTGGAATAAGACCAATTTATAATAGTGAATATAATATCAGTTTATTTGATCTTTTAAAAACGTACTCCTCTATTTTAATGACTAAAGATTTTCAAAAAATTAATATCCCAAGACTTCCAGTTTTTACAACTGAAGACGGCATAAAAACCATCAGAGATTTTTTTGGTAAGCTTTTAGATTGGAAGAAATTAGATGATTTGATACCAAATAATTTTAAAAATGAAAAAAAATTTAAAAGCACTGGAACGGCTGGAATTTTTGCTGGTTCATTAGAATTAGTTAAAGAGGGAAATTTAAGAATAAAACAAGATGACCTTTTTACAGAGATTTATATAAAAGAGAATAAATGATTAAAAAGAAAAAAAAAAATAATATAATTGATTTTCCCTCTAAGTTATCAAGTGTTGAAAAAGAAATTGAAGCAATTATTTTTGCTGCAGCTGAACCTTTAGATATTAGCACTATTGAAAGTAAAATTTCTAAAAAATCAGATGTAGAAAAAATTCTACAAAAACTACAAAACGAATATAAAGATCGTGGAATAAATTTAGTCTGTATATCTAATAAATGGTCTTTTAGAACATCGGATAAATTATCTAGTTTGATGGTACAAGAAAAGACAGTTGAAAAAAAATTATCTAAAGCTGCAATTGAGACTTTGTCAATTATTGTTTACCATCAACCTGTAACCCGAGCAGAAATTGAAGAAATAAGAGGTGTAGCTTTTGGAACAAATACTATTGAAATACTGATGGAATTAGATTGGGTTAAGCCTGGCGGAAGAAAAGATGTACCCGGAAAACCAATTCAATACGTTACGACTGATAATTTTCTAAGTCATTTTAATCTGCAAAAATTATCTGATTTACCTACTGTTGATGAGTTAGGAGCCGCAGGTTTAATTGATAGTGCCAATATAGATAATGCAATATTTGGCACAGGAAAATTTTACAAGGAAAAACAAGAAGAAAAAAAAGAGGACATTTACTCGAATATTGATGAAATGTTGAGCAGCACTCTTGATAAGGATGAGCAAAAGTAATTTGCCACTTTAAATTTTTAATAAAAAGGTTATAAGTTATTCATGAGTATAGGAATTTGGCAAATAGCTATAGTAGTAATATTAGTTGTTTTACTATTTGGTCGTGGCAAAATATCTAGTTTGATGGGCGATGTAGCCAAGGGTATTAAGAGTTTCAAAAAAGGTATGGCATCTGACGTAACAGATGAGTCAGAACCTAAAAATATTTCTGACGATAATCAGGACAATAATAAATCTAACAATAAAGAGTAAACCACATGCCCACGATTGGTTGGTTTGAAATTTTAATTGTCGTAGGTATTGCTATTGTAGTCTTAGGTCCAAAGGATTTTCCAATAATGCTCAAGAAGGTTGGTTCTTGGATTGGTACTGCTAAAAGGTATGTTAATAATGTTCAAAATGAAGTTTCTAACATCGATATTGATGAAAACGAGATAAAAGAAAAAAAAGAAGAAAAGAAAAATGACTAACGATGATAAAGACACAGGTTTTATTAGTCATTTAGCTGAATTAAGAAAAAGATTAATACACAGTTTTATATTTCTAATTATTTTTTTTGTAGGATGTTATTTTTTTGCTGAGCATATTTATGGTTTTTTAGTTGAACCGTATGCTAAAGCAGTCAAAGACGATGAGACAAATAGAAGATTGATATTTACTGCTCTACAAGAGACCTTTTTAACTTATCTGAAAGTTTCTTTTTTCACTGCTTTTTTTGTAACTTGTCCGTATATTTTAATGCAAATATGGAAGTTTATAGCACCAGGACTTTACAAGCATGAAAAAATTGCGATTTTGCCTTATTTAGTTTTAACACCTGTATTATTTTTTTTAGGAGGGTTACTTGTCTACTATTTGATAATGCCTTTAGCGATTAAATTTTTTCTTTCATTTGAAAGCTCAGGTATTTCTACCAACTTACCAATCCAATTAGAGGCTAAAGTGAATGAATATCTATCTTTAGTTATGAAATTAATTTTTGCGTTTGGAATAAGTTTTCAGCTTCCAGTTGTTTTAAGTTTGTTAGCAAGAGTGGGATTAGTTGACTCAGATTTTTTAAAAAAAAGAAGAAAATATGTTGTTGTAATTATATTTGCAGCAGCTGCATTATTAACACCACCGGATCCAATAACTCAAATTGGATTAGCGATACCTTTATTAATTTTATATGAATTATCGATTTTTTCAGTAAGGTTTATTGAAAATAAAAATTTAGAAAAATCTGATGCACAATCTTAAGGAGATTAGAAAAGATTTTAATAATTTCAAAAAGTCTTTAGAAAAAAGATCAATTGAAATAGATGTTTCAAATTTAGAACAATTAGACAAAAAAAATAGAGAGTTAATTCAAAAAAAAGAATCTTTAGAGCAAGAAAAAAAAGAAATATCTAAATCTAAAGATAAATCATTATTTGAAAAATCAAAAAAATTATCTCAAGAGATTGATGACATTACAGAAGAACAAAAAAAAATTAAAATTGAATTAGATAGTATTTTATCAAATATTCCAAATATTCCACACAAAGACGTTCCAATTGGTAAAGATGAAAATGACAATGTTGAAGTCATGAAATCTGGAACAATTCCAAATTTTGATTTTAAAGTTAAAAGTCATTATGAATTAGGTGAAGATCTTGGCATGCTTGATTTCGAATTAGCTACAAAGACTACCGGATCAAGATTTGTTTTTGTAAGAGATAAACTAGCTCTACTGGAAAGAGCATTATCAAATTTCATGTTAGATACTCATGTAACTAAAAATGGTTACAGCGAAATATCACCACCATTATTAGCTTCAGAAAACACTATGTATGGTACAGGACAATTACCTAAATTCGAAAATGATCAATTTGAAGTTAAAATCGAGGAAGGAAATGAAAGAAAATTTCTTATACCTACAGCTGAGGTGATTTTAACAAACATAGTTAAGGACAAAATTATAAATCAAAAAGATCTACCAATGAGATTTGTTGCTTCAACTCCTTGTTTTAGAAAAGAGGCGGGTAGTTACGGTAAGGATACGAAAGGGATGATAAGACAACATCAATTTTATAAGGTTGAACTTGTTAGTATAGTAGAGCAAGAAAATTGTCTAGAGGAACTCGAAAGAATGACTAATTGTGCGACTAATATTTTGGATTTACTAGAATTACCTTATCGAAAAGTTATTCTTTGTAGCGGTGATATGGGATTTAGTGCAGAAAAAACTTACGATTTAGAAGTATGGTTACCATCGGAAAATAGATATCGTGAAATATCCTCTTGTTCCTCATGCTCAACATTTCAAGCGAGCAGAATGAAAGCAAGATATAAAACTCAAAATAAAGATACAAAGCATGTTGGAACATTAAATGGTAGTGGTCTAGCAATAGGTAGAACTTTGATCGCAATTTTAGAAAACTATCAAAAAAAAGATGGCTCTATACAAATCCCAAAAGTGTTACGACCTTATATGAATAATTTAGAAAAAATTTCACTTAAATAAAGTTGTTTTAATTCATTAGATAGTATAAATATTCAAACTAAAATTAGGAGTTTTATGGATAGTTCAGGATTTGGTCAGTTTATACCGTTAATATTAATTTTTGTTATATTTTATTTTTTCCTTATTAGGCCTCAACAAAAGAAAGTAAAAGAACATAGGACTATGGTCGAAAATTTAAAAAAAGGAGACAAAGTTGTTACCTCAGGAGGTATAACTGGGATTATTACAAGGGTTGTAGACAATGACAAAGTTGAAGTTGAAATTGCAGAAAATGTAACTGTAGAAGTCATAAGAGGCACAGGAATTCAAAGCTTGATGAATTCACAAGAACCAAAGAAATAGTCTAATTAAATAGTGTGTTATATTTTTCTAAATTAAAGATAATCTTCATCTTAATTATATCTTTGTTTTTAATTCTGATCGCATCATCAAATTTATTTAAATTTGATAATAATTTTCTTAAAAGAAATATAAATCTTGGTTTAGATCTTCAAGGTGGATCTTATCTATTATTAGAAATTGATAATAAACCAGTTATTGAACAAAAACTTCAAAATTTGACGATCACTTTAAGAGATTATTTTAAAGGAAAAAATATAAAGTTAGTAAATTTTATACTTCAAAATGAAAAAATTCTGTTTAAAGTTAATGACAAAGATAAACAAAAAGTCCTAGATATATTTAATAACAAAGAAAGTGAAATAAATCCTTATTATGAAAGATTTAAATCACACCAACTAGAAATAACTGAAGAAAATGATTTTTTAAGTGTAATTTTTTCTAAGCAAGGATTAGTAAAGCTCAAAACATCTTCACAGGAACAGGCTCTTGAAATAGTAAGAAGGAGGATAGATGAAGTTGGAACAAATGAACCCAATATTCTCAAAAGAGGAAATGACAGAATATTAGTAGAACTTCCTGGCCTTGATGATCCTATGAGAATAAAAACTTTATTAGGAAAAACTGCTAATCTTACATTTAGATTTGTTTCTAATAACAATGAAGATACATTTGGTAATGAAAAATTAAATTATGAAGATGAAGAAGGGTCAGAATTTGTTAGCAAAAGAATAATCCTTAGTGGAGATAATTTACTTGACGCTCAACCAAGGATGGATAATGAAGCAAATGAAACAGTTGTAACATTTAGTTTAGATAGAGTAGGGGCAAAAAGATTTGGTAAAGCAACCTCAAAAGGGATTGGTAGACAATTAGCCATAATTCTTGATGGAAAGATTATTAGTGCTCCAGTTATTCAAGACACAATAGCTGGTGGTTCTGGACAAATTTCTGGAGGCTTTACATTTCAGTCAGCAACTGATTTAGCTCTTTTGTTAAGATCCGGGGCATTACCGGCACCGTTAAATATTATTGAAGAGAGGACAGTTGGACCAGGTCTAGGTCAAGACTCTATCGATGCTGGTATAATAGCTTTAATTATAGGTTTCATTTTAGTTATAGTTTTTATAATTATTAAATATAAAATTTTTGGAATAATTACAAATACGGCTTTAATAATTAATTTACTTCTTTTAGTGGGTGTTCTTACATTATTTGAAGCAACCTTAACATTACCGGGTATAGCAGGTATAATTTTGACTGTTGGTATGGCTGTAGATGCAAATGTATTAATTTTTGAGCGTATAAGAGAAGAACTTAAAAACGAGAAAAACAGATTAATTGCTTTTGACAGTGGTTACTCTAAATCAAAAACAGCAATACTTGATGCAAACATAACAACTTTATTAGCAGCAATTATATTATTTTTTATGGGCTCAGGCCCTATTAAAGGTTTTTCAATAACTTTAGGTGTTGGGATTTTTACAACTCTATTTTCTGTTTATTTTATCGCAAGGCTTTTGACCGTCTTATATATTTCAAAAAATAAAAACAAGGAAATCGTTATATAAATGATAGCTTTTAATAAATACTATAACCAATTTAATATACTATCTATATCTCTAGTTGTTATTTCTTTATTATTTTTAATATTTAAAGGATTAAATTTTGGGATTGATTTTAAAGGAGGTATTTTAATTGAACTTAGGTCTACAGAGTCAAAGGTCAACGTATCATCTTTAAGAGATAGATTTAATCAAATGGATTTAGGAGATGTATCAGTTAAAAAATTTGGTAATGAAACTGACTATTTAATTAAGTTTGAAAACAAAGATAATAAAAAGAATATTATTAAGGACGTTAAAAAAAATTTAGATAAATCATTTGGAAACAGTATAGATTTTAGAAGAGTTGAGAATGTTGGACCTAAAGTAAGCGCTGAATTATTAAAGTCAGGTGTAATTGCTATTTCAGTAGCATTAGCTCTAATGCTAATTTATATTTGGATAAGATTTGAATGGCAATTTAGTCTTGGTGCTATTTGTGCTTTATTCCATGATGTAATTGTTACATTAGGTTTGTTTTCGTTATTAGGTTTAGAAATTAATTTATCAATAATAGCCGCTGTTTTAACGATAGTCGGTTATTCAATGAATGATACAGTGGTTATATTTGATCGTGTTCGAGAAAATTTAAGAAAATATGCTGATATTAAAATTTTTGAATTAACCAATATTTCAATTAATGAAACTTTATCGAGAACTTTAATAACATCAATAACTACACTCTTAGCATTAGTCTCAATTTTTATTTTTGGTGGAGAAATTTTAAAAGGTTTCTCATTAGCAATGATTTTTGGTGTTATTTTTGGAACTTATTCCTCAATTTATATAGCAAATACAATTCTTGTGAGACTAAATGTTTCCCAAAAAACTATTTTAAAGGATGAAGAAAAAAATTAATACAAATTTTGTGCTATAACCATCGTGAGTAACATCGGTATAGACAATAAAGTGTTTGTTCTTGAAAACAACATTGCAGTCTTAGCTGATTTAGCTTTTAAGTCTGGATCTGCATCAACAATACCCAAAGCTCTTTTTTGATTAGGCCAGATAACAAACCAAACATTAAATGCCATTATTAAACCCAGCCACATACCAATACCTATAGCTGTATGCTTTGGAACACCTGATCCAATACTTAAAGTCATGGCATCATGTAAGTACCCATTAAGTCCTGCTAGGATTAATCCAGAGATTACGGTAAATGCAGCAGCCCATCTGAAGTAAAATAATGCTGCGGGAGCGATAACCTTACCAATAGCTGGCTTCTGTTCATCAGGTATTTTTCCCATATTAGGAATTTGAACAAAGTTAAAGTACCACAATAATCCTATCCACATAATCCCAACCAAAACGTGCGTATATCGAGCAATCCAACTCCAAAAAAGAGCATCAAAGCTAAATCCTCCATTTTGGTAAAATAAACCTAGAAACAAAATTATAGCTATGGCGATCGATGTATGAACAGTTTTAGATAATGATGATAGTAAATTAATCACAATAATTAACTTATATCAAATTCAACTGAAATTTACTAATATTTTTTCTAGTTCAAAAGTGGCTTTAAAAATTTTCCTGTATAACTGTTGTCTACCTTACAAATTTCTTCGGGTTTGCCTTCTGCGATGATTTTACCTCCTTTTACTCCACCCTCTGGACCCATATCAACAATATAATCTGCAGTTTTTATCACATCAAGATTATGTTCGATTACTACAACAGTATTTCCAAGAGCAACAAATGTATGAAGAATTTCTAACAATTTTTTTATATCATGCTGATGTAAGCCAGTAGTAGGTTCATCGAGTATATACATTGTTCGACCTGTAGATCTTTTTGATAATTCTTTTGCAAGCTTTATTCTTTGTGCTTCTCCACCAGAGAGTGTGGTAGCTTGTTGTCCAATTTTTATATAACCTAATCCAACCTTTTTCAGTGTAAGTAACTTAGTTTTTATATTTGTAATATTTTCGAAATATTCACACCCCTCATCAACAGTCATATTTAAAACATCTGCAATACTTTTATCTTTAAATTTTATTTCTAAAGTCTCACGATTATATCTTGTACCTTTACACTCATCACATTGAATATATACATCAGGAAGAAAATGCATTTCATAGGTAATAACACCGTCACCCTCACAAGCTTCACATCTTCCACCTTTTACATTAAAAGAAAATCTACCAGGTTTGTAACCTCGTGATTTAGACTCAGGCAAAGATGTAAACCAGTCTCTTATTGGTCCAAATGCACCAGTGTATGTAGCTGGGTTTGATCTAGGAGTACGACCAATAGGTGATTGATCAATGTCTATAACTTTATCTATTAATTCTGTACCTTTGAAATTTTTGAATGGTTTGGGGATTTTCCTAGATTTATTGTTATTTAAAGTTAAATTCAAAGCATTATAAAGTGTTTGTAAAACTAAAGTAGATTTTCCGCTTCCTGACACACCAGTTACACATGTTAAACTTCCTAAGGGTATTTTCAAATTTACGTTATTCAAATTATTTCCTGTTGCACCAGTAATTTCTAAAAATCTTCCATTCTTAGCTAATCTTCTTTTTGGTGGAACTATGATTTTGAGTTTATTTGATAAATATTTTCCAGTAATACTATTTTGGTTTTGACCTATTTCTTTAAAAGTTCCTTGCGCTACAACTTGGCCGCCGTTATTTCCGGCTTCAGGACCTAGATCAATTATATGATCAGCACTCTCCATTGTCTCTGTATCATGTTCAACAACAATAACAGTATTTCCTAAATCTCTTAATCGTTTTAAAGCATTAATCAATTTAACATTATCTTTTTGGTGAAGTCCTATAGAAGGTTCGTCTAAAACATAGAGTACGCCTGTTAACCCCGATCCTATTTGTGATGCAAGCCGTATTCTTTGAGACTCGCCCCCTGATAATGTGCCTGACTCTCTTGATAGTGTTAAATAATCAAGTCCAACATTTAACAAAAAATCTAATCTTTCATTTATCTCTTTTAAAATATGTTCAGCAATTTTAAATTGTTTTTTATTTAGGTTTGTCTGAAGATCCTTAAACCATTTTGAAGCTTCTAAAATTGATTTTTCAGTTACTTCACTTATATGTAAACCATCTATTTTTACACACAAAGCTTCATCTTTAAGTCTATGACCATTACATCTTTCACATTTCGTATCTGATTGATACTGAGAAATTTCCTCTCTTTTCCAATCACTATCAGTTTCTAAATAACGTCGTTCAAGATTATTTATGACGCCCTCAAACGATTTCTTATGTGAATATTTTTCATATCCATCATCGTAAGTAAATTTTATTTCTTCATCATCTGAACCATAGAGTATTATATCTTTTATTTTTTTTGGTAATTTATTCCATCTTTCATTAAGAGAAAAATTGTAGTGTTTTGCTAGGGAAGATAGTGTTTGGGCATAATATAAAGTAGTGGTTTTAGCCCATGGTTCGATAGCACCATCAATAATAGATTTTTTTTCATTTGGTATAACTAAGTTAGGGTCGACATTAAGTTTTATTCCTATACCCTCACATTCCTCACAGGCACCAAACGGACTATTGAAAGAAAATAATCTTGGTTCAATTTCCTCAATAGTAAAACCACTTTCAGGGCAAGCAAATTTAGTTGAAAATATTAATCTCTCTAATTTTCTAAACTTTTTGGGTAAGGTTTCATTTTCATACTCAACAAAAACTAAACCATTTGCTAAATTTATTGATGTTTCAATTCCCTCTGCTAAACGATTACCTAAAGAAGAATTTAGTATAATCCTATCAACTAAGACATATATATCGTGCTTTATCTTTTTATTAAGTTCAGGAACATTATCTATATCATAAAGTTTATCATCTATTTTAATTTTTCTAAATTCACGCTTTTTAAAGCCCAATATTTCTTTTTTGTATTCGCCTTTACGTCCTCTTACTACCGGAGCAAATAAATAAATTGTTGATTTTTTTGGTAATTCTTTAATCTTATCTACAATTTGAGTAATTGTTTGAGATACTATTGGCTTACCAGTGAAAGGTGAATAGGGAATTCCTGCTCTTGCATAGAGAACTCTCATATAATCATAAATTTCAGTAACTGTTGCGACAGTAGATCTAGGATTTTTTGAAGTATTCTTTTGCTCAATCGAAATAGCAGGGCTCAAACCTTCAATTAAATCAACATTAGGTTTTTTCATTTTGTCTAAGAACTGACGTGCATAAGCTGATAAACTTTCAACATACCTTCTTTGACCTTCTGCATAAACGGTATCGAACGCTAGTGAAGATTTTCCGGAGCCAGATAGACCTGTTATAACTACAAACTTGTCTTTAGGTATTTCTAATGAAATATTTTTTAAATTGTGCTCTTTAGCCCCCTTAATAAGTATCTTTTTCATCATAATTCTTATTGCTTTGACTTAATAAAATTAATATTCAGAGTAAATTGTGATATAAATCTAATTAATTAATAATACAAATATTAAAATATTATGGCTGGAAGTTTAAATAAAGTACTTTTAATTGGTCGTTTGGGCGCAGATCCTGAAATTAAGCAAATGGTAAATGGAAAAAATGTAGCAAGACTTAGTCTTGCTACAAGTCAATCATGGAAAGATAAAAATTCTGGAGAAAAAAAAGAAAAAACTGAATGGCACCGTGTGGTTGTATTTAATGAGGGTCTTGTAAATGTTGTTCAACAATATCTAAAAAAGGGAGCTCAAATTTATGTTGAGGGACAACTATCTACAAGAAAATGGAAAGACGAACAATCAGGCCAAGATAAATTTTCTACTGAGATAATTATTCAAGGATATAATTCCTCACTTACAATGTTGGGCGGAGGAAATTCGAGTGGTAGTATTGCAAATGATAATAATAAATCATTAAATAATAATGATGATATGTCTCAGATTTCTAACGAAATGGATGACGAAATTCCATTTTAGCAATTATGCAAAATTCTGAAAATCAAAACGATAAGAATATTAAGTTGATATCCATGCATGACGAGATGAGCTCGTCATATCTATCTTATGCAATGAGCGTTATTGTCAGCCGTGCTCTACCTGATATCAGAGATGGATTAAAACCTGTTCATAGAAGAATTTTATATGCAATGTACAAAGGAGGTTATGACTGGTCAAAACAATTTAGAAAATCAGCTAGAATAGTCGGTGATGTAATTGGTAAATATCACCCACATGGAGATCAATCTGTATATGACGCATTAGTTCGGATGGTTCAAGATTTTTCAATGAGTTTACCTCTGGTTGAAGGGCAAGGAAATTTTGGTTCTATAGACGGAGATCCAGCAGCGGCAATGAGATATACTGAGACAAGACTCTCAAAAGTATCTCAGTTTCTTATAGATGATATTGAAAAGAACACTATTGATTTTAAAAGTAATTATGATGAAACGGAAAAAGAACCAAGTGTTCTTCCTGCTCAATATCCAAATCTTTTAGTTAATGGTGCCGGCGGTATAGCAGTTGGAATGGCAACAAGTATTCCACCTCATAATTTGGGAGAAATAATAGATGGAACTTTAGCATTAATTGAAAATAAGGACATTACTGTTAAGCAATTAATGAAATTTATACCTGGTCCTGATTTTCCAACGGGCGGAGTAATCATAGGAAAAGATATGATTAAAGAAGGTTATACGAAAGGAAGAGGGTCTTTTAAAGTTCGTGGTCAAATTTCTATTGAACAAGTGAAGAACGGTAGGGAGAGGTTAGTAATAACTTCTATTCCTTATCAAGTTAATAAGTCGGTTTTAAATGAGAGAATAGCTCAATTGGTTAGAGAAAAAAAAATAGAAGGTATAAGAGATATAAGAGATGAGTCCAACAGGGAAGGGATAAGAGTATCTATAGATTTAAGAACTGGTGTTGAACCGGAGACAGTTAAAAGACAATTATATAAAAACACTCAAATAGAAAGCTCTTTTGGTTTTAATACTTTAGCAATAGTTGAGGGAAAACCTATTACATGTAATTTAAAAGATTTTTTAACCCATTTTTTAAATTTTAGAGAAAGTGTAGTAATTAAAAAAACAAAATTTGATTTGAATAAAGCTGAAGAGAGAGCACATATATTGATCGGTTTATCTGTGTCAGTTGAAAATTTAGATAAAGTTATAAAAATTATAAGATCATCAAAAAATCCTGATGAGGCAAAAAGCTCACTTCTTAAAATTAAATGGAAAATAAATAAATCATTAAAGATGATAAATTTAATTGAAAACAAAACTTCTAAAGGAATGTATTCTTTATCTGAAATTCAAGTTAATTCAATTTTAGAATTAAGACTACAAAAACTAACTGCATTGGGTATCAATGAAATAGAAGTTGAAATTAAAAAACTTTCTGAATTGATAAAAAAATATAAAAAGATTATTTCTTCAAAAAAAGAATTGTTAAATGTGATTAGCAATGAATTAAATGATATAAAAGAAAAATTTTCAGTTAAAAGAAGAACAGATATTATCGATGCTGTTCTAAATTATGATATTGAGGAAACTATTCAAAAAGAGTCTGTTATTATTACTGTTACTCTTCAAGGCTACATTAAAAGAGGATCTTTAAATAATATTAAACAACAAAAAAGAGGTGGAAAAGGAAAAACTGGTATTACAACGAGAAATGAAGACTCTGTTGTCCAAACACTATCGGTTAACACCCATACTTCTGTTTTGTTTTTTTCTACTGAAGGTCTTGTTTACAGAATTAAAGCTTGGAAAATACCGGTTGGATCTTCATCTTCTAAAGGAAAATCTTTATTCAACATTTTACCTCTCAAAAGTCATCAATCTATAAGCTCTATAATGCCATTTCCTGAGGATTCTGAGTTAAAGAATTACCAGATAGTATTTGCTACGGCCAATGGAAAGATAAGAAAAAATAGTTTAGAGGATTTTTCCTCAATAAATACGGCAGGTAAAATTGCGATGAAATTGGATAATAATGATAAAATTGTTGGAGTAAAGATTTGTAAAGAAGATCAGGACATAATACTAAGCACCAAATTCGGAAAGTGTATTAGATTTGAGTCAAAAAAATTGAGAGTTTTTAAGGGTAGATCCTCAAAAGGGATTAAGGGTATTGTTTTATCACCAAATGATCAAATTGTATCATTGTCAATCATTGATAACGATAAATATAGTAAAAATGGAAAAAAGAGCAAAGATGAAAAATCTGAAATTAAAGCTAAAGAAAAATTTATTTTATCGATTACGGTAAATGGGTTTGGAAAAAAGACATTGCATACTGATTATAGAGTTACGAATAGAGGTGGTAAGGGTATAATAGGAATAGTTAATTCACCAAGAAATGGTGATATTTCCTCATCTTTTCCTGTATTTGAAGGAGATGAAATTCTTATATCAACAAACAAAGGTAGAGTCATAAGAGTAGCTGTGAAAGAAATTAGAACAGCTGGAAGAAATACACAAGGTGTAAGAATAATTAAATTATCAGGTGAGGAAAAAGTAGTTTCAGCAAATAAAATTGATGATAATTTAATTTAATGACTAAAATTGCAATTTATCCAGGGACCTTTGACCCAATTACATATGGTCATATAGACGTCATTAAAAAAGGATTAAAACTATTTAATAAAATAATAGTAGCTGTTTCTGACGTTGATAATAAAGATTATCTTTTTGATATTGATGAAAGAATAGAGATTGTTAAAAAAGCACTTTTCTTTGATTTAAAACTTAATAAAAATAAAATTAACGTAATCGCTTTTAATACTCTAACAACAGATTTATGTAAAAAAAATAAAGCCAGCATAATACTAAGAGGGCTTAGAGCAGCTTCAGATTTTGAATATGAATTCCAACTTGCTGGAATGAATAGAAAACTTAATAATAGTATAGAAACTGTTTTTTTAATGTCAGACGTCGAAAACCAAATTATTTCGTCGAAATTTGTAAAAGAAATTGTAAAGTTAAAAGGAAACATTAAAAAATTTACAACAAAAAGTACTATAAAAGCTTTAGAATTAAAATATGTTTAAGATAATCTTAAAATTATTTTTTTTATTTTTTGTATTAATTAATCAATCAATATCGGAGGAAAATATAATGATCTTAAAACTCAAAGATGGCGATGTTAAAATTGAATTATTTGATGATGTTGCCCCAAATCATGTAAAACGAATTAAAGATTTAGCTACAGCTGGTAAATATGATGGAGTTGTCTTTCATAGAGTAATAGATGGTTTTATGGCTCAAACGGGTGATGTAAAGTTTGGAAACTCAAATTCTAAAGATTTTAATTTAAGTATGGCTGGAATGGGTGGATCAGATCTACCTGATCTAAATCAAGAATTTAGTAATCTCCCCCATGACAGAGGAACTTTATCAATGGCTAGATCCTCAAATCCAAATAGTGCTAATAGCCAATTTTTTATATGTTTTAAACCTGCTCCTTTTCTAGATAAGCAATATACAGTTTTCGGAAAAGTTATTGAAGGTATGGAATTTGTTGACAAAATCAAAAGAGGAGATGAAAATAATAATGGGGCAGTAAGTGATCCAGATAAGATTATAAGTTTTAAATAGTCATAAATTTAAATGGATATTAAAAAATTTGCCTTTGAGGTTTCCAAAACTGATGGTTATGCTAGAGAAGGCCTTATAAAAACACATAGAGGTGATATACACACTCCAGCTTTTATGCCTGTAGGCACGCAGGCAACAGTTAAAGCTTGCACAATTAATGATATCAAGAAAACTAATTCAGAAATAATTCTGTCAAATACATATCATTTAATGATTAGACCCGGTGTAGAAAGAATTGAAAGAGTAGGCGGATTACACAAATTTATGAATTGTGACCTACCTATACTCACCGACTCAGGAGGTTTTCAAGTTATGTCTCTCTCAAAATTAAATAAAATTGACCGGGAAGAAGGTGCAATTTTTAATTCACATATAGATGGAAAAAAATTTATTTTAAGTCCAGAAAGAAGTATTGAAATTCAACTAGGTCTTAATTCAGATATTTGTATGATAATGGATGAATGTCCCAAAAATACAAAAGATTATGATTTAATAAATAATTCTATGAATTTATCTTTATATTGGGCTGAAAGATCTAAGAAAGCCTTCGGATTAAATTCACACAAAGCCTTATTTGGGATTGTTCAAGGAGGACTATTCCAGGATTTAAGAAAACAATCTCTGAAAGAACTAATAGATATAGAATTTGATGGATATGCTGTTGGTGGATTAGCTGTAGGCGAGACACAAAAAGAAATGTTTGGAGTATTAGATGGCCTAAAAGATATTCTTCCACATGAAAAACCTCATTATTTAATGGGTGTTGGTACTCCATCTGATATTTTGGGAGCTGTAATGAGAGGTATTGATATGTTTGATTGTGTTTTACCAACAAGATCTGGAAGAACTGGTTTGGCTTTTACATGGAATGGAAGACTTAATATTAGAAATAGTAAATATCAAAACGATGATTCTCCTCTTGATCCAGCGGTTAAAACTCTTGATTTAAATAAGTATTCTAAAAGCTATTTAAATCATTTGTTTAATACTAATGAAATTCTTGGTTCAATGTTATTAACTTTACACAATATTAACTTCTATCAAGAATTGATGTTGTTAATAAGGAAAAATATCCGTAATGGCACTTTTAAGGAATTTCATGATAAATATATAGATAAGTTGTAGTTAATTAACTTTTTTGTCTCACAAATTGTCATTTGAATTATTCTTATAATTATGTATATACACTCTCAATCAGTACTTTATTTGGGCCGTTAGCTCAGTTGGTAGAGCAATTCCCTTTTAAGGAATGGGTCGATGGTTCGAGTCCATCACGGCTCACCATACTTTAAGAAATCTTAAGTGGTGGGAACTCTAAAAGTATTTGATTTGTCCACTCGTTAATTTTTTTAATTCTATTCTCAGGTGAAGGATGCGTACTCATAAATTCTGGTTGTGTCTTTCCTTTATTATATTCTTTCATTCTTTCCCAAATTTTTGGGGTTTCTCTAATGTCATAACCAGATAAAGAGGAAAAAATCATACCAAGATAATCAGCTTCACTTTCTTGTTTCCTATTAAAAGGATTCATTATCCCTAATTGAGATAATAGTCCTACGGTATCCATACGAGTAGTTCTGTTGATATCAGATAAAACACCTCCACTTGCAATATCTATAATTTTTGTACCAACATTCAATAACGTCCCTCGACTTGCTCTTTCTACAGAATGTTTTGCTACAGCGTGAGCAATCTCATGCCCCATTACTGCAGCTAGTCCATTTGTATTTTTGGTAACATCTAATATACCTGTGTAAACTGCAATTTTTCCACCTGGCATACACCATGCGTTTCTAATCTTTTTATTTTCAATTAATATATATTCCCAGTCAAAATATTTGGTAGGATCGTCTAATTTAGACTGATAAAAATATTCACTAATTGAATCCTCCATCTTTTTCCCAATATCTTTTATTAAATTGAGTGTTTTAGTATCTTTACTTAATTTTTCTTTTTTCTTAACTTCTTCATAGACTTTAGCTGCATGAGCATTTAGTCTTGCCTCGGGGACTATACTTAACTGTTTTCTTTCAGTAATAGGTGCTGTAGTACAAGAATTGAGAATAAAACCCCCGCAACTACAGCCAACATATGATAAAAATTTTCTTCTATTCATTTTTCTTTAACATTGATATTATATTTATGCATGAATCTAAATAACAAAATTTTATTAGTGTTATTTATAATTGCAATTGTTTTTGTTATTTATTCAAGTTTTAATTAATTATGTCAAAAATTAAAAAGAAAAGATCAATAACTTTACTATTAAGAAACTATTTCATTACAGGTGTAGTTGTTCTTATTCCCATAGGATTTACCTTATACCTAAGTAAAGTTCTAATTGGCCTTTCTTCCAGAATTTTACCAGAAAATATTAACCCAAATAGTTATTTACCATTTGAAATTCCAGGTATAGAAATTTTGATTTCGCTAATATTCATTACTGTTGTTGGGGGTTTATCTTTATCATTTTTGGGAAAAAGAATTTTAAAACTTATTGATGATCTTTTTAAACGTATCCCATTTTTAAGAACTATTTACTCTGCCATAGTTCAAATGACAGAAACGTTTTCAAAAAAAGATAACAATAAGAAAAGTGTAGTTTTAATAGAATATCCTAGAAAAGGTGTGTGGGCTGTAGGTTTTGCAACAAAAGAAAATACTGGTGAAATGGCAAAGAAAACTAATAAAAAATTGATTAATGTTTTTGTACCGACAACCCCAAATCCAACAAGCGGATTTTTATTAATGTTTCCGATAGAGGACGTAATTTATCTTGATATGACATTTGAGGAAGCGTCTAAATTCATTGTTTCTGCCGGAACATCTTCGGGTAAAAATTAGGCAATATCATTTATTATATCTGCTCGATCATATAATTTAATTAATGGTTTAAATTTACCTATGTCTTCTTTTTCATTTTCTATTCTTTTAATTTCTTTTTCTGCTAAAATAAAAAGATTATGATTATGTACAGGATCTGCTAATTTAAAGTTTTTGATTCCACTTTGTTTAAAGCCAAGAATATCTCCAAAACCTCTTAATTTCATATCCTCTTCAGATATTTCAAATCCGTCATTAGATCCTTTTAATATATTGATTCTTTTTTTAGCATTATCACTTAGATTTGACTTAAACATTAATATACATGAAGATTCTTTGTTGCCTCTTCCAACTCTACCCCTAAGTTGATGTAATTGAGACAAACCAAATTTATTTGCATTTTCTATTATAATTACATTTGCATTAGGGAAATCTATACCAACCTCAATGATAGTAGTTGAAACCAAAATCTTAAATTCATTTCTTAAAAATTTGTTTAAAATTTTTTCTTTTTCCTCGTTGGTTGTTTTTCCATGCAGTAAATAAACTTCATTAGGAAATATTTTTTTTAAATATTCAGACTTTTTAATTGCTGAAGTATGATCAATTTTTTTTGATTCCTCTATTAATGGGCATACCCAGAAAATTTGGTTTCCAAGTTTGATTTCTTTTTTAATGAATTTTATTACATCTTCAATCTTGTTTTCAAGTTTACTATAAGTTTTTACAGGTTTTCGGCTATTAGGTTTTTCTCTTATAATTGAAAGATCCATATCTCCGTATATGGTCATTGTTAAAGTACGTGGAATTGGTGTAGCTGTCATCAAAAGAATATCACAATCTTTTCCAGCTTTGTCAGATAATCTCTTTCTTTGACTGACCCCAAATTTATGTTGTTCATCAATTATTATCAATCCTAGTTTTTTAAATTTTACTTTTTTTTGAAATAAGGCATGTGTTCCAAATATTATATCAATCTCTTTTCTTAAAAGCTTATCTAAAATAATTTTTTTGTTTTTATAAGTTGATTTTCCTGAGAGTAATTCAATTTTAATATTTTTTGAAAATATTCTTTTTGCTAATAAAAAGTGCTGTCTAGCTAAAATTTCAGTAGGAGCCATGACTGCAACTTGAAAATCAGAATTAATAGTATTGAATGCAGATAATAAAGATACTATTGTTTTACCGCTACCAACATCTCCTTGAAGCAATCTAAACATTTTATTATCTGAACATAAATCATTATTAATCTCATTTAATGTTTTAGTTTGGTCACTGGTTAATGAAAAATCTAAACTAGATATTATTTTATTTTGTTTTTTGATATCAAATTTTTTTTTTATTTTTTTAATTTTTTTAATTTTCTTTCTAATTTCTGAATTAACTAAAAAGGTTGAAAAAATTTCATCAAAAGCAAGTCTTTGATAAAAATTTTCTTTAAATTTACCAATATTTTCAGGTTCATGTAACTTTTTGATTGAGTCATTCCACCCGATATTGTCAAATTTTTTTAATATGTTTTTTGAGTGCCATTCATTAATTTTAGGCAAATTTTTGATTATTTGTAACATTATTTTATTATATACTTTTTCACTGATACCATCAGTCAATGAATAATTATTATGTTTTTGTTTTATAATAGTCGAGTCTTCTGAAACATATTTTGGATTTGTTAATTGGTATCTGTTCCTAAAATATTTAATTTTACCACTAATTGTAATTTCTTTTCCAATAGGCAATATTTTTTTAATATAACCCTCATAACTATTAAAGAAAATACAATCTATTTCACCAGTTTCATCTTTACATAAAACTCGATTTGGTAAGTTTCTTATTCTAGGAAAAGAATATTTTTGAGGAATTATACTTATAGTTTGTACTTCATCTATTTTTAAATCTTTAATTTTTGATGATAAACTTCTATCTGTAGAAGATTTTGGTAATCTCCATAAAAGATCAAAAATAGTATTTATTTTTTTCTTTTTTAATAAATTTGTTGTCTTTACTCCTACACCTTTTAGAGAACTTAGATCAGACAATAAATATTCATAATTTCTTTTAATATCCATAAACTAATATTATATTCCTATTATGACCACTGATATAGAACAAATAAAAAAAAAAATAATTTACAGATCAAATTATCGTGGTACCAAAGAAATGGATAAATTATTAGGAGCTTTCACCAATAAATACTTAAATGAATTAGATTTTAGTGACTTAAATGAATTATTAAAGCTCTTGGAAGTAGATGATAACAATCTTTATAATTTTTATAATGGTTTAAAAACCGATTTGGAATTTGAAAACAATAAAATTAACAATTTATTTAAAAATTTTAAATATAAATAATTTTGATGGCGGAGAGACTGGGATTCGAACCCAGGAAAGAGTTGCCCCTTTGCCGGTTTTCAAGACCGGTGCTTTCAACCGCTCAGCCATCTCTCCGTGTAGAAGCTTTTATAATTAAAAATATTTAATTCAACAATAAAATAGTCTAATTAGTCTTGATATTTTGTTCATTTAATTAGTATGAAAAATAATTTTAATAAAGGTTTGATTTTAACTTCACTGGGTTCATTTTGGTGGGGATTTATTGGAGTTATATATTTTGAGTCCGTATCTTTTATCGGTCATACAGAATTAGTTGTGCATAGATGTTTATGGACTGCAATCATGTTAGTTTTTACCACAACTTTTTTGTCTAAATGGCAAATGTTTCTTAAAGAAATAAAAGATAAAAAAAAATTAATTGGATTATTTGTATCTGGTTTTTTAATTTTTGTTAATTGGTCTATATGGATATATGCAGTAGCTTCCGAAAGAATTATAGATGCAAGTTTCGGATATTTTATTATGCCAATAATCAGTGTTCTATTAGGATATATTTTTTTTAAAGAAAAACTTAATAAAAAAAGAATTTTTTCAATCCTTTTAGTTTTAATATCAATTATAATATTAATTTTATTTAATCTTAGATCTTTACCTTGGGTTGGTCTGGTCGTAGCTTTTAGTTGGGCATTTTATAACTTAGTAAGAAAAAAAATTAAAATAGATACTGACATTGGATTATTAATTGAAAGCTTGTATATTTTTCCATTTGCTCTTGTTGCATTTTATATTATTGCAAATAATAACTTTAATGATTTTAGTTTGAATAACTCAGGATTAAGTCTGTATCTACTTTTAGCTGGTCCAATGACAGTGATTCCTTTGTTTCTTTATGTAAGAGGGGTTGAGTTAATTGGTTTGGGTCCAACTGGAATGATTTTTTACATCACACCAACTTTACAGTTCATTTTAGGTTATTTTTATTATGGGGAGGATTTTTCATTATTGAAATTTCTAAGTTTTATTATCATTTGGATTGCTGTAATTATATATTTAAACGATTTATATGAACAAAATTAAAATTTTTTTTTTAATTGTATTTTTTTTCCAGTCTAGTTCCTTTGCTAATGAAATTCAAAGCTTTGAAAATTGGAAAAAAAATTTTAAACAAAGAGCTTTAGCCAATAATATTTCTGAACAAACTTTTGATCTTGTAATGACTGATGCTAGGTTTCTATCGAATGTAATAAAATATGATAGATATCAACCTGAATTTTATGAAGATACTAAGACTTATATTTCAAAAAGAGCGTCTTCAAAAAAATTGAGTAAAGGTGTTGACTTTTATTCAAATAATAAAGAGCTGATTAATGTTGTTGAAAATAAGTTTGAGATTGAAAAAGAACTTTTACTATCATTAATGGGAATAGAAACAAATTATGGAACTTATGTTGGTAAAATGGATATTATTTCTTCACTAGCAACATTAAGCTACGATAAAAGAAGATCTGAGTTTTTTACTAAAGAACTTTTAATTTTACTTAAGTTAATAGATGAAAATCAAATAGATTATAAATCTTTATATGGTTCATGGGCAGGAGCTTTTGGTTTTTTTCAGTTTATGCCCTCGACTATAAAAAACCATGCTATTGATTTTAATACTGATAATTATATAAACTTAAAAAATTCTCACGATGCTTATGCGTCTGCTGCAAACTATCTAAAAAAAATTGGTTGGAAAAAAAATTCTCCTTGCTTTTACAAGATAGATCTAAAAAAAAACATACCAAAAAAATATTTAAATGTATCTGCAAAAAAACTTCATAATAAAAAGAGATTAAGTTTTTTTAAGAAATACATAGAAAATTATGATAAATTAAGTTTTTTAAAATCTAACTATAATGTTGCAATAATTACTCCTGATAAAGATATCATTCCAGGAGCAGAAACTCTAAACCCTGCTTATATTGTATTTGATAATTATGAAATTATTCTTCAATGGAATAGATCCTTGAGATTCGCTTTAGCTGTTTGTACTTTAAAGGACAAATTTAAAAATGAATTATAAGATTTTAGTTATATTACTTTCTCTTTTTTTGATAGGTTGTGTTCAACTCCCTAAAGAATTAGATAAAACTGAGATAAAATTAGAAAAAAAATACACTAATAGTGGATTTGCTTTAATTTTTGATGAAAGTTTAGATAAAATAAAAAAATTGGATGATAGATCATTAATGATTTATCACAAATCGCTTAAAAGAAAATCAACTGTCAAAATAACTAATCCAAAAAATGGTAAGTCCTTGATTGCAGAAGTGAAATCTAATAATCAAAGATTTTCAGATTTTTATAATTCGATTATATCTAAAAGAATAGCTGAAGATTTGGATCTTGATTTTAATGAACCCCTATTAGAAATAGTACTAGTCTCAAAAAATTCTACTTTTATTGCAAAAAAGAGCAAGACATTTGAAGAAGAAAAAAAAGTTGCTGAAAAAGCACCTATTGATAGTATTCAAATAAAAGACCTAAATTCAACACCTAAAAAAAAAAAGACAAACACAAAACTTAAATTTTCCTATTCAATAAAACTAGCTGACTTTTATTACAAAACTTCAGCAAAGACAATGATTTCGCGAATTGCAAAAGAAACAAACATAAAAAATTCTAGAATACTACAACTTTCTAAAACAAAATTTAGAGTACTAATAGGCCCCTTTAATGATATAAAAAGTTTAAAAGAGTCCTACGAAAAACTTAGGCCAATGAATTTTGAAAATTTAGAAATACTAAATAATGTTTAAGAAAATTTTTATAACTAATTTAATAATATTATTTCTTTCAAGTTACTTGAATGCAAATATTCAAATAAAGGCTAGAACTGCCATCTTACAAGATTTTTTGTCTGGAGAGATACTTTATGAAAAAGATCCTGATAGATCAATTTACCCAGCTTCGATGACTAAAATTATGACATCTATAATCGCTTTTGATTTAATTAAGTCTGGTGATTTAAATTTAGAGGATAAATTTATAATATCAGAAAAAGCATGGAGATTATCTACTGCTGGATACTCCTCAATGTTTATAATGGTTGGAGATGAGGTTAGTGTAGAAAATTTACTTAAAGGAATTATTGTTGCCTCTGGAAACGATGCCTGTATTGCTTTAGCAGAAGGTATTGCGGGAACCGAAGAGGAATTTGCACTTCTTATGACAATGAAAGCCAAAGAATTAGGCATGGAAAATACAAATTTTACTAATTCATCAGGAATTAATGATCCAGATAATTACTCGACTGTTAGGGATATTCTTATAATGTCTAATTACCTTATTAAAGAACATCCCGAATATTATCAATTATTTAGTGAGACAGAGTTTACTTGGGATAGGACAGGTGGTGACCCCATAACTCAGGGAAATCGTAATCCACTTCTTTATAAAAATCTTGGAGCGGATGGAATCAAAACCGGGTACTTAGCGGTTGAAAAGTATTCTTTGGCCTCATCATTAGAAAAAAATGGACGAAGATTAATAGCCGTTGGGAGTGGGTTTGAAACTAAAAATAGTAGGTCTAGAGAAAGTACTAAGTTATTAACTTATGGTATTACAAATTTTGATCTCATCGAAATAGCTAAAGCAAAAAAATCTTTAGACAAAGTTGATGTATGGTTGGGAAAAGAAAAACAAGTAAATGTATATGTAAATGAAGACATATATAAAACTATAAAAAAAGCACAAAAAAGATTATTAAAAGTATCAATTAACTATAAGGGACCAGTTGAAGCGCCAATTAAAAAAGATCAAATTATTGGAAAATTAAATATTTCTTATAATGAGAATATAATTGGAGAATATAATTTGCTAGCAGCTAATGATGTTAAAAAAGTTAATATGTTTTCAAGACTTATGAAGTCTCTTAATTATTTAATTTGGGGTGATGTCTAATAAGCCTGTTATTGTTTTTGAAGGTATTGAGTGCAGTGGGAAATCTCTTCATATTAAAAATGTTTGTAAATTTTTAAAAAAAAAAAAAATTCCATATATATGTTTAAGAGAACCTGGTGGTAGTAAAAATTCAGAGATTATTAGAAAATTAATTCTTAATAAAAAATCAAATTTTAATCGAAATACTGATTTATTTTTATATTCAGCCTCTAGGAGTGAAAATATACAAAAATTAAAAAAATTTCATAAAAAAAAGATTATACTCATTGATAGATTTACTGACTCCACTATAGCTTATCAACATTTTGGATTGGGTGTTGACTTAAATTTAATCAAAAAAATTCATAATGTTATTCTAAATAATTTTAAAATTGATTTTACTTTCTTAAATATTGTAAATAACAAAAACATGTTATCAAGATTAAAAAAAAGAAATAAATTGAATAGATATGATAAATTTAGTAGCAAGTTTTATGAAAAGGTTCAAAAAGGTTATTTAAAAATCGTTAGAAATAAAAGAGACAAATACTTAATAGTTGACTCAAATTTAGAATTAAAAAAAAATAAAGAAATTATAATTAGAAAGATTAATGATCTTATTAAATGAAACTAAACCCATCGAATCAATTAGAATTATTAATTCATGGAAATGAATTAAGAAATCTTATTTTTTTATATCAAGAAAACAAACTTCCAAATAAGATTTTGTTAAAAGGACAGAAGGGGATCGGTAAATCCACATTGGCCTATCATTTAATAAATTTTGTTCTCTCTAAAAATGAGGATTTTCCCTATGATATTGATAATTTTAAAATTGACGAAAAGAATAGATCTTTTAAATTAATTAACAATGGATCGAGTCCAAATTTTTTTTTAATAGATATACAAGCAGATAAGAAACATATCAATATTGATCAGATTAGAAATATAACACAAGATTTGAACAAATCATCAATTAACAATAAACCTAAATTTGTGCTGATAGATAATAGTGAGTACCTTAATAAAAACAGTATAAACGTTTTGTTAAAAGAAATTGAAGAACCAAATGACAATGTTTATTTTATACTTATTCAAAATCAAAAAACTTTATTATCTACATTAACCTCTAGATTCATAAGATTTAATATTAATTTAACTAATAAAGAGTCTATTTTCGTAATAAATAAATTGATTAATGAAGATATATATAATTTAGTTAATAATGATTTTATTAACTATTATTTTTCTCCAGGTAATGTTTATAGAATGATAGAGTTTTGTGATGGAAATAATATAGATTTAAAAAATATTGAATTAAGAGATTTCATTGATATCTTAATCAAAAATAGTCATATCAAAAAACAAAAAGACCTAAGATATATTTTTTATGAAGTAATAGAATATTTGTTAAAAAAAAAATCGATATTATTAAATATGGACCACTATAATTATTTTGTTAAAAAAATAGAAAAAATTAATAAATTTAATCTTGATGAAGAGGCTTTTTTCATAGAATTAAACGATAAAATTTTGAATGGCTAAAAATTTTTATATTACTACACCTATTTATTATCCGTCGGCAAAACCTCATATGGGTCATGCTTATTCAAGTATAATAGCAGATTTTTTTGCTAGATTTAAAAGAATGGATGGTTTTAATGTTTATTTTTTAACTGGTACTGATGAACATGGATTAAAGATACAAAGAGCGGCTGAAAAAAAAGGAGTTAAAACTTTAGAATTTTGTGATGAATTAAGTAAAACATTCAAAGATTTATCAAAAACTTTAAATTTAACAAACAACGATTTTATAAGAACAACAGAAGATCGTCATAAAAAATCGGTTCAATTTTTATGGAATGAATTAAAAAAAAATGGGGATATCTATTTATCAAAATATTCAGGTTGGTATTCAGTTTCTGATGAAGCTTTTTATAATGATGATGAAATTGAAAATTTAGATAATAAAAAAGTAGCGACCTCATCTAAATCTTTAGTTGAATGGGTTGATGAGGAATCATATTTTTTTAAACTTTCAAAATGGGAAAAGCCATTATTAAAATTTTACCAAGATAATCCAGATTTTATATCCCCTAAATCTCGTAAAAATGAAGTAATTAGTTTTGTTAAAAGTGGTTTGAAAGATTTATCTGTTAGTAGAAAAAGTTTCTCTTGGGGTATTAAAGTACCTCATGATGAAAATCATGTAATTTATGTATGGTTAGATGCTCTAACAAATTATATGAGTGCTTTAAATTATCCTCAAGTAAACGATGAATTATTTAAAAATTTTTGGCCAGCAAGTATACATTTAATTGGTAAAGATATTTTAAGATTTCATGCAATCTATTGGCCAGCTTTTTTACTTGCAGCCAAAATAACTCCACCAAAAAAAGTATTTGGTCATGGATGGATACTTTCAAATGAAGAAAAAATGTCTAAATCAAAAGGAAATATTTTAGATCCAATTGAAATTATAGATCAATATGGTCTAGACCCATTAAGATACTATCTTATAAAAGAAGTTTCATTTGGAAACGATGGTAATATATCGCAAGATAAATTAGAGGATTGTATTAATAGTGATTTAGCAAATAATTTTGGAAATTTATGTCAACGTGTTGTTTCTTTTACAATTAAAAATTGTTCAGGTAAAATTCCAGAAAAAATTAATTTTGAAAAAGACGACTTAGATATTTTAGACAAATATAAAGAAAATTTAAGCAAAATTAGATCTGAAATTGATAATCAAAATATCAATTTTTATATCGACTACATAGTTAATTCTTTATTTGAAGCAAATAAATATTTTAATGATCAAGAGCCCTGGAAAAAAAAAGACGACCCTATAAGATTGAACACAATTATATACTCGACACTTGAAATCGTAAGAAAAATAAGCTTCTTACTTTATCCAATTATCCCTCAATCATCTTTAAAAGCTTTAAAGATTTTTAACTTGACTGAAAAAGATATTGATTTTGAATCAATAGGAGATAATACTTTTTTAAAACAAGGAAATCCTATTAATAAGATCAATATTCTTTTTAATAAAGTTGAAAAAAAAAATGATTGACTCACACTGCCATTTAGACCATGAGCCTTTATTAAGTAACTTGGATGGTATTATTCAAAGATCTAAAGATATTGGTGTTAAGAAGATACTAACAATATCAACGTCCATAAAAAGTTTTTCAAAAGTTAAAGAAATAGTGAAAAAAGATGATATAATTTATGGTTCTATTGGAATTCACCCACATGAAGCAGATAAAGACATCGTCAACTCTGAATTTTTTAAAAAAAATTTAAGAGAAAATAAGAAAATTATTGGAGTAGGTGAAACAGGTCTTGATTATTATTATGATAACTCTGACAGAAAAAAACAAATTGAAAGTTTTAAGATTCATATAAACGCTGCTTTAGAAAATAATCTCCCTTTAATTGTTCATTCAAGAAATGCAGAGGAAAATACCTTCGATATTTTAAATGAATACAATGATACAAAACTTAAGATCTTAATGCACTGTTTCACTGGTTCACAAAAATTTGCAGAAGATTTACTTAATTTAAATACTTATTTTTCAGCAAGTGGTATTATAACTTTTAAAAATTCTGAAGAATTACAAAAAACATTTAAATTTTTACCTTTAGATAGAATTTTAATTGAAACAGATAGTCCGTTTCTAGCTCCAGTTCCTAATCGAGGAAAAAAAAATGAACCTTCTTTTATTGATTTTACGTCCAAAAAACTTGCAGAAATCAGAGATATTGAAAAATCAAAACTTGACAAAATAACTACTGAAAATTTTGATAATCTTTTTTTTAAATAGTTTAATATGAAATTTATTATTCTTGGATGCGGTAGTTCTATGGGAGTTCCTCGACCCGATGGTTTTTTTGGAAATTGTGATCCAAAAAATAAAAAAAACTACAGGACAAGATGTTCCGCTTTATTAAAGGCTTCTAATCAGAATATTTTATTTGATACATCTCCTGATTTGCGTCAACAGTTATTAAGACATAATATTAAGAAAATCGATAAAGTATTTTATTCCCATATGCATGGAGATCAAACACACGGTATTAACGATTTAAGATCTTTTTATATTAGTAGTAAAAAACAAATAAACGTTTATGCAGATAAATTTACTTCAAAATATTTAAAAAAAAGTTTTTCATATATTTTTAATACCTATTCAAAAGAATATCCTGCTACACTTAAATTAAACAAATTAACAAAGAATTTTTTTTTGAGAAATAATAACAACAAAATTAATATTAAATCAATTAGTGTTGATCATGGTAATGTAAAATCAAATTGTTTTATAATTAATAAGAAGATAGCCTACATTAGTGATGTAAGTAAAATTTATGAAAAAGATTATAAATATTTTTATAAATTAAAATATTTAGTCATTGATTGTTTGTGGTATAATTACCACCCATCACATTTTAATTTAGAAAAATCATTATTAATGATAAAAGAATTTGCACCAAAGAAGGCTATTTTAACAAATCTATCTCCTATTTTGGATTATGATGAACTAAAAAAAATTTTACCTAAAAATGTTGTTCCTGCCTACGATGGTCTTTTGTTGAAATTATAGAATACTTTCTATTTTCTTTAACATCTTATTTGACATTGGTTTAGTAAATGATGAATAAGTATCCTCAACTTTACCTTCTTTATTTATTAAAATTTTGTGGAAATTCCATTTAGGTATAGCTGATTTACCGTGGTTATCAGCTGCCCATTTAAATAGTTCGTGAACATTTTCCCCTTTAACATCTGTTATACTTGATAATGGAAAATTTATATCAAAATTGACTTCACAGAATTTTTTTACATCTTTATTATCATTTTTTTCCTGATTAAATGAATTAGAAGGCACACCAAGAACAATTAGACCCTTAGACTCATATCTATTCCAAAGTTCTTGTAATTCAGCATATTGTTTTGTAAAACCACAGTAGCTTGCTGTATTAACAATTAAAATGACTTTATTTTTATATTTATTAAAGTCAATAATTTCACCTGTAATACTTTCTATTTTAAAATCATAAAAAACTTTTTCATAATTTCCAGCAGATGTATTTTTAAAAAAAAACATAAATATTGTTAAACCTACTAATAATTTTTTTTTCATTTATTAGGTGTTAGTAATATTAAAAAATAGCCAAATAAAGTAGACAAAAGTGATCCGGTTAGAACTCCTATTTTTACACCATCCATATACTGGATATTTTCTACAAAAGCTAAATTTCCAACAAATAAACTCATTGTAAAACCAATTCCTGTTAATACACCAACGCCATAAAAATTATACCAGTTAGAGTTATTTGGCATCTGTGCTATTTTTGCTTTGATAGCAACATAAGAAAAGACAAATACCCCAAGTTGTTTTCCAACAAATAATCCTAACAATATTCCAAGAGGAACTTTATCTAGTAATGAGTTTAAGGACAGGCCTTCAAGGGAAACCCCAGCATTAGCAAAAGCAAATAAAGGCATTATACCAAATGCAACGTAGGGACTAATTGCATGTTCAACTTTAATTAATAGAGAAAAATCTTTTTCTTTTTTCCTGTGGGGTATAGTCATTGCTAATAATACACCAGCTATTGTTGCGTGTATTCCAGAGTTATGAGTAAAATCCCATAGAAAAATTCCTATTATCAAATATGGTAAAAATTTTTTAATATTAAATTTATTTATAATTAATAGAATTAAAAATGCTATAAGCATTAAGCTTAAATATTTAACACTCAAGTCTCCAGAGTAAAATAAAGCAATAATCACAATTGCACCCAAATCGTCAATAATAGCTAGAGCCGTCAAAAAAACTTTTAAAGATAATGGAACTCTTTTTCCTAATAAAGAAAGAACACCAAGAGAAAAAGCTATATCGGTAGCTGATGGAATAGCCCAACCATTGAGAGTTTCACTATCACCAAAGTTTATAAAAATATAAAACAACGCAGGAACAAGCATTCCTCCAACTGCTGCAATAATTGGAAGCAATGCTTGTTTGATATTAGAAAGTTCTCCTTGCAAAAATTCTCTTTTTATTTCTAAGGTGACAAAAAAAAAGAATATAGCCATTAAAGCATCATTAATCCAATGCAAGACACTTAATTTAATTCCAAAATTGTTTATTCCTAAAAAAATATATTTTTCTAAAGTAGAAAAGTATATTTCCGATAAATCTGAATTACTTATGAATAAGGCAATCACCGCAGCAAATAATAAAACCAAACCACTTGCTGCTTCTAATTTAAAAAACCATTTAAAAGGTTTTGAAATGTAATTAATCATACTATTTAATTAAATCTTTTATAAAGAGATATATATCTAATAAAGTTTCATAAAAATTAAATAAAATTAATTCAAGATTTGGAAATATTGTTAATAGTAGGGGCTCAAATGTATCCAAAATGATCAATAGTGCGACAAATGTTAAAATTAATACAAAAAAATAACCTATAAAATTAAATAAACTTAACTTTGTTTTTTTTTCATATTTGACTAAAGCTTTGTCTTTTTGATTTTCACTATCTTCTTTTTTGATTGTAGATATTTCCTCTTTTCTATCTTCTTTAATAATAATTTCATTATCATCTTTATTTAATTCTGTCGTATTAGCCCCAATCTCTAAATCTGAAGTTTTTTTTTCAAATCTATAAAACCAGACATTCAAACATGATCCACATTTTAAATTACGGCCATCTTTAGGTATTAAATTTGCATCAATTTCAAATTTTTTTTTACAAGCGGGGCATGAAATTATCATGTATCTTTTTATATCAGATTTTAATTAAAATTCTTCATATTTGGCAGCTTTATCCATTGAAAATATTGATAACTACTGTATTAGTACATCATTCGGAGTGTAGCGCAGCCTGGTAGCGCATCTGGTTTGGGACCAGAGGGTCGCAGGTTCAAATCCTGCCACTCCGACCATCTATTATGAAAAAAGCAAAAATTTATATACCAAATAAAAGTGCAATGCAGTCAGGTCTGGGTAAATCAATAAAATGGATTTTAGAATTTGAAACAATAGATCCCACTACAAATCCTTTAATGGGTTGGGAGAGTTCTTCAGATACTTTGGGTGAATTAAAATTAGAATTTTCAACAAAAGAAAGTGCAATCAATTATGCAAAAAAGAAAAGAATTGATTATGAGTTAATCGAACCTAAAAAAAGAAAAGTAGTAAGAAAATCTTATGCAGATAATTTTTTAAAATAATGTTTAAATTTTTTAGTCAAAAAAAATGGTTTCCTTGGAGTATAGGAGGCACTATATTAATTCTGTTGGCTACTTGGTACCAAGTACAATTAGATGTAAGAATTAATGAATGGTTTGGTGAATTTTACGATACTTTGCAAAAAGCTTTAACTGAGCCAAATTCAGTTTCAGAAAAAGAATTTATTAATTATCTTTTTACATTTGCAAAAATTGCCGCTGTTTACATACTTGTGGTTATTTTTAGCGACTATTTTACTAGTCATTGGACTTTCAGGTGGAGAACAGCAATGGCTGATTTTTATCATGATAAATGGGACGATGCTTCATCTATAGAGGGTGCTTCTCAAAGAGTTCAAGAAGATACTCTTAAATTTGCTAGAATTATGGAGGGCTTAGGTGCAGAACTTTTAAGAAGTTTAATGACTCTTATAGCATTTACTCCTATTTTATGGGGCCTTTCCAAAAGTATTACAGTATTGCCATGGGTCGGTGAAGTTGAACATGCTTTAGTTTGGGTCGCTATACTTTCTGCTTTGGGTGGTACTATTTTATTAGCAAGTGTTGGGATAAAATTACCAGGAATAGAATATGATATACAAAAAGAAGAGGCGGCTTACAGAAAAGAACTTGTCTTAGGTGAAGATTTTAAAGAAAGTGCGAAGCCTGAAAAAATAACTGATCTTTACGGCGGAGTTCGAAAAATACATTATAAAATGTATTTCCATTATCTTTATTTTAATGCGGTGAAATGGAGTTATTTACAGGGAATGGTGATAGTTCCTTACTTAGCATTGGCACCAACAATTGTAACTGGCGCAATCACATTAGGATTTGTTCAACAAATAATAAGAGCCTTTGGTAGAGTTGAAACCTCACTTCAATATTTGGTAAGAAGCTGGCCAATAATTGTTGAATTGATATCTGTATGGAAACGATTAAGGGAATTTGAGGCAAAGTTAGAAAAAAATACATCTTTAGAAACTGTTAAGTAATGTATTTAAATAAAAAATTTGAGAAACTTTTTTTGAACGTTTCAATAAGAGCTGCTTTATCTTCACATCATCTAATAGGAAAAAAAGACAAAATAGCAGCCGACAAAGCAGCAGTTGATACAATGAGAAATGAATTAAATAAGATTGATATGAATGGAGAAATTGTAATAGGTGAGGGTGAGTTGGACAAAGCACCTATGCTTTATATTGGGGAAAAAGTTGGCAATAAAAATGGGCCAGAATTGGATATAGCTGTAGATCCATTAGAGGGAACTAATTTTGTTGCTAGCAATTTACCTGGGGCTCTTTCAGTCATTGCTGTTTCCAACAAATCTGATCTTTTAAATGCTCCTGAAACATATATGGATAAATTATCTGTTAATTTTTCTGAACCTAACGTTGTAGATCTAGATTATTCGGTAAAAAAAAATATTTTTAATTTATCAGAATTTAAAAATAAGAGGCCTGAGGATTTAACCGCCTGTATCTTAGATCGACCAAGACATAAAGCAATTATAGATGAATTGAGAAAATTGAAGGTAAAATTGAAGTTAATAACTGATGGAGATATTGCTGGAGCACTAATGGTTATTGACAAAAAGTATTCGGTAGATATCTTTTTAGGTATTGGTGGAGGACCAGAAGGTGTTCTAGCTGCCACGGCACTTGATGCTTATAATTGTAATTTTCAAGGAAGATTTTTATTTGAATCAAACAAAGATAAAGAGAGAGCAAAAAAGATGGGTATAGAGGATTTTGATAAAAAATATCAATTAAACGAAATTGTAAAAGGTGATAGTATATTTTGTGCTACTGGTATTACATCTGGAGATATTGTTTCAGGCATTGAAGTGATAAATGATGAATTTATTTCCGAGACACTTATTACTCATAAATCTTCCGGATTAAAAAAAATAATAAAAACCAAACAATTAATTTAATGAATTCATATTATAAACACTTGATAAATGTTATATTATACAATAAAAAGCAGCTCTTTGGTCCCTTCGTCTATCGGTTAGGACACGTGGTTTTCATCCTCGAAAGAGGGGTTCGATTCCCCTAGGGACCGCCAAAATAAGGTAATTCTATATGCTTTTTTATGTTTATCTTATAAAAACCATAAAAGGGTTTAAAAATAAGTCTTATGTCGGATTCACAAATAATATAAAAAATAGATTAGCTAAACATAATGAAAATAAAGGGGCTAAAGCTACAAAGGGTTATAAGTGGGAATTGGTTTACAAAAGAGGTTTCAAAGATAAATCATCAGCACTTTCTTATGAGTATAAACTAAAGAAAGATAGACCAAGAAGATTATCGCTAATTGGCATTTATGAAAAAAAAAAATACTAAAATAGCTACAATTTTACCATATAAAGAAAATTATACTTTTGCAAAAGCTTCTGCTGCTTCTTTATGGGTGAGTGAATTTTATAGAAAATCAAAATTTAAAACATCAAATTATATATATGGGCATACTAGGTATGATGATTTTTTATCAAAAAATTATATCAATATAAATCTAAAGAATATTAAATCAAAATTAAAAAGTGCAACAAAGGAGTATTCAAAGAAACTAATTAAGAAATTTAAAAATCAAAGTTATGATTTAATCGAAATACACAATAGACCTCTCATATTGAAAGAAATTATGAAAAGTATTAATTCTAGATATATAATTTATTTTCATAACGACCCATTATCAATGAAAGGATCAAAAACTGTTAAAGAGAGATTAAATATAATCTCTAATGTAGAAAAAATAATTTTTGTTAGTGAATGGACACAAAAAAGATTTTTTATAGATTTAGATGACAAATTAAAAACTAAATCTGAAATTGTTTATCCCAGCATAGAACCCAAAAAAAAAATGAAGAGAAAAAAAAAATATATAACATTTGTGGGAAAACTTAATGAATCAAAAGGTTATGACTTATTTTCAAAATCTATTATAAAAATATTAAATGAGTTTCCTGATTGGAAAGCTTTTTCTTTAGGTGATGAAGATAGGAGAAAAATATTTATAAAACATCGTAACCATTTTGAACTAGGATTTATAAAACATAAAGAAGTTCTTAGTTTATTAGATGAAACTTCAATTTCTGTTGTACCTTCTAAATGGGAAGAACCTTTTGGAAGAACAGCCTTAGAGGCAACATCGAGGGGATGTGCAACTATAATTTCTAATAGAGGTGGATTACCTGAAACTACAAAGCAAGCAATTTTACTAAAAAATCTTGATAGTATTAACCTTTATAAGCAAATTAAATTTTTAATAAAAAATAAAAAAAAATTGAAAATAATTCAAAAAGATTCATTTTCTAACGTTGAACATATTATTTCCGAAAATACAAAACTTATTGATAAAATTAGACAAGAATGTCTACCATACAATAATTTTAACTTTATAAAAAATAAATTAAAGATACTTAATATTTATAATCAAGGTCAAAAATTAGATCATAGACTTTATAATATCTCTTTAGGAAAAAAATTTACTAACGGATTTATAAGAAATGGTCATGATGTTCTCGAAATAAGTGATAGGGACTATATAAAGAATAATAGAGGATTTTCTTTTACATCTGTTGGAAATTCTTTTCAAAAATATTTAATTGAGTCTTTTAAAAATTATAATCCAGATCTCGTATTTTTTGGACACACTAAAAATATTGAGATAGAAACTATAGATACACTTAAAAAATTAAATAAAAATCTAATTATTTCGCAATGGAACGAAGATCCCGTAATGCCAAGTTTGAATTATTCAAGAAATAATATCGAAAATATTCAAAAATATTCAGAATTAGTTGATCATAATTTTATAACTACCAATCCAAGTGAATTAAAGAAACAGAATATAAATACTGATAATTTCCATTTTTTCTTTGTGCCAGTTGATAAAAACATTGAATTTTTTAATGTATATAATTTAAGACCTCAAAAAGATCTTTTTTACGCAATGAGTCATGGGGTAAATAGAGCAACGTTAAAAGAGGGGATTGAGGATGATCGTATTATCTTTTTAAATAATTTAGTTAAAAAGATACCTAACATCAAATATGACTTTTACGGTTTTGCGAACAAACAACCAATTTGGGGAAATAATTTTTTTCGTTCACTAATTAACTCTAAAATGGGTCTAAACCTTAGCAGGGGAAAACCAACGAAATACTACTCCAGTAATAGAATAGCATCAATTATGGGTAATGGGTTGCTAACTTTTATTGATAAAAAAGTACAAATGGATCATTTTTTTAATTCTAGAGAGATTGTTTTTTATAATAACATCAGCGATTTGGCTGATAAAATAAATTTTTATTCGAAAAATGACAATCTTCGAAAAAAAATTGCAATGAATGGTCAAAAAAAATATTTTAAATTATTTAACGAAAAACGTATTACCGAATATTTTGTAAATATTTCTGTAGGTAAAAATTATAAATTATTTTAACAAAAATGAAAATCCTTGTATACACTCATAGTGACTATTCTTGGGTATGGAAATATTGGCACCAACAAACCGATAAATTTTTACATAATTTTGATAAGATTTGTATGTCAAATTCAAATTCTTCATTTAGAGATGATTATCTTGTAATCAAATATAATGATAAACTAACCTATAAAGATAGAGTTCTTTCCTGTCTGAATGAAATAGATGATAACGAAATTGTACTTTTTTGTCATGAGGATATGTTTTTATATAAGAAACCTAATTTTGAAATAATTGATGAATATATAAATTTAGTTAAAAACGATAATTGCGAACTAGTTAAATTAATAAGAGCTTTTGAAAATTTAGATAAGTCAAATTTACACAAAAAGTTATTTAAAAATCCTGATAAACAATTATTTTCAATCCAGCCAACAATTATTAAAATTAAAACTCTTAAACACATCTATAAGACCGTTCCAGGTGAAAATATTTGGGAATTTGAAGCTAATACTTCAAAAAAATATCTTAAAGATTTAATTTCACTTTGTTCATTTGATCCAGATGTAGATAAAAAAAGGGGGAAATTTCACTACGATAGTTCTGTATATCCCTATATTTGTACTGCTGTGATTAAAGGAAAATGGAATTTTAAAGAATATAAAAAAGAATTATTTGAAATATTCTATAATAAAAAGTTTAATTTTTTTTCCTATTACATTTCTAAGCTTAAATTTTAATTTTACCAAAAGCGTTGTTCTTAAATATATTTGCCTCTTTTATGTATCTTCTAACCATTTGTGTTGTTTTGTGACCAGTCATTGCCATAATACTACGTTCATCAGCACCAGATTCTGCAGCAACGGTTGCAAAACCGGATCTTAAACTATGACCTGCAAAATTTTTGTTTTCAATGCCAGCTAGTTTTAAGTATTCTTTTATTAATAGAACTACAGATTGATCTGTTAATCTATTTTTGGTTAAAGTTGATCCTTTAGAAAATCTTCTAAAAATTGGTCCAGACTTTATTTTAGAAATTTGTAACCAATTTTTAAGATTAACCACTGGACAATATTTTTCATTAGTGAGGTAGGGTAGACCTTTCATCATTCCTTCACCGAATTGATCAGTTTTTGATCTTCTAATGGAGATTTTGAGACCCTCAGTTACAAACTCCAAGTCCTCATGGTCAATTGAAACAAGTTCAGTTCGTCTAAAACCACCTCCAAAGCCTACTAGGATGATTGTCTTATCTCTTGATTTTTTAATTTCCTCAATTTTTTGTTCATTAATTACATCAATTATTAATTTTAAATGATTGATTAATATAGGTTTTTTACCTTTTTGAATACTCCCTTTGACTCTTCTTATCCCCATTAAATTTTCAACTATAATTGGATGTTTTGTATCTAAATAATGACCTTTTAGTTTGTGAACCATGCTTATTGACACTAATCGTCTTCTTAAAGTGCTAAACTTTGAATTTTTAGAAAGATGGGTTAGGTATAAAGACACTATTTTTGGCTCAGATGGTAAAGAATTTAAACCGTGCTTAGCACAAAAAACTCCAAAATCTCTAAAGTCTGATCTATAAGCTCTTAACGTGTTATTTGCTTTAGAGCTTTTGAGGTTATTTAGAGTTGCCTCATGAAGTGATTTTAGGTCAGTTGTTAGTTCATTCATATAATTACTATTGATAACAATTAATTATCATTAGTAATATATCAAGTGATTTTTAATGTCAATAGTTTAAATTACAAATATATGGGATCAATTGATGGAGAAATTCCTGCGGTATGGTTTTTAATAAGTTCAATCGGATTTATTATTTTAAGTGTTATTCAGTATAAAAATACTGGTAAAAGTATAAATACAATATTTCTATCAAGTATGGCGATTATATTCTTTATAAGTTACCTAATATTGCTTACAAAATAGAAGTTATCCCCGAAATTCACAGAAAAATCATTTAATTATGAAAAACAACTATTTAGTGATAACAATTTAAATTTCAGTCTGATAGAGTAAATTTAACTTAAGAGGCAACTCTTAACTGGCCAGCCAGAGAAAGGCCGAGAGGTTTAAGTCTGGAGGGCAGAAAACCCTGTAAAGCAGCGCTAAACATACAGGGTGGCAGGTTCGGCGGTAGCGCATAAAACGACGAGCCATAAAATTCTGATCTTTGCACCGTAAAAAGTGTAAAGAATCAGGGTTTTTTTTTATGAGATCCCTACTTGGAACAAAATTTCAATTAAAAGTTTGGAAATATCTAATTACTATCCCCAAGGGCAGCGTAAGAACATATAAACAAGTAGCAATTGCAATTAAAAACCCTAAATCAGCCCGTGCAGTCGCAAATGCTTGTGCTAAAAACCCATATGCTCCAAAAATACCCTGTCATAGAGTGATTAGATCTGATGGAGGTCTTGGAGGTTATTCTGGGAGAGGTGGAGTCAGACAAAAGCTCAAATTACTTAGATCTGAAAAAGTATCTATTTAGCGCCATTTTAAACCTTTTTTAAGTTAAAAAAGTAAGTAAAATCAACCTTTTTTTTACTTTTTGCGTGATTTCTCTTTAAATAACATAATTCACCCTTTAGTTGTACCATATATTAGCCTATACTTAAAATAGACCCCTCTACGGGCGTTTAAATGGTATATTCAATTAGTGCATCGCTCTACTATTCAACTGTATCAATGTTTTTAGACTGCCCTATTTTTAGGAAATTTTCATTACCACAATTGGAAAAAAGCCCCTATTTTAAAGGGCTATTTAATATTTTTCATAATTTGCTATAAATCTCCACTCTTGCTCAGCATATTAAGGAAATTTTAACATTAAATAAGCCAAATATTAAAAAAGATTATATTATTATAATATTAATAAAATACAATAAAAACAATAGTTTAAATTCAATACTTAATGTAATACTTTAGATAATAGTAAATAAATAATACCTATTATTTTACTTTTTAACTAAGTTTTCTCTTCTTGAGATATAGATACCACTTAATACAATAATAAATAAACCAAAGAAAGTCCAATTATCTGGGAAATCACTAAAGAAATAATAACCTATAATTATGTTTGTAATAATTTCAAAGTAACTAAATGGAGCTAATTTAGAGGCATCAGCGTATTTAAGGGACAATATTAGAAAAAAATGCCCTAAACATGCAAAAATACCTATTGCAGCCATGATAGACCACTGATTAAAATTAGGTTTAACCCAAACAAATGGCATCACAAAAGATATGATTATGGCCCCTACTACACCAGTTAATAATAAAGTTAATAAAGGGTTGTCTGACGTGCTCAATTTACGAGTAATAATTAAATAAAACCCATACATTACACCTGTTCCAAGGGCAGCAATACTCGCTAAATTTATTTCAACAAAACCAGGCCTTATAACTACTAATGAACCTATAAATCCTATAATAACTGCAGACCATCTCCTAAATCCAACTCTCTCACCTAAAAAAATTGGAGAAAAAGCAGTTACAATTAAAGGAGCAACAAAAGCCAAAGTTAGTGCTTTAGCTAAAGAAATTATCGAAATTGCATAAAAGAAACAAATATTAGCTGTTAAAAGAATTATCCCTCTCGTAATTTGTAATTTTGGTTTATCAGTCCACACAAGATTTTTTCTAAAAAATAGGAACATAATTGGAAAAGTAAATGCAACGGTAAAAAAATATCTTGCCCAAGTTATTTGTAAGACTGGAAGATCAGCACTTAGATATTTTGCAAATCCATCCATAATTGGAAGCATTACCCAGGCCAATAGATTAAAAGTTATAGCCTTCATCTATTATTAGGATATATATTAATTAAAGTATTTTAAAGCAAAGAATACTACTATTGGCACAGTTATAAATGACATCAATGTCGAAACAACAATAGTACTAGCAACACTATCAACAATCTTTTTAGGAGAATATATAGAGGCAACAAGGTAATTAAGAACTGCACTTGGCATAGAACATTGAATTAATAAAACACCGGCTGCAAATCCCTCTAGATTAAAATATAAAATCAAAAAGTATCCAATTATAGGACCAATGATTACTCGTCCTATAGAAGAAAATATTGCTTTATTAAGTGAGAAGACCTTTAGTCTTGTTAGAGCAATTCCTAAAGACATTAAAATTAGAAATATTGTAGCATACATTAATAGAAAAGTGGTATTTTCAACAAATCCTGGAAGTTCTAAGTCGTAATAAAGTAAAAAAACAGAAATTATTATTGCGTAAAACGGAGGGCTTTTAAGTATAACGTCCAAACTAAATTTTCTATCAGCAAGAAATACACCTAGGGTAAAATGGCATAAAATAATTAAAGCAGATATTGCGGCTGAAACTCCAAGTCCTTGTGAACCATAAGCAAACAAACATATAGGCAAGCCCATATTTCCAGTATTTGGCATTGTTAGTGGAGGTAATTCTCTTATAATATCTTTAGTGTTTAGTAGAAATAGTATTATAACTCCAGTAATCATAAAACCAACAATAGCTAGCGCGTAATACCAAAAATAATTTAAAAAAATATTGAAAGAGATATTAACTGGATTTAACGCATAAATGATCATTGCTGGGGTTCCAACATTAGCAGCAAAATTAGTAATAAAAGTTGTATCTATTTTAGGATTTTTTTTACCTAAGTAATATCCAATACCAACTACAAAAAATACTGGAAATAAAACCTCAAAAAGTTTTATATAAATATCCATTAATTATATAATCGAATTAATGTTGGAGATCTAAGAATATTCTTGTTTTTTCTAAATATAGATAAGCAATTACTAGCATTCTTCTCAGAAGTTTTATGAGTAATGATGACTATTGTCGCCTTCTTGTTTTTTTTATCTGGTGTCTGGATTATTCTTTTTACAGAAATTTTATATTTAGATAATCTATTTGTTATAAGAGAAAGAACCCCTTGTTTGTCATTCACCTCAAATCTAAGATACAAAGAATTAGTATAATTATCATTATTAAATGATTTAAGAGATTTTCTTTTTTTTGAGGATAAACCAAATGGATGCTTAATATTTCCTCTCAAAATTGACAATAAATCAGATAATAGAGAAGATGAGGTTGGACCCGGGCCAGCACCCTCGCCTTGCAGGACACTCTCACCTATTGGTTTACCCTCTATGATAACAGCATTCATAACCCCATTAACATTTCCAATATAAGTATTTTTACTAACTAAGCATGGATGCACAGTTTCAAATAATCTATGATTGATTACTTCAGAAATACCAAGAAGTTTAACTCTTAATCCTAATTGACCTGCGATTTTTATGTCTTTTAAATCGATATTTTCAATACCTTGCATTATACATTTATGTTTAGAAATTTTTGTATTAAACGAGAGAGCAGATAAAATTTTTACTTTCGCAAACGCATCAAACCCATTCAGATCAAGTTTTGGGTTTCCTGGCTCTGCATAACCAAGTTGTTGTGCTTTTTGTAAAACTTTATTAAAGTTTTCGTTACTATTTTCCATTTCAGATAAGATATAGTTGGTTGTTCCATTCAAAATTCCGTAGACTTTATCGATTTTATTTGTTGCTAAACCTTCCTTAATCGTTCTTAAGATAGGGATCCCTCCTGCAACAGAGGCTTCAAATTCTAAATTTACATTATTTTTTTCAGCAAGTTTTGCTAAACGATCCCCATGTTTTGCAATTAAAGCTTTGTTAGGTGTTATGACGTGTATTTTATTTTTAAGAGCAGTTTCGACTATCTTTTTTGAAATACCGTCAGATTGACCTATGCATTCAAATAGTACATCTATTTTTTTATCTCTAAAAATTTGAAGTGGTTTTTTAAAGAATATATTTTTTTGAATTTGAAATCTTCTTTTTTTGTTCCTATTTTTTGCTGATATAGCAACAATATTAATTTTTTTTCCAGTTTTTCTCTCAATTTCTTTTTTTTTTGATCTCAACTCATTGTAAAGGTAAATACCTATTTGTCCTAAGCCAATTATTGCAATATTTACTAAATTTTTCATTTTGCTATATCAGGATATTTACTTTTTTTAATATAATCATCTATATAAATCTTGTACTCATCTAGAGACATTAATGTAATATCTTTTGATTTTTTAATTATTTTAGCCAATTTTTTTTGTTCTTTAACTTTTTTTTTGTTGTGTTCGTTCCAATAAGCAGAATCATCACTAAAAGAACATGATGAGAAGATTATTAAAATTAAAATTAAAATTAGATTTATCTTTCTCATATAAGTCCAGTTTTTAAAGGAAATCCAAACTTTAAATTCATGTTTTGTATACCTTGACCAGATCCACCCTTGATAAGATTATCTATTGTTGAAAGAATAATTAACTTATTTTTATTTTTCGTCTTACATACTGATATAAGACATTTGTTAGTATTTATTACATCATTAGTACTTATTAAAGCATCATTTTTTTTAATTTTGATAAAAATATCGTTCTTATAATAATTTGCTAAAACTTTTTTGATTTTATTTTGAGAAACATTTTTATTTATCTCTACATAAATTGTACTCAAAATTCCTCTAAACATTGGTGTTAGATGTGGAGTGAAATTAAATTCAATTTTTTTGTTTGAATATTCTTTTAAAGTTTGCTCTATTTCTGAATTGTGTCTGTGGAACCCAACTCCATAAGCACTAATTGACTCATATAAATTTTGATCTTTATATTTTTTGTGAACTCCTCTACCTGCGCCTGAATATCCTGATTTAGAGTCAATAATAATGTTGTTTAATCGAATCATTTTTTTCTGAACTAATGGAATTAAAGGTAATAGAATCGAAGTTGGGTAACATCCAGGACAAGCAATTATATTAAATTTTTTAACTTCTTGTTTTGAAATTTCTGGTATTGAATAAATACTTTTTTTTATATTCTTAGTTGATTTGTGTTTCTGTTTATACCACTTAAAATAATCAGAAGCTTTTTTTAGTCTAAAATCGGCAGCTAAATCAATTAACACATTATTTTTTTTTAAATAATTTGAAATTACCTGAGCTTCACCATTGGGAAGTGCTGTAAAAATTATGTCAATTTCATTAAGATATTTTTTATTAAATTTTACAATTTTTGGTAATTTTTTATTAATTAAAGATTTATCAAAATATGAAATCTTTTTTCCAACGGAGGAATTTCCACAAAGATATTTAATTTTTACATATCTATGTTTGACTAACAATTTAATTAATTGAATACCTATATATCCAGTTGATCCAGAAATTAATACATTAAGCTTAGACATTTTTTATTATAACAGTTAATTATTAAAAGAAAATTATCTTTTAGAAAACTGGAAACTTCTTCTCGCTTTTTTTCTTCCAGGTTTTTTTCTTTCAACAGCACGAGAATCACGAGTGGTTAATTTTTCAGTTCTAAGTGATGTTTTAAAATTTTCATCAAATAAAACTAAAGCTTTAGAAATTCCATGAACCATTGCTCCAGCTTGACCCGTTGGTCCTCCACCCTTTACATTACATCTAACGTCAAAATCAGTGGGTTGTTTAATCAATTCAAAGGGTTTTGTTATTTGCATTTTATGATTATCACTTGAAAAATATTCGCTATAAAGTTTTCCATTAACATAAATTTTACCAGAGCCTTTTTTAAGCCAAACTTTTGCAATTGAAGTTTTTCTTCTACCAGTGGCATATTTGCCATCTTTAAAATCTAATTTTAACTTTATTTTTTTTTGATTTTGTTGAGCACTTTCCATATTAATTTCTTACAATATTTTTATTATTAAGTTTATTTAGTTCTATTACTTTAGGATTTTGAGCTGAATGAGGATGATTGTCCCCACTATAAATTTTTAACTTGGAAAGCTGTTCTCTACCTAATACTCCAGTAGGTAGCATTCTTTTTACAGCTAATTTTAAAATCTCACCTGGTTTTTTTTCTTTAAGTTTTTCAGGGGTAGTTTCTTTGATTCCACCAGGATGACCAGTGTGTTTATAGTATTTTTTATTCTGAAATTTTTTTCCTGTAAATCTTATTTGTTCGATATTTTTAACAATAACAAAATCCCCACTATTCATATGTGGTGTATAAGTAGCTTTATTTTTTCCTCTTATAATTTTGGATATTACTGTAGCGAGTCTACCTACAACTGCATTGGTTGCATCAATCTCATACCATGATGGTGATAATTGCTCTTTTTTGATAAATTTAGTCATGATTGGCCGGATTAATACTGATAAATGTGATATTGTCAATTTATATTAATATTGATAGTTAGTTATTAATATTTAAAATCAAGGAAAATTTATGACCGACAAAAAAAAGAAAAGCACAGATCCTAAAACTTACAAATTTGATACACTAAGTCTTCATGCTGGCTATCAGCCTCATAAAAATGCTGGTTCAAGACAAGTACCAATTTATCAAACTACATCATATTTGTTTGATGATGTTGATCATGCAGCAGCACTTTTTAATTTAGAAAGAGGTGGTCATATCTATAGCAGAATTTCTAATCCTACAGTTGCAGTATTAGAGGAGAGAGTTGCGGCCTTAGAAGGAGGTACAGCAGCCTTAGCAACTTCATCTGGGATGAGTGCAATTTTTTTAACGATAATGACTTTATGTGAAGCTGGAGATCATTTAGTAGTTTCGTCTCAGCTTTATGGTGGAACTGTAAATTTATTTAGGCTTACTTTACCAAAATTTGGTGTCAAATGTACATTTGTAAAACCAAGAGACACTGAGGGTTTTAAAAAAGCAATTCAAAAAAATACTAAAGGTATTTTTGGTGAGCTTGTTGGAAATCCTGGAAACGAAATTATGAATATGCCTGAAATAGCTAAGATTGCTCATAATGCTGGGGTTCCTTTAATTATAGATGCTACTTATCAAACACCATATCTTTGCAAACCAATTGATCATGGTGCTGATATTGTTGTTCATTCACTTACGAAATGGATGGCAGGTCACGGTTCATCAATGGCAGGTATCTTAGTAGAGGGAGGAAAATTTGATTGGATGCAAAATGATAAATTTCCAACTATGACTAAACCTTATGAAGGTTACCATGGACTTTCATTTGCTGAAGAGTTTGGTCCTACAGCGTTTACAATGAAAGCAAGAGCCGAAGGTATGAGAGATTTTGGACCATGTTTGAGTCCACAAAATGCCTGGAATGTTTTACAAGGTATTGAAACTTTATCTGTTAGAATGCAAAAGCATTGTTCTAACGCAGAAAAAATGGTTGAATATTTATTAAGCCATGAGAGTGTTGCTTGGGTTTCACATCCAAGTGTTCCAAATCACCCAGACCACGATTTAGCAAAAAAACTTTTACCACATGGTAAGGGTTCTATGATAGCTTTTGGTATCAAAGGTGGTAAAGAAGCAGGAGAAGCATTTATAAATAATGTTAAACTTGCTTCACATCTTGCAAATGTTGGTGATACTAGAACCTTAGTAATTCATCCAGCATCCTCTACACACTCTCAAATGGATGTGGCTACATTAAAATTTGCTGGATTATCTCAAGATATGATTAGATTGTCTGTGGGGATAGAAGATTTTGATGATATTAGAAATGACTTTGAGACAGGTTTTAGAGCCGCAAGACGACCAAGGCTTGTTTCCAATCAATGAAATTTAAAGTTAATGGTGTAGAAGTTTTTGCTTCTACAGGTGGACGACCTTTCGACAAAAAAAAACCACTGATAATTTTTGTTCATGGTAGTGGATTAACTCATATGACATGGGTGCTTCAAACTAGGTATTTTGCTTTTCATGGTTATAGTGTTTTAGCTTTAGATATGCCTGGACATGGTCTTTCTGGAGGTGAGAGCTTGAAAACAATCGAAGATATGGCTAATTGGATTAGTGATGTTATAGATGCAGTAGGTTATAAAGAGGCTTCTCTAGTTGGTCATTCCCAAGGATGTTTGGTTATTTTAGAATGTGCATTTAGGTTTCCCAAAAAAATAAAAACACTAAGTTTAATGGGTGGTGCTGGAGCTATTCCTATGAATCCAGAATTATTGATTCTAGCAGAAAACGATGATCCGAAAGCCGTTGATTTGATGATGGACTGGGCACATGGTCCAGCTGGACACTTTGGTGGACACCCAGTACCAGGTTTATATCACATCAATACAGGTGGAATGCTGGCTAAGTCCAGAACTATCAAAAATACATTAGGAATAGATTTTAGAGCTTGTGATAATTACAAGAATGGTTTTAAGGCTGCCAAAGAAATAAAAATCCCTACTTTATCTATTTTGGCAAATGGAGATAAGATGTGTCCTGTAAAGGAGGGAAAAAAATTAGCAGATTTAATAGATGGAAGTAAAGTTGAAATAATTGACAATTGTGGGCACATGATGCTCTTAGAGGAAGCTGATAAAGTCTTAAATATACTAAAAAAATTTATCCTTACTTATTTTCCTATTAAAAAGAATTAATTCTTTTATTAAGATATAAAAAATATACTGATGCACTAACAAGAAATATTGAACTTAACTGATGCATTGATGCTAAAACTATTTGAGCTCCATTTAATAAAGTGAATATTCCAAGAATGACTTGAGTAAGTAAGAAAAAGCCAACTAAATTAATTGCAAAAAAACAATTTTTTATTCGATATTTATAAATTTTAAATAAAATCCAAAAATAATAAAAAAGTATTAAATATGCTAAATTTCTATGGAAAAATTGAACTAATGATGCATCACTAAATGCAGCTAAATTAAATAGATTTACCAATTTATTATCATCTGGAAAGTAAGTATTGCCCATCATGGGCCATGAATTATAGATTAAACCAGCGTCCATACCTGAAACAAAAGCACCAATAACTATTTGCAAAAAAACTAGAAATAAAAAGATTAGAGGAAAAAAAAAATTTAATTGTGACTGCTCTTTTATATCGAAATTCAACTTAAAGTAATTCCATAAAATTAAAGACAAAATCAAAAATGCCATTAATAGATGAATTGATAGTCGAAAATGACTTACGTCTAATCTATCAACTAACCCACTTGAAACCATATACCAACCTATGAAACCTTGAAAACATATAAGGAAGAAAATTGAATAAAGATTTAATAATTTTGTTAACTTAATCTTAAAAGAAAAATATATTAGAGGAATTAAAAATCCTAGACCAATTAGCCTTCCTAAAAAACGATGTGCCCACTCCCACCAAAAAATAACTTTAAATTCACTCATGGTCATAGAATAATTTTGAATTTTATATTCTGGTATCTTTTTATACTCTTCAAAATAATTAAACCATTTGGCATCACTTAGAGGAGGTAATGTTCCAGAAAATAATTCCCACTTTGTTATTGAGAGACCAGAATCAGTTAGTCTTGTCAGACCACCCACTACAATCATAAAAGCTATCAAAAAAAACATGAACATTAGCCATAATGACATGTATTTTTTTAATAGACTATTCTCTATATACATATAATGATAAATATAATAATTATTAACAAATCCAATTTAATAAATGTCGCCTTTAAAAATAAAAAAACTAAGTAAAATTAGATCAGAACTAGATAAACTTGATAATTTACTAATAAAGCTAATTAAAAAAAGAACATTTTTAGTCAAAAAAGTACTTTTACTAAAAGAAAAAAAAAGTCAAATAATTGATAAAAAAAGAATTAAAGAAATCTTATTAAATATAAAGAAAAAATCTCAGAAAAATAATATTGATCCAAAGATTACAAATAAGATTTGGAAAAATATGATTTATGCATATATCGATTACGAAAAGAGAAACTTCAAGAGAAAATAGTTATTTACTGTGTGGTGGAAGTTTCTTTTCCACAAAAATTTCATGTTTTCTAGTAACAGGGTTATATTTTTTTGCTTTAAGTTTTACCTTAGCTTTTTCTCCTCCTGCAGGTTTTTTAACATAATAAAAAAAAGAGCTTTCTGGTTTTGACTCAGGAACAAGTCTTACTTTAACATGAGTTTTTTTAGCCATATTACTTATTATTTTTTAAACTTTTAATCATATTAGAAATTTTAACTAATTTATTTCTAATATCGTGAGCTTTTATAGATTCATTTAAATTTTCGTCAAGTTTTAAAGTATCTAAATTACTCAAAATTTTTTTAACACCTTTTATTGTCATTCCTTGATCTTTTAAAAGAAAATGAACTTTTCTGATTAAATCTATATTTTTTTTGTCATAATAGCGTCTATTGCCATTCAAAATCTTGGGCTTAATTTGTTTAAATTCTTTTTCCCAATATCTTATTGTATGTGTTGGGGAGGTGTCACCTCTCTTAGATTTTAAGCCAATAATTTTGACCACCTCACCTATTGTTTTATAAGCGCTCTCATGTTTACTCATTTTTTGAATTTATAAATTCCTTAAATTCTTTAGAAGGTTTAAATAAAACTACGTTTCTCTCAGAAATAATCTTGTCTTCCTTTGTTTTAGGATTTCTTCCAATTCTAGATTTTTTTGATCTAATAAAAAATGTACCAAATTTTGTTAATTTTAATTTTTTTTCTTTTTTAAGATTTTGTATAATAAGAGAGAAAAACTCATCTATTAAATGCTCTGATATTTGTTTAGAAAAACCTACTTGCATGTAAATAATATTAACTAAATCTTTTTTAGTTAAATTTGTTCTCATTTATTTGATATTTTCCCTAATTTTTTTTATCAAATTTCCTTTAATAATTCTATTACAAACATCTAAAGAGTTAGAGAACCCAATATAATCTATTCCACCATGACTTTTAACAACTGGTGTATCTAAACCTAAAAATATCGCTCCATTATATAATCTAGGATCTAATCTTTTTTTAAATTTTCTTAAATTTGAAATATTTAATAGAGATGATATTTTTCCAAGAAATGATCCACTCAAAGCTTTCTTTAACTCATCTGTAATAAAATTGGCAGTACCCTCAGCTGTTTTTAATGCAACATTTCCAGTAAATCCGTCTGAAACAATTACATTTACTTTACCATTCATTAGTTCATTGCCCTCTATGTAACCCTCGAAATCAAAGTTTTGATTTTTTCTATCATTTAGCAATTGATAAGTTTCTTTTATTGTTTCATTTCCTTTTAGTTCTTCAGAACCTATGTTTAATAAAGCTACTTTTGAAACATCATTTGGATATAAAGACTTATACAAGGATGCTCCCATAATTGCAAAATCAGCTAAATTTTTTGAACTACACTCAATATTTGCACCGAGATCCAAAACTACACTCATCCCTTTTTTGTTTGGCCACAAAGCAGATAAGGCTGGTCTATCAATATTTTCAAGCATTTTTAAATTTAATTTTGCAATTACTAACAAAGCTCCAGTATTACCAGCAGAAATTACAATATCAGTTTCTTTGTTTTTAACACTTTCAATTGAGAGCCACATACTTGTTTTTTTACCTCTCTTTGCAGCTTCTAATGGACTATCTGTACTTTTCACAACGTCATTAGTATGTATTATTTCGTAAAAGCTATTATTAATCTTATTATCTAAGTGCTTTGAAATTTCGTCTTTGTTTCCATAAATCTTATAAAAATTTTCTTTATTTTTTTTGTGATTATGAATAATTCCATCGATTACTTTCCTTGGTGAATTGTCTCCACCCATTGCATCTACTGCAATTTTTATCAATTTAGTCATCTTAAAATCTTTAAAATTATTCTTTAGGGTCTAAAACTTGTCTTCCTTTATACATTCCCGTTTTTAAATCTAAATGATGTGATAATCTGTACTCACCAGTTTTCTTATCTTCAATAACGTTTTTTGATGAAAATTTCATATTCTGAGATCTTCTCATACCAGTTCTT
>CACBCU010000001.1 GCA_902537895.1 uncultured Pelagibacteraceae bacterium | reverse complement strand
GATTGTGAGTATTCCGAGAAAAATCCCTTAGTATTGCTATAGGTTTCTAGACCTAATTTATCGGTGCATGTGGAACATTCTGCATACTCAAAATCTTTTAAGTTGAAGCTCGACCAGGTGTTTTCATTAAATATATCATTAAAACTATCGTTTATTATATGAAAAACTTCATGATGAATTACTCGTTCGAAATATTTTTCATTAAACTTTATATCAAGAATTAATGTTTTCATTATATTATCTGGAATACCAGCTGTATTCATATTTGAGATTGATAAATCTTCACATAAAACTACATATTTTAAGTTTATTTTTTTCAAAAATGCTTGATTATATTTATTCAAATTTTTTTGAATAATTTCATACTTTTTATCTAAAGTTTTTTTTTCAGAGTTGTAACAATTTATATTATTATCAACTCCTATTGTGAAAGGTTGTTTAGCGTATAAGTATCTAAGCTTATTTGGAGTTTTAATATTATATATTTCCAAATTAGGAATTTTGATGAGATTGTAAATAGTATCTGCGTGCGCGGAATTAAAAACTATAAAGAATAATATTATATATCTAAAATAAATCATAAATCTTAATATAGAAGATATTCCAAATTAAAAGAATGTGATACAGTTTTTAGTGTGAAAAAAAAAACTAATAAAGATCCAATTCAACCAGTTAGTGGAACAAAAGTTCCCAGGTTTGCAGGGCCTTCAACGTTTGCTAGATTACCAGAGCTAAGAGATGTAGAGAGTTGTGACGTTGCGATTGTTGGAGTTCCATTCGATGCTGGCACGAGTTATAGACCTGGCGCAAGATTTGGACCTCAAAGTATAAGACAGGCGTCAAGACACTTAAGAACGAATTATCATCCAAGTTATGATATTGAGCCATTTAAGATACAACAGGTGGCTGATGCAGGAGATATTACTTGTAATCCATTTAATATTAATGAAGCAATAAAACAGATAGAAGTAGGAGCTGAGGAGTTATTAAAAAAAGTAGGGGGTATCATTTGTTTAGGTGGAGACCATACGATTGCCTTTCCTCTCTTAAAAGCAGTGAATAAAATTAATAACGGACCAGTCGCATTAGTACACTTTGATGCTCATCTTGATACTTGGGATACTTATTTTGGAGCTCCCTACACTCATGGAACTCCTTTTAGAAGAGCAAGGGAAGAAAATTTATTTTTAGACGATGCATCAATGCATGTTGGAATTAGAGGTCCTTTATATAGCAGAGATGATATTAAGAATGATGAGAGTTTTGGATTTAAAATTATTCATTGCGATGAATTTCAATCAGAGGGAACAGATAATATTGCTGAGAGAATAAAGAAAAGAGTAGGTAAAAATCCTTTATATTTATCTATAGATATAGACGTATTAGACCCTGCTTTCGCACCAGGTACAGGAACACCAGAGATTGCTGGAATGACCTCAAGGGAAATGGTGAATGTTTTAAGAGGCTTATCAGGCTTAAATCTTATATCAGCAGATGTAGTTGAAGTTTCACCTGCATATGATCATGCTGAAGTAACATCACTTGCTGCTGCTACAATTGTTTATGAATTAACTAATTTATTTGCAAAAAAATAACAAAGAGTTAGTAAAAATTATGAAAGATAAAAAAAATTTTTATATAAATGGAAGATGGCAGGTTCCAAGAAGCAAACAACAAATTGAAGTTGTTAATCCTTCCACCGAAGAAAAATGTGCGATCATTACTCTTGGTAATAAGGAAGATGTCGATATTGCAGTAAATTCAGCTAAAGAAGCTTATAACTCTTGGGCTTTTTCAACCAAAGAAGAAAGAATAAAACTTTTAGAAAAACTTTATGAAAATTATAAAAAAAGGTGGGCAGATATTTCTGAGGCAATTACTACTGAAATGGGTGCACCTAAAGACTTTGCAACTAAGCTTCAAGTAGGTACAGGAGCTGCTCACATTAAATCTTTTATAAGACATCTTAAGAACTTTGAATTTGAAAAACCTTTGGGAGAACATGCTCCCAATCAAAGACTTTTATACGAGCCCAAAGGAGTCTGTGCATTGATAACACCATGGAATTGGCCAATGAACCAGGTTTGTCTTAAGGTAATACCTGCCTTAGCATCAGGGTGTACAATGGTATTAAAACCATCAGAACTTGCTCCATTATCATCAATGATTTTGACTGAAATAATTGATGAAACAAAATTTCCCCCAGGAGTATTTAATTTAATAAATGGCGATGGAAATACTACCGGTGATGCCCTCACACGACATCCAGATATAAGCATGATTTCTTTTACTGGTTCGACTAGAGCTGGTGCTTTAATTTCACAAAATGCAGCCAATGATTTTAAAAGAGTAAGTTTAGAATTAGGTGGCAAAGGAGCAAATATAATTTTTAAAGATGCTGATCCAAAAGCTATTGAATGGGGCGCTTTAAGATGTTTTAAAAACTCAGGTCAATCATGTAATGCACCAACAAGAATGTTAATTGAAAAATCGAATTACTCTGAAGCAATAAAAAAACTCAAAGAGTACACTGAATCTATTCAGGTAGGAGATCCTAAAAAAGAGGGAGAGCATATTGGACCAGTTGTATCAGAGTCTCAATATAATAAGATTCAGGATTTAATTAAAAAAGGAATTGATGAAGGAGCAAAACTAATTGCAGGCGGACTAGGAAAACCTGATGGTCATGAAAAAGGATATTTTGTAAAACCAACTGTATTTGTTGATGTTGATAACAGTATGAAAATTGCTAGAACTGAAATTTTTGGACCTGTATTGTCAGTTATACCATTTGAAACAGAGGAGGACGCAATCAATATTGCAAATGATACTCCTTATGGACTAACAAATTATATTCAAACCCAAGATCAAGAAAAAGCTAAACGAGTTGCAAAAAAACTTAGATCAGGAATGGTCGATGTAAATGGAGCAGGTATAGCAATCGATACACCTTTTGGAGGTTTTAAACATTCAGGAATAGGTAGAGAAGCTGGTGAACATGGTCTTCAAGAATTCTTAGAAGTCAAATCAGTTGGTGGGTGGACTAATTAAGAATAGATTTATTTTTAATTCCCTCAAGAAATTTCAAACATTTTTTAAGTTCATTTAGCTCTATAAACTCATCAACTTTGTGAGCTTGTTCTATAGAACCAGGGCCGCAAACAACTGTGCTAATACCTATTTCTTGAAATAATCCCGCTTCAGTTCCAAAGGACACAACTTCTCTAGAATTATCACCGGTTAAACTTGAGACCAATTCACATGCCTCTGAGTTACTTATACGATCAAAACCGGTAACCTCACCGATTATCTCCTTTGTTATTTTTGAGTTAGGAAATACTTTTTTCATTTCTGGTAATAAAATATCTTTTGCGTATTTATCTATTTGTTGATTTAGAAAGACACCATCTTCTTTGATAACTGGTCTTGTCTCCCATTCAACGCGACATTTGTCAGCTATTACATTATGAGCTATACCTCCAAATATACCTCCAACTTGTAATGTTGAAAATGGAGGATCAAATATTGAGTCTTGAGGCGCTCTTTTTTTTAATTCTTCTCTAAGCTCTATTAATTTGTTGGCATACCTTGATGCAAATTCAACAGCACTGACGCCTTTGTGTGGCATTGAGCTATGTCCAGCCAATCCCTCAAAATAAGTAGTGTATTCGTAGCATCCTTTGTGTGCGTCTATGATTTTCATATTTGTAGGCTCACCGACTATACAAATTCCGTTTTGAATTTTTCTTTTTTTAAGTTCTTTAATTAATAATGGTGCACCTAAGCATGCAGTTTCTTCATCAAAAGTAAAAGAAAAATGAATATCTCTATTTAGATCAACTTTAGAAAAAATTGGAGCAAATGCTAAAGTGCATGCGATAAATCCTTTCATGTCACAAGAACCTCTTCCATAAAGTTTATCTTCTTTAATTGTTGCCTTAAAGGGATCTGTGCTCCAACTCTTTGAAACAGGAACAGTATCAGTATGACCAGATAAAATTATAGGTTTTATCCCATTTGTTTTTTTGGCTTTAATTGTTGCAAAAAGATTTACTCTTTTTTTTTCCTCATCAAATGTCTTAAATGAAGTAGCGCCCAGGTCACTAAGGTATTTTTCACAATAATTTATCAAATCGTTGTTATCATCACCTGAAATAGTTTTAAATCCAATTAAATCAGATAAAATCTTAATAGAATTCTTGTATATTTTCTCCAAATTTACTTCTGTACTCATTGGTAATAATTAATATAAATATCCCTTTTATGAAAGAGCAAATTACTTACGACATATTTGAAAAAATAGATATTAGACTTGGAACAGTCCTATCAGTCAAAAAAAATGAAAAAGCTAGAAAACCATCGTTAGTTGTTGAGGTAGATTTTGGAAATGAAATAGGTATTAAAACTTCATCGGCCCAAATTACTCATTTTTATAATGAACAAAATTTAGTTGGTAAACAAGTTATCGGTGTTTGTAATTTTCCAGAAAAAAATATTGCTGGCGTAAAATCCCAGTTTTTACTTTTAGGATCAATAGACTCTGAAGGAAAAGTGACACTGGTACATCCATCACAAAAAGCAGATAACGGTTTACCGATAGCATAAATATGCATCCAGAGTTTTTATCAATGGCACTTTTTTGGATTGTAGCTGCTTATACACCTGGACCTAATAACGTTGTTGCATCTTATTCTGGTTTTAATTTTGGAATTAAAAAAACAATTCCACATATTTTCGGAGTTACATTTGGGTTTACTTCTGTGGTATTTGCTTTAACAATTGGCTTAGTTAACGTTTTTAAACTGTTTCCAATTATACAAACAGTCTTAAAATATTTAGGAAGCTTATTTTTAATTTACCTAGCTTATAAAATTAGTTTTTCAAAACCATCTGAAGAAAAAAAAAATGAAAATCCGATTTCTTTTTTAGATACTTTTGTTTTTCAATTTTTAAATCCAAAAGGTGTTTTGATTGGAATTATTATAGTCTCGACATATGTTGAATATGGAGAAAATTATCTAAATTATGCGATTCAAGTCGTTTTATTTGCTTTTATAGTATCTTTATCAAGCATCACCTTTTGGACTTTTGTTGGCAAATATTTGAGAAAATTTGCGACAAATGAGAAATTTATTAAATACTTTAATTATGTTATGTCAGGGCTTCTTCTTTTGAGCATAATTACATTTTATATATAAGTTATGAAACCAGGAAATATAAATTCTTACAATTCTTTATCTCACTTAGAGATTAATGGTAAAAATTTTAAATATTATTCGTTAAAAAAAGCTGAGTTGAATGGATTACAAGGTATTTCAAAATTACCGAAGTCGTTAAAAGTTTTACTGGAAAATCTACTTAGATACGAAGATGATGTATCAGTTAATAAAAGCCAAATTGAAGCCATAAAGAACTGGCTTGATACGAAAAAATCAAAAACTGAAATAGCTTATAGGCCAGCTAGAGTTTTGCTTCAAGATTATACAGGAATACCAGCTGTAGCTGATCTGGCTGCTATGCGAGAGGCTGTAAAAGAAAAAAATAAAGATCCTGATACAATTAACCCTTTGTCTGCAGTTGATTTAGTCATTGATCATTCTGTTCAAGTTGACCAGTCAGCTAAAAAAGATTCATTTGAAAAGAATGTAGATATTGAATTTAAAAGAAATGGTGAAAGATATTCTTTTTTAAAATGGGGCCAAAGTGCCTTTAATAATTTTAGGATTGTTCCTCCAGGAACTGGTATTTGTCATCAGGTAAATTTAGAATATTTATCAAAAGTAGTTTGGTCAGAGGAATATAAAGGAGAAAAATATCTATTCCCAGATACACTTGTTGGAACAGACAGTCATACGACAATGGTTAATGGTTTGTCAGTTCTAGGATGGGGTGTTGGAGGAATTGAAGCTGAAGCAGGTATGTTAGGACAACCTATTTCAATGTTAATCCCTGAAGTAATTGGGTTTGAAGTTACAAAAAAACTGCCAGAGGGTACAACTGCTACTGATTTAGTTTTAACAGTTGTTAAAATGCTTAGAGACAAAGGTGTAGTTGGTAAATTCGTTGAATTTTACGGTGAAGGATTAAAAAATTTAACTTTAGCAGATAGAGCGACAATTGCTAACATGGCTCCTGAATATGGAGCAACATGTGGGTTCTTTCCAATTGATCAAGAAACTTTAAAGTATTTAGAATTTTCTGGACGAGATAAAGAGACAGTGGCAATTGTTGAAAAGTACGCGAAAGAACAAGGCTTATGGTCAAGTGATGAAATCGAGTTCACTGATAAAATTTCATTAGATATGTCCACTGTAGTTCCTACTATTTCAGGTCCCAAAAGACCACAGGACAAAGTTCTATTAACTAACGCATCAAATAATTTTAAAAAAGTATTTAAAGAGGCTACAGATAAAAAGGATTATAAAATTTCCAAGGTAAAAGACACAGACTATGAAATTAAGGATGGTTCAATATTAATTGCAGCAATCACATCATGTACCAATACCTCTAATCCTAATGTTCTAATTGGAGCTGGTCTTTTAGCAAAAAAGGCTGTTGAGTTAGGATTAAATGTTAAACCATGGGTTAAAACCTCTTTAGCTCCAGGGTCTCAAGTAGTAACAGATTATTTAGAGAAAGCTGGTCTAAATACTTACCTAGATCAACTAGGATTTAATTTAGTCGGTTATGGTTGCACAACTTGCATAGGTAATTCAGGTCCCTTAGCAGAAAATATAGTAGAGGCTATCCAAAAAGATAATTTATACGCAGCATCTGTTTTGTCAGGTAACAGAAACTTTGAGGGAAGAATTTCACCTCATATCAAAGCAAATTATTTAGCTTCTCCACCACTTGTTGTTGCTTATGCTCTTGCAGGTCATATGGAATTTGATTTATTCAAAGACTCATTTGGAAAAGATAAAGATGGTAAAGATATATTTTTAAAAGATATCTGGCCTTCAAATAAAGAAATAGAGGATACTTTGAAAAATTCTCTAAATGCAGATATGTTTGTTAAACGATATTCAAATGTATCTGAGGGACCAAAACAATGGCAAGAAATCAAAACAGAAAAAAGCAGTATTTATAATTGGGATGAAAATTCTACATATGTAAAAAAACCCCCATTTTTTGAAAACCTTAGTGATGAGCCAGAGGGTTTTAAAGAAATTAAAAATGCAAGACCATTACTGATATTGGGAGATATGGTTACCACTGATCATATATCTCCGGCAGGTAATATTCAAAAGGACAGTCCAACAGGTGAATATTTTATGAATTATCAAATTTTACCTAAGGATTATAATTCATATGGCTCTAGACGCGGAAATCATGAAGTAATGATGAGAGGTACATTTGCAAATATAAGAATTAAAAATGAAATGGTTCCAGGAACTGAAGGCGGTTTTACAAAATTGTATCCAGAAGAAAAAGTTATGCCGATTTATGATGCTGTTGTTGAATATAAAAAAAGAGAGACTGATTTAGTTGTCATTGGTGGTAAGGAATATGGGACAGGATCTTCAAGGGATTGGGCTGCGAAGGGTACAAAGCTTTTAGGCATAAAAGCTGTAATAGCTGAAAGTTTTGAGAGAATTCATAGATCAAATCTCATAGGTATGGGTGTATTGCCTCTTCAGTTTATTAGTAATATAAACAGAAAAAATTTAAATTTAAAAGGTTCTGAATTGATTAGCGTAATTAATTTAGAAAAAGGATTAAATCCATCAGATAAAGTAAAATTAGAAATTAAATATTTATCAGGTGAAATAAAAAAAATTGAAACTTTATGCAGAATTGATACCAAAAATGAACTTGAGTATTACAAAAATGGGGGAATTTTGCAGTATGTCCTTCGCAATATGATTTAGTATGGATGAAGATATTTCAATAATTAATTCGAACACGAGAAAAGAAAAAATAAAAAATTTTTTTTTAAATAACAAAAAAAAAATATTAATCTTTCTAATCACTATTGTGCTATTGATTATATCTTTTTTTGGATACGGAGAGTTTAAAGATTATCAGCGAGAAAAAGTTTCTAATTTATTCTACTCAACAATAATAGATTACAATAGTAATAATAAAGAAAAAACTACAGATAAACTAAAACAAATAATTAAACTGAAAGATGCAACTTATTCACCACTTTCACTATATTTCATTTTAGATAATAATTTAATTCCAAATCCAAGTGAAATAAACACTTTGTTCGATACTTTAATTAACAAGACTTCATTAGATAAAGAGATTAAAAATTTAATTATTTATAAAAAGGGTTTGTATAATGCTGATCAAGTATCAGAAAATGAATTGCTAGAAATTTTAAATCCAATTATTAAGTCCGAAAGCATTTGGAGTTCTCATGCACTGTATTTGATAGCAGAGTTTTTTTATTCGAAAAATCAAAAATTGAAATCTAAGGATTTTTTTAATCAGATTATAAATTCAAAAAAATCAAACCCAAGCATAGTTACAGAAGCACAAAAAAGATTAAACAGAGATTTAAGTGATTAGAATTCTTATTTTTTTTTTAGTATCTTTAATCTTGGCGAATTGCTCCTTAAATGAAAATTCAAAGATCTGGAATAAGAAAGAAAAGAACAAAGTTGATAAGAATATTGAAATTATATTAGATGAAAAAAAAATTTCCTATAAGGAATTAAATCCAAATATTAGTTTAGATTTATCACAGGTAAATGTTCAAAATAAAATTATAGATAATAGAAATAATTTCGGAATACAAAATTATTCTGGTAAATTAAAAAAAATCAAAAACTTCAAATTTTCTAAGTTCAACAATGAAAATGACACAGATTTAACTCCTTTATTTTTAAAAGATGGGATAGTTTTTTTTGATAATAAAGGTTCAATTATCAGATTTGATAATGATAAAAAAATTATTTGGAAAAAAAACTATTATTCCAAATTTGAAAAAAAAAATAATCCAAAACTTTCTTTCGCGTTGTTAAATAAAAAACTTATAGTTGTTGATAATTTATCAAATATATTTTTAATTAACTCAGAAAATGGAAATTTGATCTGGAAAAAAAAGAATGATTATCCTTTTAATTCTGAAATCAAAACAGTTGATGATAGATTTTTTGTAATTGATCTTAAGAATGTTCTAAGGTGTTTTTTTATAGAAGATGGTTCTGAATGTTGGAACTACGAAACTCAAAAAACATTGACAATAACAAATACAAAAAATTCCTTATTTGTGTTTGAAAATAGTGTTTATTTTATAAATAATTTAGGTGACTTAACAGCAGTAGATACATCCTCAGGAAATTTATTGTGGCAACTTCCCACTCAAAGCAGCGATATTATTAACATTACTTATAATTTTAAAAATTCGAAGCTGGTTTCAGAGGGAAAAAGTATTTTTTTTTCAAATAATAAAAATGAATTTTATTCTGTAGATTTAAAAAATGGCTCATTAAATTGGATTAATGGTGTCAGCTCAAGTTTGACCCCCATTCTTATCAAAAATTTAATTATTACATTTTCAGATGATGGCTATTTATTTGTGATAGATAAAGAAAAAGGAAACATAATTAAGATTAAAGATGTCTATAAGATTTACAAAGAAAAAAATAGAAAAAAAATTAAACCAATAGGATTTTCAATAAGTCAGGATAAGATATATTTATCTAATAGTGATGGTAAATTAATTATTTTAGATCTTAAAACTGGTAATATAAAAAAAGTCAAAAAAATTACTGGAAAAATAATGTCTAAACCGTTTTTATATAATAATCATTTATTTATGATTAAGAATGGTGCCATTATACAATACGAATAAAATGTTTTTAAAATTTTTAGAAAAAATAGGTAGAAAGAAAATAGTCCTAGATAGGGGACCTTCTCATCCAGAATTCCATAAAGCAAAACCTTGGATGAATAGATATTATGTTTTAATGAGGCACAGACCAAAATGGTTTCCATTCAATATTTTAATTCATGAAATGTTAGCAGATGACCATGGGGAAGGAGTACATAATCATACCTTTCCTTATATAACAATAATATTAAGAGATGGTTACTGGGAGACACTAAGCACAGGAAAATTTTGGAGACCACCTGGATATATTGGATTTAGATCGGCAAACAATCTTCACAGAGTTGATATAAAACCAGGCACAAAACCTTTAACAATATTTATATCTGGACCGTTTGGATTAAGAAAGGGACCAAGATCAGAATATGGTATTGACTTTAAGCCTAAAAAAGATTGATGCCAAAGGATCTTGAAGAAAAATTTAAACTATATTGTGAATCTGAAAATTTAGAAGTCAACCATAATCAGATTAATGTAATTAAAAAATTACAAGATTATTTTAATGAAAATTTTACGTCTACTTTATTCAAAATCTTTAAAAAAAAAAGTTCAAAAAAAGCTTTTTATCTTCATGGTGGTGTCGGTGTTGGCAAAACAATGATCTTAAATTTTTTTTTTGATTTAGTTAATCAAGATAAGAAAAGACTTCACTTTAATGAATTTATGTTAGAGTTTCATGATTTTGTCCACACTATAAAAGACAAAAATCAAGAGAATGTAGTAAGCATCTTTGTTAGAGATTTAAAATCAAAAGTATCACTTATTTATTTTGATGAATTTCAAGTTACTAATATCGTAGATGCTATGATTTTAGGAAAGCTCTTTGAAGAAATCTTTAAAGAAAATATCAAGATTATACTTACCTCAAATATTGAATTATCAGAATTGTATAAAGATGGATTGCAGAGAGACCAATTTTTACCATTTATAGAAATAATGAAAAAAAATGCTATCAATTATGAATTAAAAATTGAGGATGACTATAGAAAATCAAAAGAAAATCAAAAACAAAGATTTTTTTTTCCTTTAAATCAAGAAACCAATTTTAAAATAAAAAAATTTTTTAGAATTATTACAAAAGAAAAAAAAAACTCTCCTAAGATTTTAAATATTAAGGGGAGAGATTTTATAATACAAAACTTTTATGAGGGGATTTGTAGATTTAACTTTGATGAACTTTGTAATAGAAATTTAGGAGCTGAGGATTATTTAGAAATAGTAAAAAATTCTAAATTTATAGTTATTGAGGAAATTCCATTGTTTAACAATACTAATTCAGATCAACAACAGAGATTTATTACATTATTAGATATAATTCACGATAAAGATATTCCTTTGGCTACTACAGCTGCTCAAAGTTTGGAAAATTTCACATCTTCAAAAGCACTTAAAGCTCCTTTTGAGCGTACAATAAGTCGATTGTATGATTTAACATCTAGAGAATACAATTTATAAATTATATTACTAATCTTTTTTTAATGAAATTTTTCCAGAAATTTTATGACCAGATTTAACAATATTGTTTTTTTTAAGATTTGTATTAGATGAAAAAATGGAGCCTTTAATTTTTTTTTGATTTGAATTTACTTTTATATTTATTTCTTTAACTAATTTTTTTTCCATAATCAGTTAAAATTGTATTTATTGGGATAGTTATCTAATTTATCAATTATTGATCTTTCCATATTCATTCGATAATTAAGAGTTTTAAAATCGATCACTTCATTGTTTTCAGTTTTAAAGTCTGATTTAAATAAATCCTGTATTATACTTTTCGTGACATCGATTCTTTTATTTAGATCTAAATTTAATAACATCTTATTAATCTTAGCTTCAATATCTTTAGCTTTAATTAAACTGATTGTAGGTTTATCAAAATTATTTTTACCATAAAGCGTTTCATACAGGCTTTCATTTTTATTTCCAACGAGCTGTACATATAACTGTTCTCTTAATGCTAATAGTTCATTTTCAGTAACTTTATTTAATTCTTCTCTTTTTTGTTTCGCTAATAATTCTTTTTGTTTTTTTTGTTCAAGCAAACGTTCTTCTCTTGCTTTTTTGACCATTAACAATTCTTGTTCCTTTTTTTCTTCAATTAACCTTAGTTCTTCTGCTTCTTTTTTAGCTAATAATTCAGCCTGCTCTTTTTCATCAATCAATCTTTGTTCCTCAGCTTCTTTTTGAGCTAGTAATTCAGCCTGTTCTTTTTCTTCAATTAATCTTTGCTTCTCAGCTTCAGCTTCTTGTTTAGCTAATAATTCTCCCTCTTTTTTCGCCTTTTCTTCTTCTAAAATTTTCTCAGCTTTCAATCTTTCTATTTCTTCTTGTTTTCTCTTTTTCGCCAATTTTCTTTGTTCTTTAAGTCTTTTCTCGTTTTCCAGTCTCATAGCTCTTAGTTCAGGATCCACCATTAAGGTAAAAGTATCTTCTACACGAGTGTCAATGTTTTTTGCTATTACTTTGATTTTCAATTCCTCAGTATTGTCTTTATCAAGATTATTTACCAAGAACATTTTTTGCGATGGTAAAAAGGTAATCCAGTTTGGCAACGGTTTATCATTACTTAATATTGCATCGTAAATTGTTCTACCTTCGCCATCTAATTCAAAAGTATTTTCAGCAAATGAAAATTGACTTGTTCTTCCTTCAACATTCTTTTTTACAACAGGATTTTGATTTTTGATTGGTTTTTTTATTTTGGCGTAATATCTTTTACCAGAAGTTTTAAAATTATTTTTAATTATGTACGCATAATCTTTAAAATTAATGTTCTGAACAGTTTCTCTTGTAATGTCTACGCCTACGGAGGTATAAATTTTTCCAATAGCGTGTTGTAACTTAGAATAAGCAATGTCATACCTTAACTCAGCAACTAGTAAACTTGCTTGTTCTCTTATTAATTCTAAATTTCCAAATCTTGCAATTTTTTGTGCATTTTTGATTTGTTCAGTTATTTTTTTTGAAACCTGATAGTATCTTTCAGCTGTATCATATTCTTCAAGAGCCAACGAATAATCAATATTTGCTAAGTGAACTTGTGATAACACAGCCATTGATAAAGCTAATCTTTTTTCTCTTATAACCTCTGTATTAGTTTCATTAATTCTTTTTACCTTTGGATACATAAATACATTTAATAAATTTGCTCCCATAACAGATCCATATTCAAGATTTGTTTTATTCATTAAGTGATCATTTGATGAATGTGTCCACGCAGCATTAAAATTTAAACCTGGCAATAAAGATGACATACTGGCTTTTGTCTCTTGTATAGAAATTTTTTCATCGTAATGGCTCTTTATAAGTTCTGGTCTATTAATCAAAGCATATTTTTCCATACCTTCTAGGTCCATATTCAGAATAGTCAGTGGATCATCTGTTGGAATTATAGTAAATTTTTGATTTGGTAATAACCCCATTAAACCTGCAAGCTGAATTCTTGCATCAATAAATATTTCTTTTTGAGATTGAAGAGCCCGTTGAATATCTAATAATTCTTTTTGATACAATAAAGCATCCATTGGCTTGGTTAAAAGTAATTCCTCAATTTTTTGAGAGTCGTTTAATGCTTTATCAACTTCTATTAACAATGGATCATATTTTTTAATTAATTTATCTGCGGAAATCGTATTCCAGTAAGCCTTAATTACGTCTCGCACAATATTGTGTTCAGCTTTTCTTTCCATTTCTTCTGTGATCAAATACCGATTGGCTTCTTGACCAGCTCTAATAAATGATAAACCAAAATCTAGAGCATTCCATGTAAAACCTATATCCTGAGAATTGACATCTCTTTCTCTTGAAGTTGAAAAAGAAGTTCCAATAGATCCTGCCAAATCTGTAGTCGGCACAGTAGCGCTCGCGCTCGCGTTATATCTTTCACTACCCGAATAACCTGCATTAGCAGCAATAGCTGGCAACATTTCGAACTCAACTTTATCAATTTGTCTATATGCAATCCCTGTCTCGAGTTGTTTTATTTTTAACTCTCTATTATTTTTTATAGCAAGAGCAATTGCTGTATATAAATCTATTTTAATATTATCTTCCCAAGTTTCATTTTCTTTTTTGATTTGTTCAATTTTTAAAATGTCTTTCTCAACTCTTTCGTTAGTCTCATTTAAAGTAATTTCTTTTGGACTTCGCGCGCAAGATGATAGTATGATTAGAATAGTTAAAAGCGAAATTATTGACTTGTTAAACATTTTCAAAAGATATTTATATATACTTTAAATTGAAATTAATATATGTTCATTTTGGGTCATTCGTTAAAAAGAGTAATAAATTAAAGTCTTTTTTGAGAGCTTTATAATGACTTATGGTAGCAAGATGTTTTTGATTACGCTTATATGACTTATAATTTATTTTTATGAAGGAAAATAAAAAAAAAATATTTATTGAGGCTTTAGAGCAAAGAATAATGCTCGATGGAGCAGGGGCTTCAATCGCTTTAGATGTTATTGATGAGAGAAACAAAGAACAATTATTAAATAAAAATCAAAAAATTTCAAAATTATCAGAAAACAAAATTGAGGATAATTCTCAAAAATTACCATTTGATCAAGTCGCAAGAGATCAAAAAAGAAATGATCGAAAACAAGTTGTTTTCATAGACTCGCAAGTACAAGATTATCAAACATTAATAGATGCTTTTAATGAGGATACAGAAGTTTATCTCATTCAATCAAATGAAGATGGTTTTAAAAAAATTGATAAAGTTTTAAAAAATGATGCTGATATATCCTCATTACATATAATTGGCCATGGTAGTGCTGGAAAAATTTTATTTGGTAATGCAACACTTTCAAATGATACAATTAAATCGTACAACCATACGTTGAGATCGATAGGTCAATCGTTAACTGATGATGGAGATATTTTATTCTATGGATGTAATGTTGCAAGCACCGAAGGTGGTAAAATTTTAATTAATAAAATTTCTGAAATTACCAAAGCAGATATTGCTGCATCAGATGATGTTACAGGTAAGAGTGGTGACTGGAAACTTGAAATCAAAGTTGGACATATTGATACAAAAAATATTAACCATACTGATTATCAACATGATCTTGCCATGTACAGAACTGCGAGTGCAGACACGGATGCAGCTACAGTCACTGTTGGTGTAGATGGAATAACATCTATCAGAGGAGCAATGGCAGCTTTTACAGGTACTGCAGATAGAAATGCATACGATTTTAAATCTTCAAGAGATCACAATCCTAATAACAGTAATCAATGGCAGAACTATTATATGACTTACAATTCAGGAACATTTGGTACAGGTGGTAAGAATCATTCTGATAATGTAGGTAGATTTACAGTAGTTTTAGAAAAAACAGGAATTACTAGTGGTAGCGTAATAGCAAGAAAACCTGATAATCACTTTTCGAATGATAAAACTGAAAGTCAGTGGAATAGTAATTCGGGATATTCTTATAGAAGGTTAATTAATGATACAGACTTTCATCATTACGAACTAAAAACAACGCGTTCAAGTGCTGATGCTGACGAGGGCCCAATGGATGTTTATATGGTAGCGTTAGACGCTCATTTCGGTAGCAATAGCGACAGATATAATAAAATAGCTGAGGTAAAATTTGATCGTGAAATTATTGGAATACTAAAAAATGATAATCAAACTATGAAATTATCTTCTAATACAGGCGGTATAGATATGCATAATCCAAACAATAATACTTATCCAACCTCCAATGCTAATGATAATAGGAGTTTTGAAGATACTTATTGGCGTGTGTTCAATGAAAATTACAATGATACTGTTGATTGGGGTTATGGGGACTTTAAAGGTGGTGATTGGATAGCTGTAGGTGGCACTGATAACAGAGTTCTTCACGTTGGTGCAAAAAATACTGGAGGTGGAGATTATGTCAGGGTCTTAGTTAAAGGTGAAGTTGCTTCAGCATCAGCAGCAGCTAATACGGCTACAGTTAATGAAAATGATACTATTACCGTAACCGATGGCGAAACAGAACAAAATCAAACCTATGAGGTTAATGATGCAATCGATTCATCAACAAGTCTTACAGTCGGCGATGATACTCACGGATCGGGTATTAGTTTTAGCCATGATGGAAAAAAAATGTTTAAGACAGATTATCAAATTGACAAAATTCATCAATGGACTTTAAGCACAGCATTTGATCCAACATCTATATCTGGCTCTCCAACTTCAGCTAATCTTGATTTTGATACTGGTGATAGTTTAGGTTCTGGAGCAGGAGACTGGCCAGTTGGTCATGCTTGGAATTCTGATGGTACAAAACTTTTTGTAGCAAACTGGGATGGTGTAGATGAATATTGGATTCATTCTTATGATTTAAGTACCGCTTATGATGTTTCAACAATTAGTCTTGTATCACCATCAGCAAGTAATAGTTATAATACAGGTCTTGATGATGTAAAAAGTCTTGCAGTAAGTAGTGATGGAACAAAGTTCTACTTTTTAGAGGATGACGCCCGTGAAGTACGTCAGATTACTTTTGCAACAGCATATGATGTAACTTCATCAGCATCATCTGCAACTTTGAGTATCAGTGATACTACATATCCAAGAAGTTTGGCATTAAGCGATAATGGTAAAAAATTATTCGTGGGCGATACGTCAGGTGAAAGAATTTATCAATATAACCTTACTACTGCTTGGGATGTCTCTTCAGGTGTGTCTTTAGATGGATACATTACTTTAACAACAACTATTGATCCATTTGGCATTGTTTTCACTGATGGTGGATTAAAAATGTTAGTTCTTGATGAAGCTGGGGAAACAGTAGATGTACATTCCTTAAAATCACCATTTAATTTAATCGATATTGATGATGAGCATGATGGCGATGTTTTGTTAGATGATACAGGCTCTTCCTTAACAGTTACACAAATTGCAGTAACAGGAAGTTCTAATTCAGCAGTTTCAAGTGGCAGTTCATATAATTCAAGTGGAACATCAAAAACTGGTACTTATGGTACTTTAACTATTGGTGCGGATGGATCGTATACATATGTAGCCGATCTAGCTGCTGCTGAAGCATTAGATGCTGGCGATATCGTCACGGATAGTTTTACTTACACAGTTTCTGATGGAAGTAATACTGATACAGCAACTTTAATAATCACTGTAATAGGTGTTAATGATACTCCAGTTGCAGATGCTGAAACAAATTCTGTTGATGCTAGTCAAACACTTACAGTTACTGATAGTACAGATGATGTTTTACATGGAGATACAGATGCTGATGCCAGTGCTTCATTAAGTGTATCAAGCGTAGTTGCAACTACAGCAAGTGGCAGTGCTACCACTGTTAATCCAGGAACTGCCTATAACTCTGGCTATACAAGTGTCACTGGAAGTTATGGTACTTTAAGAATTGGCTCTGATGGTACTTATCAATATATAGCAAATTCAAGTGCTGGAACTGATGTTTTTACTTATACTTTATTTGATGGTAGCACTACTCATACAGCTACACTTACAATAACTGTTAATTCAACGAATAATGCACCTACCGCATTAGACTCAACAGTATATATTAATGAAAACAACCAAGTCTCTTCAGCAGGGGATAGAACACCATCTAATATTACAAAAATATTTGCAGCAAGTGATTTTAATTTTTCAGACAGTGATGGTGATAGTTTATCAAAAATTAAAATTACCACGTTAGAAAGTGCAGGGGCTTTAGAATGTTACAATGGATCAGCTTGGACGGATGTTACATTAAATCAAGAAATAACAGCATCAGATATAGCAAATAATTACTTAAGATTTACGCCAGCAGCAAATTCAGAAAATGATGTAACTTTTGGTTTCCAAGTTCACGATGGAACAGAATACAGCTCTTCAGCTTATACAATGACAATTTCTGTTAACGCTGCGCCAAATGTCACTGACACAACAGTTGGCTCAACTGTATCTGCGGGTGGAACAAGTTCTGGCGACGTTCATGATGGTGTTGCCGATAGTGATGATGCTGATAGTGTTTTAGTTGTTACGGGTGTCGCTTCAGGTAATGAAAGCTCGAATAATACCATTGTCACTAATGGAACAGGAGTTGGATCTTCAGTCTCAGGAACCTATGGTTCATTAAATATTGCTGCAAACGGTACTTATACGTATACGGCTAATGCCACAAATAATATTTCTGCTGGTAGTACTGCAACCGATACTTTTACGTTTACTACCCGTGATGATGAAACAAACGCAGGCTCATTTGGTTTCGATGTCGGTACACTTACTTTTACAGTTGCAAGTTCAATTTCATTAGTAAACGATACGGATGCAGTTGTTGAAGATGGAACAGTTACTCATTTAACAAATTCAGCAGGCACAGTTATTTCAGATGACACTGCTGATTCTAATGGTTTAGTGGTTACAAATATTTCTCACACAAATGGAAACTCAGATACCATTGAATCTGGTTCTACATATACAGACTCTGGAGGAGAACCTGGTATTGTTGTTGGAACTTATGGAACTTTAACAATTGGAGCGGATGGTACTTATACTTATACAGCTGATCAATCTGCAGCTGATGCTTTAGATGCAGGTGATGTAGTCACAGATGTATTTACATATACTGCAGATGGAGCAACAGCTACTTTAACTATTACAGTTACAGGAGTGAATGATGATCCTGTTGCACAAAATGATGAGGGAGTAATCGTTGAAGAAGGTACTTTAACTGTAGCAAATAGCGCAAATGCTAATCAATCTGGAGGTATTGACGCAACTGGAGAACATTCAGGAGATGTAATTGATACGAGTTCTAGTACACATACTGACAGTGATGCTGATGCCTCAGCCTCTTTAACCATAACCCAAATTAAAAAAAGTGGTGGAACTAATTCGTCAGTATCTGCTGGAAGTTCTTATAACAGCAGTGGAACATCTGTAGTGGGTACTTATGGTACACTAACAATTGGAGCTGATGGTTCTTATTCTTATGTTGCAAATTCAGCCTCATCAACCTTAGATGCTGGTGATAGTGTAACTGATGTTTTTGTTTATACATTAAGCGATGGAACTGCAACGACTACAGCTAATATTACAATAACAATTTTAGGAGCTAACAATAAACCTACTGCAGGAAATGAAACAGTTTATATAAATGAAAATAATACTGACGCTACTCACGGAGCAAGAACTTCATTAAATATTAGAAAAGATTTTGCTGACTCTGATTTTACTAATTATTCTGATGTAGATGCAGATGATAATAGTGTTGGTATAAAAATTAAATCTTTACCATCTTCGGGAACATTAACAAAAATAAATAATGGGGCAGCACTCTCTGTTAACGATACAGTAACAAACATTAGTAATTTAAGATATACTCCAGATGCTAATTCTGAAGCTGATGATAGTTTTACTTATAAAGCTTATGATGGCACAGTCGTTGGGGACAATACGCGTACAATTACAATTTCAGTAAACGCTGCACCAGTTGCAGTGAATGATACAGATAGTATTACAGCGGGTGATGACGATGCTACAGGAAATGTTTTAACAAATGATACAGATAGTGATGATGCTTCATCAGCTTTAGGGATTAGAGGAGTTGGTGCGGGTGCTGAAGGGTCAACATTAGCAAATTCAAATGTCGGTAGTGCTGTATCAGGTACGTATGGTAACTTAACTATAGGTAGCGCAGGAGCTTACACTTATAGTGTAACAGGAAATGCAGCAACAATTGCTTTAAGAGCAGGTGAAACTGCAACAGATGTTTTTTCTTATAAAGTTATGGATGATGAAACAAATGCTGGATCTAAAGCAATAGATATTGGAACAATAACTTTTACAATAACAGGTATCGATGGAGATGCTACAAATGAGCCAAATCCTGATGAAGTAAAAAAACCTAAGAAAGAAAAAAGAGAGGAAAAAAGACAAAAGCGAGAAGAAGATAGACAATTAAAAAAATTAAAAAGAGAAAAAAGACTTGAACGAAAAGAATTAAAGATACCTAAATCTAAATTAGCTAAAAATGCAGAATTTAATCAAGGATTGAAACTCGTAGACTTAGTTGCAGAATCGAATTCTTTAGAACTTAAAGATAAAGATATGGATATCTATGTTGATAAAATTATTGCAAAACATTCGGATAAAGCACTCAAGGTAAAATTCAAAGTTTTTAATGACGAGGGAAAAGAGGTCCAGAAGTACTATGGTGAAATGAAAGATGGAAGCGCCTTGCCAGATTGGATCAAAATTGATCCAAAAACTGGAAAAACAAAAACTGATATTCCTAAAGGTATGAAGATGGTGGAGTTTAAGATAATCGCTGTTGATGTAGATAATAATAAAAAGCAAGTAACAGTAGTTATTGACTCGAAAAAAATTGCTGAAGATAAAGAAATATTAAAACAATCTAGAAAAATAGACAGAGCAAAAAAACTTGAAGTTAAAAATGATGGATCTGTAAAACTGAACTCTGTTAATGAAGCAGGAAAAATTAATAAAACTAAAACAGAGGTATTAAACGAAATTGACTCAGTAGAAGAATTAGTAAAAACAATTGAACCTGATGAACTTTTAAATTTTGAAGCTAAAGTTGAAAATGAAAACTTTGAAGTTGAACTCCCTTGGCAAAATTTTAAAGTTGTTTTAAATAACGGACAAGAACTTCCTGAGTGGATTAAATATGATCCAAAAACAGGAAAAGTAACAGCATCACCACCAGAAAATGTTAAGTCGGTAGATTTGAAAGTTATTATAGAAAATCCTAACGGTGAGTTATCAGTTAAAGATATCAAATTAGATTTTGCAAATGAAAATGCTCAAGAAACTAAAAATATTATAGAAAATGAAACTAAATTTGTCTCACTATCATCCCAATTATCAAAAGAATATTCTGACTGGGATAATTATGGCTCTCAATTAATAGATAGATTGTAAGCAGTATTCTATATTGATCTATGAAAAAACTAATTTTTATAATTTTATTTTTACTTATCAATTTTGCACAAGCAGATAACCATGATAACGCTACTACAGAGGAAGAAATCAGAGAAGCAAGAACTTTAGTAATTGCTACTGAAAAGGTATCAATTTCAAGTGAGATTGCAGCAAGAGTTGAAAAGATAAATTTTTTAATGGGAGATGCATTCAAAAAAGGTGACACTCTTATTAGTTTTGACTGCAAATTGTATAATGCGCAATTAGAAGTCATTAAGGCAGATCATAAAAGTGCACAAGTTCAACTTAAGAATGATAAAGAACTTTTGGATATGAGATCTATTGGAGAGTTACAATATCAATTATCTGAGTCAGCTCTTAAAAAAGCTGAAGCAGAATTAACTATTGCTAAACTTAATGTCGAAAGATGTAATATTGTAGCTCCGTATGATGGAAGAGTGATGGATGTTTACACCAATGTATATACGAGCATAGAACAGCGACAGCCATTAATGGATATTGTTGGCGATGGACTTTTAGAAGCAGCAGTTGTTGTGCCAAGTAAATGGTTGAGTTGGTTGAAAAAAGGTCATGATGTCAAAATCATTATTGATGAGACAGGAGATGAGCTAAATGCAAAAATAATTAGTTTAGGTGCTGCAGTAGATGCTGCTAGTCAAACAATTGAATTAAAAGCTCAGTTTAACGAAAAATATGAGAGTTTAATTCCAGGAATGAGTGGGATTGTTAAATTTTGAGCCAAGATAAAAATATTAAAATTGCAAGATTAATTAGCCTAGAAAAAAAAACTAGAGAGGCAAAAAGTAAAGATGAATTAAGTTTTCTTGTTGTAAATGAAACAAGGGAGATAATTGATTACACTACCTCATTTTTATTACTTAAAAGTCCAACAGATAAATATCATGTGGAGGCAGTATCAGATATCGCCTCAGTTGATAGAACTGCACCATTAATTACGTTTGTTGAAAGCATTGTTAATCATAAATCCAATCAAAATCTTAAGGAGATTGAACCAATTGATTTAGATAAATTCTCAAAAAAAATCAAAAAACAAAAACCAAAAAATATTCCTCAATATTTACTTCGTATTCCAATTTTTTCACCTCAAAGGGGTCTACAAGGATTTCTTTTATTAGCTCGAAATGAAATTTTTTCTGAGAATGAAAATGAATTGATTTCACATTTATCAAGAACTTATGGCCATGCTTACAATACATTTTTAGTCAATTACTCAATTAGAGATTTTTTCAAAAAAAATTTTACTGGAAAAAAACGTTGGATTACAATTTCGGTAATTATATTAATACTTCTTTTCCCAGTTCGAATGACTAGTACTGCTCCGGTTGAGGTGGTAGCAAAAAATCCTTTTTTGATTACATCCCCATTTGACGGAGTAGTTAAAAAAATTGTTGCAAATAATAATGATCAAACAAAACCAGGAGATTTATTAGTTTTATTAGAAGATATTGACTTGTTAAATGAATTTAATCTCGCAAAACAATCACTGCAAGTTTCTGAAAAAGAACTTCTAAGAACAAGGCAATCATCTTTTACTGATAATGAACAAAAATCAAGATTGGCAGAACTTATGGCACAAGTTGATTTAAGACGGGTAGAGTTAAGTTCTGCAGAAAGAAAATTAAAAAATTCAAAAATATATGCTGAAAAAAAAGGTGTAGTTATTGTGGATAGAAAATCTGATTGGCAAGGTAAGCCCGTATCCGTTGGTGAAAAAATATTGACTATTGCAGATCCTACAAATATTGAATTTCTTATATGGCTGCCAGTAAAAGACTCAATCGTTATCAACGAAAATGCAGATGCTAATATCTTTTTAGATATAAATCCTATGAGTTCTTACAAAGGTAAGATTTTAAGATCTACTTATGAGCCAGAGCTCTCACCTGAAGAAGTTCTCTCATATAAGTTAATATCTAGTTTTGAGGGCAATAAGAATACCCCGCGAATAGGTCTACGAGGAACAGCTAAGGTTTACGGAGATAGAACTATTTTATTTTATTATTTATTTAGAAAACCAATTACATTTATTCGACAATTAATCGGCATATGATCGTTCCATATTTAAGAGAAGATTTAGAAATACTAAGAGGAAATAGCAGAGAAGATGGCTCTCCTGCTTGGCTACTGTATGATGCATTAAGAAACAAATATTTTACTCTGGGACTTACAGCTTTTAGATTAATTAAAAATTGGAGTGGGGGTGATGATATTAAAGTTTTTGAAAAAAAAATTAATCGTGATGGTATTGAAGCTGATAGTGAAGAGATAAAGAAATTTATAAATTTTTTACAATTAAATAATCTAATTATTCAACCAAGAGGACAGTTTGACAATATTTTACTAAAACAAAAAAATGCACAAAAAAAAAATTGGTTACTATTTTTAATTCATAGTTATCTTTTTTTTAAAATACCTTTGGTAAAACCTGACGAATGGCTTGGTCGAAATCTGAGATATGCAAAAATACTTGGATCAAAAAAAATTAGAAATTTAATTTACATATTAGGTTTTGTTGGTATTTGTCTTGTTATCCAGCAAATTGAAAGTTTTAAAAATACATTTTTATATTTTTTTTCTTTTCAAGGATTAATACTTTATTTAATTACATTGGTTTTTGTTAAATCTTTACATGAGCTTGGTCATGCTTTTGTCTCAAAATATTTTGGGTGTCGAGTATCTTCAATCGGTATAGCTTTTCTCGTTTTCTTTCCATTTTTATATACTGACACCTCTGATGCATGGAGACTGAGGGATCATAAAGATAGATTATTAATTAATTTTGCGGGGATTTTAACTGAACTTCATCTCGCGTTAATCTCAACTTTTTTATGGGCCATACTTCCAGATGGTGGCTTAAAAAGTGTTGTATTTTTTATTGCCACTACAAGTTGGATTTCATCACTAGCTATCAACGTCAGTCCTTTTATGAGATTTGATGGATATTATGTTTTTTCTGATTGGCTTAAAGCTGAGAATTTGCAACCTAGATCATTTGCTCTTGCAAGATGGCAATTAAGAGAAATTTTATTTGGTTTTAATCATCCACCACCTGAAGATTTAAATCCCACGAGACGCTGGACGTTTATTTCTTACGCATGGCTGACATGGGTTTATAGATTTTTTATATTTTTAGGGATCGCCCTATTAGTTTATCATTTAGCATTTAAAACTTTAGGTATTATCTTATTTGTAATTGAAATTTATTGGTTTATTTTAAGACCTATAATTACTGAAATTAAAAATTGGTATAATCTTAAATCTCAAATTAAATTTAATTTTAAAACAAAAAGACTGCTCTCAATTTTTTTTGTTTTATTTATAATTTTATTTTTTCCTTGGAAATCATCGATTAAAATTCCTGCAGTATATGTTTCTGAACAATATACAAAATTTTATTCCCCATATCCTGCTAAGGTAAAGGAGATTTTTGTAACAAAAAATCAAGATGTCAAAAAAGGACAGAAATTGATTGAATTGTCATCACCTGATTTAAATTTAGAAATTGATAAGGTTAGAAGAAAAATAAAATTAACAAAAACCAAAATTAATAGACTTAGTAAGTTAGCCAACAACCTCAATGAATATATGATAGTTCAGCAACAATTAATCTTTCTTCAAAATGAATTAGATGGTCTTAGTAAAACAAAATCGAAATTATTACTTAAGTCTCCTGTTAATGGAAAAATTAAGGATTTTTCCAATTTATCTATAAATCAATGGGTCAGCAATTTAGATCCGCTTGGTGGAGTTAGTAAATATGGACCAGGTTCAGTTGTGGGTTATTTAAAAGAGAGTGAATTAGATAGGTTTAAAATTAATGAATATGCAGTTTTTATTCCATTTAATGGAGAACACTCTAGGATTAAATTGGTATCCAAGAATTTAGATAGATCTGCAATTTCTATTCTTCCTTATTTATCTTTATCTTCAAAATTTGATGGACCTATAGCTACAAGAAACACTACAAATAAGGAGTATGAAAATAGACCAATGTCAGCTCATTATCAGGTCACTTTTTCTACCATTGATAAAAATGATTTGATTGAATGGGAGGTGCCAGGTTATGTGCATATTGATGGTTATAGATATAGCCCGTTCTTAAAAATGTTTAAAAATATATTTTCATTAATAGTTAGAGAGAGCGGTTTCTAATTTTTTAAAGTTTGAAACGCTTTTAAAGCTGAGGCTCTTGCTTGCTCATGAATAACAATTGGTTTTGGATAACTTTTTCCAATAATTGTATTTATTGCCTCTTGATATTTAATTTCCATCTCCCATGGTTTGTGAATAAATTTTTGTGGAACCTTACTTAATTCTGGCACCCATTTTTTTACATACTTTCCCTCTTTATCAAATTTTTCACCTTGAAGGATAGGATTGAATATTCTGAAATAGGGAGCTGCATCAGCGCCACAACCAGCAACCCATTGCCATTGAGCTACATTATTAGCTTTATTAAAATCTAATAAACAATTTCTAAAATGTTTTTCTCCCTCAGTCCAATTTATTCTTAAATGTTTTACCAGAAACGAGCCCACAACCATTCTTATCCGGTTATGCATCCAGCCAGTTTCATAAAGTTCTCTCATCCCAGCATCAACAATCGGATAACCCGTCATACCTGATTTCCATGCTTTTAAAAATTTTTCATTTTTGACCCAGGGAAATTTATCAAATTCTTTTCTATAATTTCCTTTCAAAAATTCTGGAAAATAATTGATTAAACTATGTGAAAATTCACGCCAACCTAGTTCATTAATATATTTTCTGTAACCAATTCCTTTCGATTTAATCTCACTGCACTTTTTCCAAATAGTATTTACGTGAATTTGCCCATGTTTGATATAAGGAGACAATTTCGATGTACCCTCGACAGAAGGATAATCTCTTGCAGTTCCGTAATCTTTAATTTTGCCATCAATTAGATTTTTTAGAATTTTTTTAGACTCTTCCTCAGAAACCTTCCAATATTTTTCAAACTTTTTATACCAATTTTTTCTTGGAAGAATATCTTTTGGCTCTATACAACCTTTAAAGAATGATAATGACTTTGTTTTTTTTTTGATACTATAATTTTTACTCGGCGGTGATCCTAAAAATTTTTGTTCAGCATTTCTCCAAAATGGAGTGAATACTTTAAAAGGTGTTCCATCATTTTTAGTTACTTCTTGAAACTCATTTAAAATATTTCCTTTAAAATATTTGTAATTAATCTGATTTTTAACAAAGATATCTCTAATTTTTTTTCCTTTTGCAATTACGTCTGGTTCATAAATTTTATTCCAATATATCGAAATATTGTCTTTTTTTTTAATCTTTGAAAATATATCTAGCTCATCACCTGCTAATATTTGAAGATTGATCTTAAATTTAGATAATTCAGACTTAAAGATTTCCAATGATTTTGAAAGCCACCATTTTTGTGCCTCTCTTTTGGCATCAAAGTCGTTTTTGTTGTAAATGTATAGGGCAAGTACGCTATCATGATTTTGGGTTGCGTAAGAAAGGGCAGGGTTATTTTCAATTCTAAAATCCTCTCTTATCCAAGTGATCGCGTTTTTTGTCATAAAAATTATTTTCTTCCCTTAGATAGCAGTTGTTTGTAAAGTTTAACATCTGCATTACCTTCGCATCCAATAACTAAAACATTTGAATTTTCATTAAGGTTTATCAATCTTCTAGCTTTTTGGTTGTTGCAAATTCCAATTAAAGCAATAATCCCTGGAGTAGCGCATTCACCACCTACAATTGAAGTTTTGCTGAACTTTTTATCTTTTAAACCAGCTACTGTTTTTGCAACATTTTTATCTGAAATTGAGACACAACAATTACTAGCTTTTTTTAATATTTGCCAGGGCACAAGAGACATTTCATTACAAGACATACCACCCATAATGCTCTCTTTTCTTATCTTTATTTTCTTTAACTTGTTATTTTTGACACTTTGAAGAACGCAATCGGCTCTATCTGGTTCAACAATAATGATTTTTGGAATTCTTTTAAAATATTTTGCTACTCCAGCAACTAACCCTGCAGCTAAACCACCAACCCCTGCCTGAAGAAATATATGGGTAATATATTGATTAGTTTGTTTAGAAATTTCTTTGATTAAAATAGAGTATCCAGCCATTGTTAATTGAGGAATGTATTTATAATTATTTGTTGATACATCTTGAATAATTTTCCAATTATTTTTTTTGGATAATAATTGGCATTCTTTTAATGATGCCTCATAATTTCCTCTTACTCTTATTACTTCAGCGCCAAATTTTTTAATTTCTTTTACTCTTGATTCACTCACGTATTGACTAACAAAAATTTTACACTGCAATTTTAGTCTTTTTGCTCCCCATGCTACAGATCTCCCATGATTACCAGCTGTTGCTGATGAAACAATTATTTTGTTAGCTTTCTTTGAAATTTTTTCTACCGCATAAGCACCACCAAGTGCTTTAAAGGATTTTAAGTGAAATCGTTTCGATTCGTCTTTATAAAATATATTCTTAAGCTGAAGTTTTTTATTTAATTTATTTAACTTTAATAATGGAGTTGGACTATATCCTTTCCATTTAGATATACTTTTGTGAGAATTGACTAATAAATTTGATGGTAAATATTTTAGGACATAGTTTCTACTAAATTGAAAGTTTTTATTTAACAAAAATTTGGAGTATTTCCATTTGAGATTTTGCATTTTAAATTTTTTTTATATTCAAACTATAAATAAACCTATATTAATATTTATACAAAGAAAAACTATATGAAAAAAATATTAATCATTGGTGGTGGTGCAATGGGTTCTGCCTTTTCAGTTCCGTGTTTGGAAAATAATAATAAAGTTACTATTACAGAACCATATAATAAAACTTTTATTAAAAACTTATCATCAAAGCAAAAATTTCACTCCTCACTAAAACTTAATCTTCCAAAAAAGTTACAGTATAAAAAATATTCAAAAGATATTTTAAAGGAAAAATTTGATTTAATTGTTATGGCCTTAAGTCTTGCTGGAATTGATTTTATTGGAAAAGAGTTGAAAGACTTAAAAATAAAAACACCATTACTAGTTCTTACTAAAGGACTAAAATATGATAAAAAAAGAAAAAAACTCTTGACTATTTCAGGGTTACTCAAAAATAATTATAATGTTGCAAATGTATCAGTTTTAAAAGGACCTTGTCTGGCTAAAGAATTAGCAAGAAAAAATAAGACAAGCGTAGTAATAGCAAATAAGAATATCAAAATAGCTAAATGGATTGGAAAACAGATATCAACAAAATATTATCTGACTGAATTTTCAAAAGATATTATTGGAGTAGAAATTTGCTCAGCAATTAAGAATATTTATGCAATGGTTATAGGCTCAGGTCAAAATTTAAATGCTGCATCAGATTTATTTCAAAAAAGTGTAAATGAGATGAAATTTTTGATTAAATATTTTAAAGGCGATCAGTCAACTATATTAGGTCTTGCTGGAATTGGTGATCTCTATGTGAGTGCTGTGGGAGGAAGAAATAGTAAAATGGGAGATTTTTTAGGTAAAGGTTTTACATTTACAGCAGCTAAAAAAAAGTTTATGCCAAAAGATACAGTCGAGGGTGAGCAATTGGCTAGAGAAATTGCTCCTTATATTTTAAAAAAAATTAATAAAAAAAAGATACCTTTGATGATCAATTTGTTAAAGACGATATTGTATAATAAAAAAATCTAACCAATTAGAAAATTATTTTCTACAAGCAATCCTATAATTATACCAACCAATAATGCAAAAATTAGTTTTTTTTTATCCACTTATTAAGATTTTTTACCAATTGAAGAAGTTAAATTTTTAATGTTCATATTTGGGTATTTTGTCTTCCATTTTTGCTTTATGTTTTCCCATAATTTTGCCATTCCCAAAGGTTCATAAATCATAAAGATAATCATCAACCCACCAAATATTACCTGCTCGATTGAAGATATTATTGTAGCGTCAATAGCACCATGAAAAACATTATTACCAATTGCGTTCAGAAGAACTGGGAAAAGCAAAATAAATGCTGCTCCTATGAAAGCACCATTTATTGTACCAAGTCCACCTAAAATACACATAAATAATATTTTAAAAGAAAGTTTAATATCAAAAGCAACTGGTTCTAAAGATTTTAAATAACAAAATGCAAAAAGTGCACCAGCAACCCCACAATAAAACGCACTAATTGCGAAGGCCTGTACTTTTGTTCTTAATAATGAAACTCCCATCGACTCCGCAGCTATATCCATATCTCTAACTGCCATCCAATTCCTACCCGTACTACCTCTAGCCATATTCATCGCTAGCAAAGTTAAAATCGTGGTAACAGCTAAACACACAAAATACATAGCTAATGGAGTTGTAAATGGCTTTCCTAAGATAACTATGTCTTGTGCAGTTATAATTCCCGATGAGTCGTAGTTTTTAAACCAACCAAATTTATCTATCATCCATATAATAAAAAACTGTGAGGCCAATGTTGCTACCATCAGATAAATTCCTCTTACTTTTAGACTTGGTAAACCAAATAAAATTCCAAAAGCGGCAGCAATCAAACCTGACACTATTAGTGAACCGACGAAACCTAAATCAGGCACTCGTAAAATAAGGTTAAACATTGCAAAGGCCCCTGCAGCCATGAAGCCAGCAGCACCTAAAGCTAATTGTCCTGTGTAACCCATAACTATTTGCTGTCCAATTGTAGCTAAAGCTAAGCAAAGCCAAGGTATCAATATGGAAGTGTACCAATATTCTGTTGTGATAAATGATGGAATTACTAATACACTCAGAACCATACAAACAGCTAAGTTAATTAGGTCTTTTTTTGTATAAGTCATAAATACTGGTTTCATCATAAATTAAACTCTCCTAATAATTTTTTCTCCAAATAAACCTTCCGGTCTATATAATAAAAAGAATATCGCTAAAACGTAAGGAGCCCAACCTTCAATTGCGCCTCCAAAAAACGGTCCAATGTATACTTCTAAGACTTTCTCTACTGCACCAATGATCAAGCCACCAATAATTGCACCTGGAATAGATGAGAAACCACCTATAATTAAAACTGGTAAAGCTTTTAGAGCTAAGTCAACTAGGGCAAATTGAACACCAGCTCTTGCACCCCACATACATCCTGCAACTAATGCCACAACTCCAGCAGCAGACCAAACTAGTAACATAATGTGTTTTAAAGGAATTCCTATTGAACTAGCGGCACCTGCATCATCTGCAACAGCTCTCAAACCAAGACCAATTTTTGTGTATTTAAACAGAAGGAATAAACCAATAATCATAATAGCAGCTACAACTCCCGCAGTAATATCAAGAGCACTAATGAATAATTTTAAGTTATCAGCGATCCACGGTACTGGAAAATCTCCTATACCTAAATCTAATCTTCTTACTTCTACTCCCCATGCTGCTTGAGCCAAGCCTTCTAAAACATATCCTAGACCAATTGTGGCCATTAGCACCGTGTCCTCACTGGCATTCATGAGAGGTCTTAAAACAAATCTTTCGGTACACAAACCAACTACTACCATTAGAAGAGCAGCTAAAATAAAGGCAAGTACAAAAGGTATGTTAAAATCTTGCATGAAACCACAAAAAGCAAGCACTGAGAAAAAAACCATAGCTCCTTGTGAGAAGTTAAATGTTGCTGAAGCCTTAAAAATTAGAACAAATCCTAATGCTACTAATGAATACATAGTTCCAGCAAGCAAACCACCAACTAAAACTTCCATAAAAAATAATAATTCATCAACCATATATTTATCCTAGTGTTCTACTCCTAAATAAGCGTCTATTACTTTTTGATTTGATCTTACTTCATCAGGCGTACCATCGCCAATAACTTTACCATAATCAAGTACTACAACTCTATCTGATATATCCATTACTACACCCATGTCATGCTCAATAAGAACCATAGTTGTGCCAAGTTCGTCATTTACTTTTAATATAAATCTACACATATCTCTTTTCTCTTCAACATTCATACCAGCCATAGGTTCATCTAATAAAATTACAGATGAGTCTGTTGCAAGAGCACGACCTAATTCTACTTTCTTTTGTAATCCGTATGGAAGTTTCCCAACTGGTGTATCTTTAATATCTTCAATCTCTAAAAAACTAATTATTTCTTCAGATCTATCTCTATTAATCTTTTCTTCTTTTTTAACTTTAGGTAGTTGAAATGCAACTTCAAGAAAATTGGTTTTTGTGTGAAGTTTTCTGCCAACTAAAATGTTATCTAAAACTGACATTCTTTTAAAAAGAGCTAAGTTTTGAAAAGTTCTAGATAAACCCATTTGAGCCATAATATTTGGTGTTATATTCGGTATTTGTTGTCCCCTAAACGAAACAGTTCCTTGTTGAGGTTTATAAATTCCATTAATGCAATTTAACATTGAGCTTTTTCCAGCTCCATTAGGTCCAATGATTGCTCTAACTTCGTGCTCAAGTACATTGAAAGAGGTATCTGTTATTGCCTTAACACCACCAAAAGAGAGTGAGATATTATTTACCTCTAATATTGGTTTACCTATTTTAAATTTTCTCTCTTGTGCCATTTTTAATTAATTTTTTTCTTTGTTAAACTTTCTTCTTTAAGTACGTCTCTGAAATTTTTTCTACCTTTCTTTGAAATACCTAAATATAACTCTTTTACCTGATCATTACTCAATAAACTTTTAGCTGTCCCATCTAACATAACTCTTCCTGTTTCAATAATATAACCATAATCTGAATTTTTAAGTGCAACGTTGGTATTTTGTTCAGCAAGTAAAATACTAACTCCTTCTTTGGTGTTTAATTCTTTTACAATATTAAAGATCTCAGCCACTAATTGTGGCGCTAAACCCATTGTAGGTTCATCTAATAGTAGCATTTTAGGTTTTGCCATCATTGCTCTTGCAACTGCTATCATTTGTTGCTCTCCACCCGAGGTGAATGCTGCTTGACTTTTTCTTCTTTCTTTAAGTCTTATAAAATAAGTGTAAATTTTTTCTAATTCTTGATTGATATCACCTTTAGACAATTTTCTTGAATATGCTCCTGAAATTATATTTTCTTCAACAGTAAGGTGACCAAAACATCTTCTGCCTTCTAATACTTGGACCATTCCAAGCCCAACCATTTGCGAAGGGTTTTGTTTGTCAATCGAAGTACCATCATAATTTATTGAACCTTTTGTAACTTTACCTCTTTCTGAAGCTAACATAGTTGAAACTGCTTTTAGTGTAGTGCTTTTACCTGCACCGTTTGCTCCTAATAATGCAACTACTTTTCCTTTAGGAACTTTTAGAGATACATCGTGTAAAGCTAAGATGACATTATCATACATTACTTCAATATTTTTTATATCAAGAATGTTAGTTGAAGTATTACTCATTAAACTTTCTTTTTATATTAAATTAAATTTTATTTAAAGGGGGAGTTTAAAATAATTCGATTATTTAGACTCCCCCTCCAACAGATATTAATTTATCTCTAAATTAATTATCCGCATTTTTTCGGTGTAATGTTGTTCTCTTTAGCAAATTTCGCTGCAGAGTCTTCAACTAGACCTCTAATAAATGCAGGATCGCCTGGAGCCTCCCAACCAGTTACCTGATTGAATTTTGTTCCATCCCACTGCATTACAGCAAATTTACCGGCACCTTCATGGTTTGCACATGAAATAGCAAACGGAGCTAACATTCCTCCAACTCCAAGTTCAGTAAGTCTAGCTTCAGTCATGTTTAAATTTTCATAACCATCTCTAAACTCAGCACCATTTACTGCTTTACCAACTTTGTTATGCATTTTTTGAGCATTTCTTAATGCCTCAATCCACATAACTGCAGCACCTAGTCCTCTATTCCAGTAAACTGAACCAATCCTATTTGGATCAGCTAAGTTACCTTTTCCAGCACCATATACTTTGTCTTTGATGTCTTTAACCAATGGATATTCTCCAGGTAAAGCATTTGCAACAGCATAAGTTCCCTTAGCTGCATCACCTGCTGGATACATATCCTCTTCGGCAGCGCCGAATGTTACATACATCATTCTATCTCTTGGGAAATTAATTCTAGCAGCATTAGTCATTGCTGTTGAATTCATTCCAGAACCTGCCCCCCAGAAAGTAACCCAATCAGGTTTTTCTTTTCTGATTTGCAGCCACTGAGATTGTTGTTCAAGACCTGGAGGTGGAATTGATATCTCAATCAATTTAACTCCCCAGTCATTACAAATTTTTCTCATTGCTGGTAATGGCTCTCTACCGTAAGCAGAGTCAATGTGTAAGTGAACGATTTTTTTACCTTTCATCTTATCGATTCCGCCTTCGATCTTAGCCATAAACTTAAGTTTAACAGCTATTTGTGACCAATAGTGACTTGCAGCATTAAATACCCAAGGCCAAACTCTTCCATCAGCACCATCAGTTCTTCCATAACCATATTGAGCTAAAACAACATTGTCTTTTGCCATACGGTTAATTACTGCGTATGCTCCTGGTGTTCCTAAAGTATCGAACACTACTATTCTTTGTCCGTCTTTTTCTAAAAGTCTCTGATAACACTCAACTGTTTTAACAGCGTTATACTCAGTCTCACATTCTTGCCATGTAAGCATTACTCCATTCACCCCACCTGTCATGTTTACATAGTTCATGTAATCAATCTGAGCACCGTAGTAACCAGTTCCCATTGCTGAGTATGGTCCGACACGGCTACTTGCTACAGGAAAATACTGTGTCTCCGCCGCAAATACATTTTGAGGTAAACCAAGTGAAGAAATTAAAGCTATAACTACTGTTAGAGTAGAGGTTAGCTTTTTAATCATTTTTGCTAACATTATTCCTCCCTTTTGTTTAGTTATGTTAAACATTATAATAAGCTATAATCTAACCACATAGCTAAGGTTTCTGCAATTGATAATCATTATAAATTTAAAAAAATATAACTCTCCTAGTAATGCAAAATTATACAACTTTTGATTGAAGAAAATTTTTCGTCTTAACTTTGATGATTATGATTGCATATCAACTAATTATAAAGTTTGAAGATAAACTAGATTATGATTATGAAAAAAATTTTAATAGTTGAGGGAAATTTAGAGGAGGAAAATAATACTTTTATTAAGGCTGGTATCCAAACTCACACCCAAAGTTTAAAAGAAAGTTTAGATTATTTATCGAAAGAGATAATGCTAGATATAGTTAATCCATCGTCAGATAAAAATATTGATAGTTTCAACGATAAGTTGCACATTTATGATGGTTTAATCTGGGGAGGAAGCAGTTTGAATATTTATAACGATACTCCAGAAATAAAAAGACAAATTGAATTTATGAAAAATTGTCAAAAAAAGGTTAAAAATATTTTAGGGATTTGCTGGGGCATGCAAGTAGCTGTAACTGCTGCTGGTGGTCAAGTTAAAAAAGCAAATGTATCTCATGTTGGGATTGCAAAAGAAATCGAGTTAAATGAAGAGGGCTTAAAGCATCCACTATACAAAGATAAAGAAAAAAAATTTAATTCTGCAGCTTTTAACTATGATGAAGTAGTAAAAATTCCTGAAAACGGTGTTTGTCTAGCGTCTAATAAAGTTAATAAAGTCCAAGGTTTATATTTTGAAGTAAATGAAACTAGAGTATGGGGTCTGCAATATCATCCTGAAATAACTTATGAAAAAATGATAAGTCTAATTAATTTTAGAAGAAAAAGATTAATTGAAGATAGAAAAGTATTTGAAAATGAGAATGATCTTGAAAAGCATATCTCTTTTATTGAAAAAGAAATTCAAATTACCGTTAAAGAAAAAAAGATGCTGGAGCTTAAAAATTGGCTTAAAGAGTTAAATTAAAATAATCCCTCAATTTGGCCTTTTTTATTTAACTTAATAGTATCAGCTGCTGGTACTCTTGGTAATCCTGGCATTGTCATTATTGAACCACAAACAACCACCACGAATTCTGCTCCCGATGATAATCTCACTTCTCTTATTGGTATTTCATGATTTGATGGAGCACCCTTAAGCTTTGGATCTGTTGAAAAACTAAATTGAGTTTTTGCAATACAAACTGGTAAATTTCCATGACCATTATTTTCAAAAACTTTTAATTGTTCTTTAACTTTTTCATCAGCTGTTATTTTGTCAGCTTTATAGATTTGTTTAGCAATCAACTCAATTTTATCCCAAAGTTTAAGATTATTATTATATAAAAATTTAAATTTATTTTTCTTATTTTTGCAAACTTTAACAACCTTTTTTGCAAGGTCTTTCGTGCCATTTCCACCTGTAGCCCAATGTTTACATTCACTGACCTCTACTTTATTTTTTTTACAAAAATTTAAAACAGTATTCACCTCTTCTTTAGTATCAAGTGCGAAATGATTTATTGCTACAATTGGCTCTAAACCAAATTTTTTAATGTTTGATATGTGTCTTTCTAGATTAACTAGTCCTTTCTCCAAGGCATCAATATCCTCTTTTTTTAGGTTTTCTTTTTCAACACCTCCATGCATCTTTAATGCTCTTATTGTTGCAACTATTACCACACAGCTTGGAGTCAGGCCTGCTTTTCTACACTTGATATTTAAAAATTTTTCTGCACCAAGATCTGCACCAAATCCTGCTTCAGTAACTACATAATCAGATAATTTTAAAGCGGTTTTCGTTGCAATCACTGAATTACATCCGTGAGCAATATTTGCAAATGGACCTCCATGAATAATTGCTGGATTATTTTCTAAAGTTTGAGTTACATTTGGTCTGATGGCTTCTTTAAGTAAAACCGTCATGGGACCATGAGCATTTATATCTCTAGCATAAAGTGGCTTTCCATTTTTGTCATATGCAAAAGTAATATTACCAATTCTTTTTTCTAAATCTTTTAAATCATTAGAGAGACAAAAAATTGCCATTACTTCTGATGCGACTGTTATATCGAAACCGTCAACTCTTTTGAAATCTTTAGCAACCCCACTAGTATTAATGTCAATAAATCTAAGAGCGCGATCATTCATATCCATCACACGCTTCCAAACTATTTTGTTTTCATCAATATTTAGTTTGTTCCCCCAATAAATATGGTTATCTATCATTGCTGAAAGTAAATTATGTGCTGAAGTAATGGCATGGAAATCACCTGTAAAATGTAAATTTATTTGTTCCATTGGAACAACTTGGGCATAACCGCCCCCTGCAGCACCGCCTTTCATTCCAAAAGATGGACCTAGACTAGGTTCTCTCAAACAGACAATAGATTTTTTACCAATTTTATTCAAACCATCACTTAGACCAACCGAAGTCGTTGTTTTTCCTTCACCAGCTGGAGTGGGTGTTATTGCGGTGACTAAAATTAATTTACCATCTTTTTTTTTCTTTAATTTATCTAAAAATTCGAAATTAATCTTTGCTATATGTCTACCCATTGGACTGAAAGCACTACTTTCATCTGGAACTTTAATCTTTGCTAAAATTTTACCTATCGGTTTCATTTTAGCCTTTCTAGCTATTTCTATATCTGATTTTATTTTAGCCATTACATTAAATTTAAATTTATCGATTAATATATCCTTTTATTAATTTTGAAAATATATAATAGTTTCAGTCTCTGGTAGCAATATAAACTCCAATTGATGTTACAATAAAACCAACAATATCTAAGTTTGTTAATTTTTCATTTAAAAAAAACCATGCCATCAAAGCAGAGGTAGATGGAATCAAAAAAAATATTGAAACAGTTTTGCTTGCAGAATTTTTTTTAATTAAAATCATCAAAATTGTAAAAGCACCAAAAGAGACAAGCAGCACTTGATGGCTCATTGCAATGATAAAAACCTTGGTAAAATTTATATATGGTTCAGCAAAGAAAATTACTATTAGAACATGAAACAAACACCCCCCAAATGCCTGATAAAAATTACTTACTGATAAAGGTAAGTTTTTACTTATCTTTTTCTGCCAAATTGTAGATATTGTAATTGATAACAAAGCTATGATTGTTGCGATAAGTCCTAATAAAGGGATACCAGAACCTATATCTAAACCCAAAACTAAAGAAGCACCCGTGAAACCCAGTAAAACCCCAATCCATTGTTGGGTAGTTATTTTCTCATCAAGGATGGGTCCACTTAAGATGTTTGTCAAAACTGGTTGAAGAGTGACTATTAAAGCTGCTATTCCTACTGGCATTCCAATTGAGATTGAATAAAAAACTCCACCTAAATAAAATCCATGAAAAAGCACACCACTTAAAACAGACTCTGCTATTTTTCTTTTATTTGTAATTAATGATTGATTTAAATAAAAAGAAAATAAATAAAAACCAAGAGCTACAAAAAAAAACCTAAAAGCCAATGCTGCAAAAGGGTCGCTATTATCTACAATTGGCTTAGTGGTTATAAATGCCGAAGACCATAGCAGAATAAAAATAAGAGGATATATTCTAATCACTTTTAACTTGATGAGTTAATTATCATTTAAAGTTTATTAATCAGTAATATTTAGTTGAATAAATTCATTTTGTTCAGTTTCTTTGCACCATAACTCGTAACTTTCACACATTCTCCAAATATGATCAAATGCTCTTTGAGATATCTCAAGTGGTAAATTATTTTTAGTATCATAAAGATCTGGAAACTGGATAAGTTGTTTTACCATCACATCTTTTTGAATTTTTAATAGTCTTATTGTTTCCTCTGGAATTTTTTTATTTGTTTTTAAATCGATAAATTTATTTTTTTCTAATTCTTTCAGCCAATCATCATGGAATTTTCCACTACTAATATTTTTATAAGTTTCATTACCAATAAAAGTATCTATGGCCTCTTTATTTGAAAAATTAGAGTTCTTCTTTTTTATTTCTGAAATTTCTAAATAGATTACTTCTGCAACAAATAAAACATACGGCTTGTCTCTAGATTGCATTTATTATTTTCTATATTTCTTCATTGCAGCGTTTGCTAAAATTAAATTTGGATCTAAAAAAATTTTTGATTTTTTGATTTTATCAAATGATTTAAAAGCAAATATTGCTATGGGTAATTCTGTACAACCGAGAATAATCTTTTTACACTTATTTTTAATCAAGAAGTTTATAGCTGGTTTAATTCTTTTAGCCGCTGCCTTTACATTACCCATTTTAACGAGTTTAATTGCTTGGTTCACAGAATTTTTTTGAATTAATTTATTTGGGTGTATCATTTTATACCTGCTATTGAAAAATTTATTGTATACACCTGTCATTATGGTTCCTTCCGTAGCAAGTAAACCTATAGATGAGTTTTTTTTACATGTCTTTTTTGCATGAATATAAACTTCTTTTGGCATGTTTATTATTGGTAATTTTATTTTTTTTTTTAAATCATCATACCAATAATGTGCTGTATTACATGGAATAACAATGAACTTACATTTATCTTTTTTAAGTAATCTGCAACCCTTAAGCAAACTGTCTAAGACTAATTTGTATTTTTTTTTATTTTTTGAATTTGTAAATCTATTTGTTAATCTACTAGTCTGAATTCCAATCGACTCAGGTCGTCCGGGTATGTTAGATTTATTGTAAAGTAAAAATAAAGGATAATCTTGATCAATTTTTCCTCTATTTAAAACTGCAAGTTTATTACAGAAATCAAGACCTGCTTGTGTTCCCATTCCTCCAAGAATACCAATCATAACTTATAGCTTCTCTTAGATAATAGTTTATTGGCCATAAAAATGAAATACTTGGGTTATTTGATTAATACAGCCAATAAAATTTGTGAAAATTATGCAGTTTTTAAGTTAACTGCTGAAGGACCTTTAGGACCATCTTCAACATCGAAAGTCAAAGCTTGACCCTCATCTAAACCGTTCATACCAGCATCTCTTACTGCTGAAACGTGAACAAATACATCTTTTTCTTTATCTTCTCGTTCAATAAAACCATAACCTTTGGTCGGATTGAACCATTTTACTTTACCTTGTAGACTCATATTTTTACTTATTGTTATGTTAATTTATTACTTATAATTAAGTAATTGTGCCTTTCTTTAAAATTTTAGGTCTTTTGTCAACTAAATTGATCTACTTACTAGTTTTAAATATTAATCGTTGCTAATTAGTTTTGTAAAATAAAGAGAATTTACGTCCTCTTTATAATGCGCAAAAGGCGCACAAGGCTGAAAGTTACAACTTATAAATAACTTTCTTGCCGGTTCAAAAAATTCTCCAGAACCTGTTTCAATACTAATTCTTATAATATTTAAATTTTTTGACTCATTAATTAAATGTTTTATAATCTTAATTCCGTTTCCTTTATTTCTAAAGTTATCGTGGACTCTTATTGACTTAAATTCACCATGGTCTTTACTTAAAAATTTAAGAGCACCACATCCCATCAACTTACTATTTTCCCATAAACTCCAAAATTTTATTGATGAAACCTTAAGACCAGGTATATCTAGAACATGAGCACTCCCTTCTGGTGACGCAGCTCTAAGTTCTTTAAAATGTTTTGTAAGAAGTTCATTTACTTCTGGATGATCAAAATTTCCTTCTATTGACTCTATCATTTTATCAAAGTAGTAATGTGTCCCATTTTTCTTTTAGCTTTAATTTCTTTTTTTAAATAATCAAAAAAAAATACGTTTTCACCTAGACTATTATTTTTTCTATATTGCTCAATCTGACTTCCTATTAGATTAACCATCTTTGCATTAAATAGTTTTTTTAAAGATACTTTTTCCAGAGAACAAACTGCTCTTACATGATTTTCAAATTGGCTAACATTATAAGCGTTGATAGTGAGATGACCAGAATTATGTACTCTAGGAGCAATTTCGTTAACAAATAAATTTTCATTTCTATCAATAAAAAATTCAACACAAAGGGTTCCTATAAATTTTAATTCTTCAGCAATATCCATAGCCCAATTTTTCGATTGTTTAAAAATATTTTCACTTATATCAGCGGGTATACTGGAGTATTTAAGTATTTGATCTTCATGAATATTTTCTATTGGTTCATAAATTTCATAATTATTAGTTCCAAATCTTGTAATAATCACTGAAATTTCTTTTTTAAGTTTTACTAGTTTTTCTAGTATGTAGCCTTTGGAAAAATCTACATTCAACGCATCCACTTCTTTAATATCTTTAATAGGGTATTGACCTTTACCATCGTAACCCATAGTTGTTGTCTTTAGTATTCCTGGAAGAAGATCTTTTAAGGAGTCTAAATCTGATTTTTTATCAATAGCAGCATATTGAGTGGTTCTAATATTGAGTTTATTCACAAAATCTTTCTCAGCTAATCTGTGCTGTATTAGTCTATTAATAGATGGTTTCGGTAATACAGATTTTTTTTTATTAATTTCATTTAGTGTTTCAAATGGAATATTTTCAAATTCATATGTAGCAATATCTATCTTTTCAATAAACTCATCAATTTTTTCTTTTTCATCATATTTACCAATAATGAACTCATCACAAAAATTTTTTGCTGGTGCATCTACATCATCGCAATAGATAACTGTTTTTATATTTAATTTTTTTGCAGCATCTGAAAGCATACTCCCGAGCTGACCACCACCGATAATACCTAATTTTATTTCTGACATTAATCTTACTTAGGTCTTTTTTTTACAGATTTTGTTTGTGATGCACGCCATTTTTCTAATCTCTTACTAATGATAGAATTATTATTTGCAATTATAGATGCAGCAAGCAATGCTGCGTTTATGGCTCCATCATTTCCTATAGCTAATGTTCCAACTGGGATACCCTTCGGCATTTGAGCGATTGATAAAAGACTGTCTAATCCTTTAAGTTTTTTACTTTCAATTGGAACACCTAAAACAGGAATTGAAGTTAAAGCTGCAATCATTCCAGGTAAGTGAGCAGATCCTCCAGCACCTGCAATTATAACACCATAATTATTTTTTTGTGCTGTACTTGAAAATTCATACATTCTTTTGGGAGTTCTATGAGCTGAAATTATTTTAGTTTCAAATTTAACACCAAGAATTTTAAGCACTTTTGCAGCTAATTTCATTGTTTTGTAGTCCGATTGACTACCCATTACTAATGCAACTTTTTGATTTTTATTTTTTTTCATTGAAAGTTTGAATACAACTTTATTTCAAAATTAAATAAAAATTTCAATATAATAAATAAAACTAAAAAAAAGTGTTAATATTGTTGAGAATGTTTTTATAAAATGAGCAAAGATAAAGATTTTGATAATTTAAAAGAATTAGACGATGTATGTGATGAGTGCAAAAAAAAAGATGAGAGTGTTACTCAAAATTTAATTTTGACAGGATTTAAAATTTGTAAATCGTGCAGAGTCTCAAAAACAATATTCCCAATTTAAATACTATTTACAGGTAAAGCATTCATTCTGCTCATTACAAAAGAAATTGACATAAAAACTATAATTAAAAATGATAAGAAAACAATTCCTAAAGATTTTAAATTAGATTTAAAATTTAAGATTTGTCTTATAGAAATAATTAACGCTGCAAAAATCCAAAATTGAGTTATAAAAATTATTGGTATCATTAACTCAGGTGTGACTGCGAAGAACCTCAACAAACCTGGAGCATGAGCAAAACCAACAGCAGTTAAAACTTTTTTGAATGAAACCTTGGTTTGCTTATCAGGGAATATCTTTACTCCTAAAACATAAATTAAAATTGCCCAAATAAACCAAGTTAAAATTGCAGTTAACCCTGACATCCCGATAGCTGTTTTGATGACTGTATTTGCAGCTACAGCACCCGCTACCCCATCTAAGATCATTATTAATCCAGCAAAATAAATTGAGGCTTCGCCAAAATTTCTACTATCAGTGTAAAGAGACTTGTCTAGTTTAATGGATTTAAAGATAATATTTAAAAACTCTCCAAACATTTAATTTTTTTTATTTTTTTGCTCTTTATATGAAACAACTAATGGAAAGATTATTAAAGCAATAATAATGATAATGCAAATTGCAATTAAAAAAATTTTAGACATTTAATTTTAAAAGCAGAATATCTCTTTTAAGAAACTATTAACCTGAAACGACCTCTCTGGTATTTGCGTTAAAAGATTCTTTAAATGGTATATCAACTATCACAGCATCTACCGGTTTCCCTGGACTATTTGAATATTTTTCTGGTAAATGAACTTTATATTTAGTTCCGACCTTTCCTTTAGGAAATCCATTAGCATTTAAAGTTCCATCAAAAGGAACATAACCCATTGCAATATTAGTCTTTTTTTCAGGGTGCCACCAAGGAGAGGTAATAAATCCAACTGGTTCACCACCATCTTTATTTGAGATCAACCAAAAATCAGGTGCATAATCTTCTATTGGTTTTCCACCTAATTCTAAACCAACTAACTGTAGTTTGTAAGGTTTCTTTCCTGCTTGTATTTCCGACTTCATTTTTTCTAAAACTTCTTTACCAACATAGTCAGTTTTTTTATTCCATTCTCCTTTGCCAGACAAAGAAACCTGATAACCAAGGTTACATTGAAAAGGATTATGTTGTTGATCCATATCTTGTCCCCAAGAAAGTATGCCTGCTTGGATTCTTCTATGATGAGCTGGAGCAATAACCATCAAATTATGCTTCTCACCAGCTTTTAGAACAGCGTTCCACATATCATCTGCATACAATGTTGCATTCCTTAGATAAATTTCATATCCAGCTTCACCTGAGAAACCAGATTGTGAAATTACACAACTTCTACCTCCAATTTTTGCTTCAGCTAATCCGTAAAATGGCATGTTATCCAAATCAAATTGATCACCACAAAGATCTTTCATTAAAGCTTTAGATTTAGGACCTTGTATTTGAACTGGGCAATGGTCAGTTTCTTCAATTTTACAATTAAATCTTCCATCAGCGTTTACACCCTGCAAATACATGCCAATATCTGAGTCAGACAGAGAAAACCAAAATTCATCTTCTGAGATTCTTAAAAGAATTGGATCATTTAAAACTCCACCATATGCGTTACATAAAATTACATATCTTGCTCTCATTGGAGAAATTTTCGTTGCATCTCTGGTTATTACATAGTCTACAAACTTTTCTGCATCTGGACCTTTTACCCTTATTTGTCTTTCGACAGCAACATTCCACATTGTTACATGGTTTACTATTGCATCATATTCAACCATCGCACCACCATCTTCAGGTTTTACATATCCTCTTGGATGGTAAATTCGATTATATACTGTTGCCCTCCAACATCCTGCTTGCATAGATAAATGCCAATAAGGTGATTTTCTAACTCTTGTTGATATAAGCATTTCAACTTTGGTAGGTCCACTTTGTCTTAAGTTATAAGGTACTTCTCGATCAGATTGATCTACTGATGTTGCATGTTTTAATTTTGAATAATCAAATTCTTTAGACATATTTGTTCTCCTTCAACCACTTGTTAGTTTCCGTCAAGCCGCCGAATGTATAAATGTGGAAAAAATTAGTATGAGATTTAATTTTCCCAATTAAATCATTTGGGTCTTTAGGTTTTAATAAATCTAATGCCTTACTGAAATTAGACTTTAGAAAATTTAAGGAATTTTTTGCTCCAACGATATTTGCAAATTTTATTAGACTTGATATCTTTAGAGGCCCAGTAATTCCCACATGAACTGGTACACTTTGTTTTGAAATAAAATCTATAATAGGCTGAGGATCTAGCAACCATTGTGTCACTATATAATCAGCGTATGGTTTTTTATCTATCATAGCTTTTTCTAATTCTGAGTCGGATATATCAGGACTCCCCTCCGGGTGTCCAGCAATTCCTATTGTCATCTTCTCAAAATAACCAGTCTCTAAAAGTTGGAAGGAGCTATCGAATTTTCCCATCGGCTCTCTACCACCTCCGATTACTAGCACTTGTTTTACACCCCCGTCTTTACATCTTGAAACATAATCTTTTAGCTGTTTTTCATCTTGCATAGATCGAGCAGGAAAATGAGGAACTGGGTTAAAGCCCTTTTTAACTAAATCAACTGCTTGTTGAGCTGTTTCTTTGTAATCACCACCGGGCAACATTGTGACATAAACATCACTAACTTTTGGAACTGTGTTTAGGTCAGTTTTCGGACTTATTTCAAGAGAAAATTTCATTTTTAGATAATTATATCTTTTGAAAATACTGTCAAAGAAATTCATCCTATAATATAATCGTCTTATGGCACAAAAGGACGTAGGAAACAAAGTACCAATTTATAAATTAAAAACCACAAAAGAGGTAATGGATTACTACGATGAGTGGGGTGAAAATGACAAATATAATAAAGATATGGTTGATTGGAATTATACAGGACCTAAGGAAACTGTTAATACTTTCTTGAAATATGGAACAAATAAAGATGCTTTGATCTTTGACGCAGGCTGTGGAACCGGTTTAGTAGGCTTGGAATTAAAAAAATTTGGTTTCAAAAACTTTCATGGCGCAGATCTATCACAAAAATTACTGAACACCATTCCGTCAAATTTATATAAAAAACTGCTTAAGACTGATTTAAACAAACCAATAAATTTAAAAGATAACACTTACGATGCAATTTTTTGTGTTGGCACTTTTACTTTTGGCCATGTAAAACCAAATGCTTTGGATGAATTTATAAGAATAACTAAAAAAGGTGGTTTAATTTGTTTTACTATTAATGAGGGTATATACAAAGATTATGGATTTGATAAAAAAATACAAGAATTAAATAAAACAAATCTTTGGAGTGAAATAGAGTTTTTTAAATCTGATTACATCGCAAGTAAAGATGTCAATGCTTGGTTAGGTCTGTATAAAGTAAAATAATGAAAATTATATTAATAATGGGTTTGCCCGGTGCAGGCAAAACAACTTTAGCTTCTCATTTAGTGCCTTTGCTGAAAGCCAAATGGCTTAATGCTGATGAAGTACGGAAAGAAGCGAATGATTGGGATTTTTCTGTAGAAGGGAGAGTTAGACAAGCAAAAAGAATGTGGAGTAAAGCTGAGGAATACAAAAGTCAAGGGCATCATGTAGTTGCAGATTTTGTTTGTCCGACACCTGAAGCAAGAAGTTTATTTCCTGCAGATTATATAATTTGGGTAGACACTATAAATGAAGGTAGATTTGATGATACAAATAAAATGTTTGTGAAACCTAGCAAGTATAACTTTCATGTTCCAACACAAGATGCTAAAAATTGGTCATTAAAAATATATGAGGAATTAAAATAATGTCTTATCAATGGGACAATAAAAAACCAACTGCTCAAATGTTAGGAAGATGGCAACCATTTCACGACGGGCACTATAATTTATTTAAGGAAATAATAAAAAAAACTGGTCAAGTTTGTATCCAAATTAGAGACGTTCAAGGAGTGGACGACAACCCCTTTGATTTTGAGACAGTAAAAAAAAGTATTGAAGATAGACTTAATCCAGAATTTGAGGGACGTTTCAAGGTTATGTTAGTTCCGAATATAACTAATATTTGTTATGGTAGAGGTGTAGGTTATAAAATTGAGGAAATTGAATTATCAAAAGAAATCCAGGAAATTTCTGCAACAAAAATTCGAGCTCAAATGAGAAAAGAAGGTAAACTTAAATAAAATCATATGGGCGTTAAGGTTAATAATCAAAAAGATATTTCAAGAATAATAATAGATGAGCCTAAAACTTATAACTCATTATCATTCAGAAATTTAACAGATTTAATTAAAGTAATAAAAAAATTAGATAAAGATAATAATACAAAAGTGATAATAATTGAGGGAGCAGGTAAAGGTTTTAGTGCAGGACATAATTTAAAAGAAGTAAAAAGTTTAAAAAAAAAAAAGAAGTATCAAAAGCTATTCAATTTATGCTCAAAACTTATGTTACTTATTGTGGAAGGTAGAAAGCCTGTTATCGCTAAAGTTCATGGGGCTGCATACGCTGCTGGATGTCAATTAGTTGCAAGTTGTGATTTAGCTTTTAGTTCTAGGGATGCATTGTTCTCAACGCCAGGAGTAAATATTGGTTTGTTTTGTAGTACCCCTATGGTTGCAGTAAGCAGAAAAATAAAAAGAAAACCAATGATGAAAATGTTATTAACTGGTGAACCGATTTCAGCAAAATATGCAAAGGAAATTGGACTAATTAATGACTTTTTTCCAAAATCAAAACTTAATAATGAAGTTTTAAAGATTGCAAAAAAAATCGCATCAAAATCAAATTTTACAATTAAAATAGGTAAACAAACATTTTATAAGCAATTAGAAATGCCGTTAAGAAAAGCTTATGCATATACTAGTAGAATGATGACAAAAAATATGATGGCAATGGATGCAAAAGAGGGTATTTCAGCATTTCTTGAAAAAAGAAGACCTGTTTGGAAAAATAAATAATATGGTCAATATCAAAGACATTCTATCAAATTATAAAAATATTGCTTTAGTTGGAGCCAGCAAAGATTTAAATAAAACCTCAACAATAGTGATGAAATATCTGCAAAATTATGGATATAAAGTTTATCCCGTTAATCCAACTATTATAGGTCAGGTAATATTAGGTGAGAGAGTATATGGAAAAGTTTCAGAAATTGAAGGGCCAGTGGATATAGTTGACGTATTCAGACCATCAGATGAAGCAATTGAAATTGTTAATGATGCTATAAAGATCAATGCAAAAGTTTTATGGCTTCAATTAAATATAAAGAATTCTGAGGCCAAGAAAATTGCTGAGGCAAATAACATAATTTATATTGAAGATAAATGTACTAAGCTTGAAATAGAAAAATACCTGAATTAATTAAAATTATAGATTATGTTAAGAAAAAAATTTTTATTACTAAAATTTATAACAATTTTTTTTATCTCTATTTCTGTTTCTAACGCAGAATTAATTAAACCAAATAGTAAAATTAGTCCCTCTGAAGTTGTGAAAATACAATTACTTGGTTTACAAAAAAATAATGATGGATTTAAGGATAGCGGGATAGAACAGACATGGAATTTTGCTCATCCTGATAACAAAGAGGTCACTGGTCCTCTAGATCGATTTAAAAGAATGATAAAAAGTGATAATTATCAAATGATGATTGATCACATAAGCCATACAATTACTCAGGTAAGAAGTGGGGCTAGCTGGGCTCAATTTGAGGTCATAATATTGGATAAAAAAAAAATTTATCATAAATTTAATTGGCAAGTAGAAAAATATACTGAGGATGGACCTTTAAAAAACTGCTGGTTGACAACTATGGTTTCAAGCCCTGTGTCATTGGGTAGCTCAATATAATGCTCTTGATACAATTTTGTTTCGGAATGAATGAAAATTTAGTAGGAATCAGATTATGAAAAGCAAAACGAAAGTAGTTGTAGTTGGCGGAGGTGTCGTAGGTGTAAGTGCACTATACCACCTAGCAAAAAAAGGTTGGTCAGACGTGGTTTTAGTAGAGAGAAAAGAGCTCACTTCAGGTTCAACTTGGCATGCAGCAGGATTGTTGCCGTTATTTAACATGAGTTATTCGGTGGGCCAACTTCATAAGTATGCTGTGAATTTATACAAAACATTGGAGGAGGAAACAGGAAAAAATGTTGGCTTTAGTGTAGTTTCTAACATTCGTTTAGCAAGCACAAAAGATAGAATGGATGAATATCATCAATATGCAGGCGTAGCAAAAACTATAGGAGTTGATGTAAAATTTTTAACACCTCAACAGGTAAAAGAAATTTGGCCTTTATGTCATACAGACGATTTAGTTGGAGCAATACAACATCCTGAAGATGGATATATTCAGCCAGCAGACTTAACCCAAGCCCTTGCGACAGGAGCAAGAAACAGAGGAGCTGAAATTTATCGAAACACAACTGTTTTATCTATGAAACAAACTAAAGATGGATGGATAGTTGAAACCGATAAAGGCTCAATTGAATGTGAACACGTGATCTCTTGCTCAGGTAATTTTGCACGACAAACAGGTGAAATGGTTGGATTAGATATTCCAGTCATACCTGTTGAACATCAATACATTGTAACAGAGCCACATCCAGAAATTCAAAAAAGAAAAAAAGAGGGACTGCCAGAGATGGGAGTTCTAAGAGATAGTGATAGCAGATGGTACATGAGAGAAGAAGCTGGTGGATTAATCTTAGGCCCATATGAAGATGGTGCTCCTGCTTGTTATGTGGAAGGACCTTCAAAAAATTCAGAGTATGAATTATTTCAGGAAGATTTAGATAGACTTGCTCCACATATTGAGGGAGCAATACATCGTGTACCTGCTTTTGGAGAAGTAGGAGTTAAAAAAGTTTATAATGGAGCAATCTGTTATACTCCAGATGGTAATCCAATAGTTGGTCCTGCCTGGGGTTTAAAAAATTTTTGGATTAACGAAGGGCACAGTTTTGGAATAACCGCTGCAGGTGGTGCAGGTTGGCAACTAGCTGAGTGGATTGTAGATGGAGAACCAACTATAGACATGTTGGGTGTAGAACCAAGACGTTATGGAAATTATGCTACTAAATCGTATTTGAAAGCAAAAAATGAGGAAGCTTATAGTCATGTTTTTATAGTTCATTATCCAGATGAAGAAAGACCAGCAGCAAGACCTTTAAGAACCGCTCCGTGTTATGAAAGAATGAAAGCTTTAGGAGCTGTATTTGGACAAAAATTTGGATGGGAACGTCCTAATTTTTTTGCAACTGATGGGATGGAACAAAAAGATGATTGGTCTTTTAGAAGATCAAAATGGTTTGATGCAATAAAAAAAGAATGTGAGAATGTGAAAAAAAATGTTGGTCTTTTAGATATGACTGCATTTGCAAAATGTAGAATTAAAGGACCAAAAGCTGAGGAATTTCTTGATTATTTAGTTGCAAATAAACTTCCAAAAAAAATAGGTAGAATAAATTTATGCCACGCATTAAATACAAAGGGTGGTGTTCATTCAGAATTTACAATTATGAAAGAGGCAGAAAATAGTTATTATCTTGTATCTGCAGGTGCAAATTTACGATTAGATCATGACTGGATACAAAAATGGATGCCAACAGATGGTTCTGTAATTTTTGAGGATTTAACTAACAGTACTGGAGTTCTTGTTGTTGCAGGTCCTAAAGCAAGAGAATTAATGAAAAAAGTTTCAACTGATGATTTTTCAAATGAAAATTTTAAATGGTTAACAGCAAAAAATGTTAATGTTGGATATGCACCAGTAAATGCTATGAGAGTAAATTTTGTTGGAGAATTAGGATGGGAGTTACATCACCCGATTGAGTATCAGAATCATATTTTTGATAAATTGATGGAAGCAGGTAAAGATTTGGGAATTAAGCCATTTGGTATTAGAGCGATGAATAGTTTAAGGATTGAAAAATCTTACAAGCTTGTAGGAACCGAATTATCAATTGAGTACTCTCCATATGAATCTGGTTTAGATAGATTTGTTCATCCAAATAAAGGAAACTTTATTGGTCTAGAGGCTTTAAATAAATGGAGAGAAAAAGGTTTTGATAACAAATTAGTTACTCTTGAAGTGCACGATACTACCGACTCTGATGTATTAGGAAATAATCCAATTTATAAGGATAATAAAGTCGTTGGAAGAGCAACGGGTGGTGAATACGGATTTAGAATTGATAAATCAATCGCATTAGCCATGGTTAAACCTGATCTGGCGAACGTTGGGGAGAAACTAAAAGTTGATATTCTTGGGAAGATGTATGAGGCTACAATTCTTGATGAAAGTCCTTATGATTCTGAGAATAAATTGTTGAGAGCTTAATGAAAATTTTAGTAGCAGTAAAAAGAGTGATTGATTACAACGTACAAATCAGAGTGAAAGAAGATAACTCTGGTGTAGTAACTGACAATGTCAAAATGTCGACTAATCCACCCGATGATAATGCAATTGAAGAAGCGGTAAAGATTAAAGAAGCTGGCAAAGCCACAGAAGTAGTAGCAGTAAGTATTGGTGAAGAGAAAGCACAAGAAACAGTTCGTAAAGCATTAGCGGTTGGGGCAGATAGAGGAATACTTGTTAAAACAGAAGGTGTTGTTGAACCTCTTTCTGTTTCAAAATTATTACAAAAAATTGTTGAAAAAGAAAAACCAGATCTAGTCTTTATGGGCAAACAGGCAATTGATGATGATTGTAATCAGACAGGTCAAATGTTAAGCGCGCTTCTTAATTGGCCTCAAGCTACTTTTGCATCTAAAATTGAGATTAAAGATGGTAAGTTAGAGGTGACAAGAGAAATAGATGAAGGTTTAGAAACAATAGAAATAAATGTTCCAGCAATAGTAACTTGTGATCTAAGATTAAATGAACCAAGGTATGCCTCATTGCCAAATATAATGAAAGCTAAAAAAAAACCTATTGAACAATTAAATGCGTCAGATTTAGGAGTAGATATAAGCGCAAGAATCGAGCAGATTAAAGTTGAGGAACCACCTAAAAGAAAAGCTGGTATTAAAGTTGCTAGTGTGTCTGAATTGGTTCAGAAATTAAAAAATGAGGCTAAAGTAATTTAGATGTCAGTATTATTAATTGCAGAACACAATAATAAAGAATTGAAGCCGTTCACACTTAATGCAGCAACTGCAGCATCACAAATAGACAATGATGTTCATGCTGTAATTATTGGACATAAATGTGAAGAAGCAGCAAAAGCATTATCAAAATTAGAATTTGTTAAAAAAGTTATCCAAGTCGAAGCAGATTACTACGAGAATTTTGTTGCTGAAAATTTTGCACCAGTAATTGTGAAATTAGCCGATAACTATTCGCACATAATAAGTTCAGCAAACACTTTTGGTAAAAATTTAATGCCAAGAATTGCTGCTGCTCTAGATACATCCCAAATCAGTGATATAACTAAAGTTATTGCTCCCGATACTTTTTTGCGACCAATTTATGCTGGAAATGCTTTTGCAACAGTAAAAAGTAAAGATGTAAAGAAATGTATAACTATAAGACCCACATCATTCGATCCTTGTGAAAGTTCTGGTGGATCAGCAACAATTGATAAAGCTGAGGCAAGTGAGGAATTTTCAAAAACAAAGTTTGTCAAAAGAGAAGAGGTAAAATCGGATAGACCAGAACTTGGCACCGCTAGAGTTGTTGTATCAGGCGGAAGAGGAATGCAGAGTGGAGATAATTTTAAACTTATTACCTCTCTAGCTGATAAATTAAATGCAGCAATAGGAGCATCTAGAGCAGCAGTTGATGCTGGGTATATAAGTAACGACCACCAAGTTGGTCAAACAGGTAAAGTTGTTGTTCCAGATTTATATATTGCAGTAGGTATTTCTGGGGCAATCCAGCACCTAGCTGGAATGAAAGAAAGTAAAGTAATTGTAGCGATAAATAAAGATGGGGAAGCACCAATTTTTAGCGTCGCAGATTATGGACTTGAAGCTGATCTTTTTGAGGCAGTTCCACAATTCTTAGAGGAATTGAACAAATTAAACACTATACAAAAATAATATAATCTGTAAAAAATTAAATTATGTCCAGAGAGACAATGGAATATGATGTAGTTATTGTAGGTGGTGGTCCATCTGGGTTATCTACGGCTATAAAATTAAAACAACTAAACTCAGAATTAAATATTTGCTTATTAGAAAAAGCATCTGAAATTGGTGCTCACATTTTAAGTGGAAATGTATTTGAGACAAGAGCTCTAGATGAACTGATCCCCAACTGGAAAGAATTAAATTCACCTATTAAAACTAAAGTTACTAAAGAAAAATTTTTATTTTTAGGAAAAAATAAATCTTTAAGCTGGCCAACATGGTTGTTACCAGCTGTTCAACAAAATCACAAAAACTATATTATTAGCCTAGCAAATTTATGTAGATGGCTTGCAGAACAAGCAGAAAAACTTGGAGTTGAAATTTTCCCAGGATTTCCGGCAAGTGAAATTTTATTTAATGAAGATGGTTCTGTAAAAGGTGTAGCAACTCAAGATATGGGTATTGATAAAGAAGGAAACAAAAAAGATAGTTTTGAGCCTGGTATCGATTTATTGGGAAAGATTACTGTTTTTGCAGAGGGTTGCAGAGGTCATTTAGGAAAACAATTAATCAAAAGATTTGAACTTGATAAAGATAAAGACCCACAACAATATGGAATAGGGTTTAAAGAGATATGGGAAGTGGATGAAAAGAATCACCAAGAAGGTTTGGTAATGCATACCGCTGGATGGCCATTAGATAATAGTACTTACGGAGGAAGTTTTATCTATCACGCAGAAAATAAACAAATATTTTTAGGTTATGTAATTGGTTTAGATTATCAAAATCCACACTTATCTCCATTTGATGAATTTCAAAGATTCAAAACACATCCTGCGATAAGAAAAATAATTGAGGGTGGAAAAAGAATTTCTTATGGTGCTAGAGCTTTGATAGAAGGTGGTTTCCAAAGTTTGCCAAAAATGTTTATGCCTGGTGCATTATTGATTGGGTGTGATGCGGGTACTTTAAACATGCCTAAGATAAAAGGATCGCATACTGCAATGAAAAGTGGAATAATTGCAGCAGAAGCAATAAATGACCATTTGAAAGATAATAAAGAGCTATCAATTTTTGAGGAGAAATTAAAAAAAAGTTGGTTATACAAAGAACTATATGAGGCAAGAAATGTTAAACCTAGTTTTAGTTGGGGCTTAATTTTGGGAATTATTTTTACTGGAATTGATCAAATTTTGTTTAGGGGTAAATTGCCGTTTACACTAAAACACAAACATGCTGACCATCAAACATTAAAACCAGCAAATAAAATGCCTAAAATTGATTATCCTAAGCCAGATAACGTTATTACTTTTGATAAAACGAGTTCAGTTTATCTAACTGGTACAAACCATGTAGACAATCAACCTGTTCATTTAAAACTTAAAGATCCATCATTACCAATTAATTATACATTAAATGAGTACGATGAACCTGCACAGAGATATTGTCCAGCAGGTGTTTATGAAGTCCAAAAAGAGAATGGATCCAACAGATTTGTTATTAATTCTCAAAATTGTATTCATTGTAAAACTTGTGACATAAAAGAACCTTCACAAAATATCACCTGGGTAACACCTGAGGGTGGGGGTGGTCCTAAATACGGGAATATGTAATTTAAGACAAATCTATTGCAAATTTTTTTAGAGTTTCGATAGGTAAAATTTTTAGAGTATTTTCATGTGTACTCTTCAGATAAATTGGACAGCCTTTACCAGCTTCGACAGCTCTTGCATACCAGGTAGCACATACACACCATCCATCTCCATCCTTTAAACCAGGAAAACCATATTCAGGATGTGGCGTAATTAAATCATTACCAGCCTCCTTGCACCATTCTAAAAATTCGGTAGTTACTTTTGCGCAAACGGTGTGCAAACCTCTATCATTCTCATCAGTGTTACAACAGCCATCCCTGTACCATCCGGTAAGCGGATCCAATGAACAACTTTCTAAATTTTCACCGAAAACATTTTTTTGCATAAATTTATCCAAATATATTAAAAATTTTATTGTCTATAAGTCCATTGAACGAAATTGAGCGTCTTTCCTCTTTTGTTCCTTTAAAAGGATAAACAGTGTGCATCAAATAATGTGGAAAAAAGTAAAAATCTCCAACCTTTGGTTCTATAGGAAACCTGCATTGAGATAAAAACATTCTATTTCCATGAATTAACTCTAAGTTTCCACCTCTATAATCTTTTTTATTGTCTTGATAATGTTTACCAAAAGTTTCTGGTAATTTTAAAAAACCCGCACCTGATATATGACCTGAATGCCAATGTACTGGATTATATTCATTTTCAAATTGTCTAACAACCCAGGTTTCAATTAATTTAAATTCAGAGATTTTTTTCCCCGTATCTTTATAAATCCACTGTGCGACAGAGTCTCCTAGAAATTTTAACCACCCACTTTCTTCAACAGTCTTTTTGTCTAATCTAAATTCTTGTTTAACGTCTCCAACAAGGCCCTTACCGACATCAAGATTTTTTGATTGTTCTTTGTCTTCTATAGTATTGTCAATAAACTTGTTAAGGTGATTTAAAAGATTTTCTGGAATTTTAACCTTGAAAATTGAGGGACCAAAAATTCTAATTAATCCATAGTCATAATTCATAATTATCTAGCTATTAAAAAAAATATCTTACTATTTTCCATAAACATTATAAATATCTTCATCTATGTCAGCATTGAATGAGACAGACCTTCTTTCTTCATCTGAGTCTTTAAAAGGGTAAACTGTATGCATTAAGTAATTAGGAAAAAAGTAAAATTCACCAACTTTAGGTTTAACTTTAAAAAGAGAATTACATAAAAACTGCCTTGAACCATGAATTAATTCCAATCTGCCATTTGGATTTGATTTTTTATTTGATTGGGGTGAGCTACCAAAATTCTCAGGTACCTTTAAATAACCTACACCAGAAATATGGCCAGAATGCCAATGGGTCGGATTATATTCATTTTTAAACTGTCTAACGACCCAAGAATGTCTTAAGGAAAAATTTTTGACAGGAACACCACTACTTTTCTCTACCCAAGTTGATACACATTTACCTAAAAATTCCATCCAACCAGAGGTCTCACAAAATGGTCTATCTAATATAAATTCTTGAGTAACTTGACCGGCCAATTTGGTTCCATGATTTTGAGCAATAGATTTTTTTTTATCTTTTATTATATTATCAACATAATCATTTAATTTTTGGATCATTTCATCTGGAATATTCGCTTTAGCTATAGATGGTCCAAAAGGCTTAGCGATTTGAATTTGAATATTATTATCCATTCATTAAATTTTTGTTGGATTAGGTTGTCCTTTATATACGTCTTCAGGGTCAAATTTTTTTTCTTTTTCTAAAAATTTCATTTTAACTTCTCTTCCATTGTGAATTATTCCTAAAGGTATAGATCTATAAAAACAAGATCTATATCCAACATGACAGCTTGCTCCCTCACCAATATCAACAGTTAACCAAATAGAGTCTTGATCATCATCAATGCGAATTTCTTTTACTTTTTGAACAAATCCACTAGTTTTACCTTTGTGCCAAATAGCTTTTCTTGATCTACTAAAATAATGAGCTTCTTTAGTTTCAATAGTTTGTTTTAAAGCTTCTACATTCATATAACCATGCATAAGAATATCCTTAGTTTTATCACACATTGTAATTACAGGAATTAAACCATCATTATCAAATTTTGGAGAAAGAAGATTACCCTCTTCAATTTCAAGGACATTTTCTCTTTTTTTGAACATATAAGGTAATTATGTAGCATATATCTAGATATATTAAATATTTTAAAAATATATATTTATAGGTATAAAACTGGCTATGAAACTTGTTAAAAATAACAACGAAGAACAAAAAACTAAAATTGTATCCGATAAGGACGCTGAAGAAGCTTTCAAAACAATTTTACAATGGATAGGTGAGGACCCTCGAAGAGAAGGTTTATTAGAAACACCTAAAAGAGTTGTTAAAGCTTTTAAGGAATATTTCAAAGGATATAAAGAGGATCCAAATTTAGTATTGGACAAAACTTTTGGAGACGTCGAAGGCTATGATGATATGGTTGTTCAAAAAAATATATCAGTTCAAAGTCATTGCGAGCATCATATGGCACCAATAATTGGAAAAGCTCATGTAGCTTATATTCCAAGAGACAGAGTGGTAGGACTAAGTAAATTAGCAAGAGTCGTAGAAGTTTTTTCTAAAAGATTGCAAACACAAGAAAGATTAACTATGCAGATTGCGAATACACTCATGAAATCTTTAGATGCAAAAGGTGTAGCAGTTACTATCGATTCAACTCATCAGTGTATGACTATGAGGGGTATAAAAAAAGAGCAAGCTTCAACAGTAACCAATTATTATTTAGGTCAATTTAAAGAAGACTTAAGTTATCAAAACAGATACTTAAGATTTATAAGTACCCAAAAAGAGTAAAGTGTCTGATCAATTTAAAGCATTAATTCTTAATCAAAAAGATGAGGAATTTTCTCGAGAAGTAAAATCAATAAATAAAAGCTTTTTAAAACATGGAGATGTGTCTGTTAGAGTAGCATACTCAGGTTTGAATTATAAGGATGCTTTGATTTTAAGAAATGGAGCAAGGTTAGTAAAAGAATTTCCACATATTCCAGGCATTGACTTTTCAGGCACTGTTGAGGAGAGTAATCATAAAAATTTTAATCCAGGTGATGAGGTTATTTTAACTGGATGGAGAGTAGGTGAAATTTACTATGGTGGATATTCTCAACATGCAAAAGTGAATGGGGATTTTCTAGTTAAAAAACCAAAAAATTTAGATTTAAGACAATCAATGATTTTAGGAACTGCAGGTTTGACAGCTTTAATGTGTTCCTTCACAGCTAAAGCTACAAGAGAGGAACTTTTATTAGGAGAGAAAGTTGAAAATGTAATAGTGAGTGGCGCTTCAGGTGGCGTGGGGAGCATGGCTGTGATGATGTTAAGTAAGCTAGGTTGTAATGTTACAGCTGTAACAGGAAAAAAAAGTAATGAGGATTATTTGAAATCTTTAGGTGCTAAAAGTGTTGTAAATACTAGTGAAATGACAAAAGATGCAAGACCATTGGACAAAGGTCTTTGGGATGGAGCGGTAGATACAGTAGGAGGTAAAGTTTTAGAGAACATACTAGCTCAGACCAAAGATGGTGGAATTGTTTCTGCATGTGGTAATGCAGCTGATATAAAACTAAATACGACTGTTATGCCTTTTATTATTAGAGGGGTTAAGTTGTGGGGTATTAATTCAGTTACAGCCTCAATTAAAAGAAGACAATTTTTATGGAATGAAGCTGGTAAATTGATTGATTTTAATCTTATTGAAAAATCAATTAAAGAAATAAATTTAGATGAAGTAATAAATATTTTTCCAAAAATGTTAAAAGGAGAAACCTCTGGAAGGTATTTAATAAATTTAGATAAATAATGGACTGGGATAAATTAAAAATATTTCATGCAGTTGCTGAGGCAGGCAGCTTTACAAACGCAACAGTTAATTTAAATTTAAGTCAATCAGCGATTAGTCGTCAAATACAATCATTAGAACAAGACCTAAAAGTTCAATTGTTCGAAAGACATGCCAGAGGACTTACTTTAACAGAAAATGGAGAGTATGTATTTAAAACTGCTCATGAAGTTATAAGTAAATTAAAAGAGGTTGAAACTACTTTAGGTGATCAAAAAAATAAGCCAACTGGAAAGTTAACCATTACAACAGTAAGAAGTTTTGGTACTCATTGGTTGACACCGAGAATCCAAGAATTTATGAGATTGAATCCAGAAATTGAAATAGAATTAATTTTTGAGGACAAAGAGTTAGATTTAAGCACCAGACAGGCTGATATTGGCATTTTTATGAGAAGGCCCAAACAATTAAATTACATTCAAAAGAAATTAGTTGATCTTAAGTACTATATTTATGGGTCTAACAGGTATTTAGAAAAAAATGGTATGCCCAAATCAATCAGTGATTTAAATAAACATAAATTTATATCTTTTGGAAAGGGAGCACCTTCACCAGTATATAATCCTGATTGGGCATTAAAATTAGGAATGCCAGATGGAAAAAAAAGAAAACCAATTATGAAAGTAAACAGCGTAATGGGTTTATTACTCGCAGTTGAGACTGGCGTAGGATTAGCAGCTTTACCAGAGTATTTGGTAAACGAGTCAAATAAAGTTATTAAAGTATTACCCAAATCTGAGGGTCCAATTACTGAAGCCCATTTTGTATATCCTCAATCACTTAAAAATACAGCTAGAGTACAGGCTTTCCGTAACTTTTTATTCAGCAAAATAGGCGATTGGGAGTCATAATTTACCTGCGACACTATTGAGATTGATAATCATTATCAATGAGAATAGTTCTCATTCTCATATAAATTATGCGGAAGAACGGAGATAAATGAGAAAAATAACAATTTTAGCATTAATTACATCTTTATTCGCATCTGTTTTTGCAATTGCAGATGAAGTTAATATTTTTAATGCTAGGCATTATAAGGCTGATGGAGAATTATATGCCAAATTTACAAACAAAACTGGGATTAAAGTTAATCTCATCAATGGAAAATCAGGTGCCTTAGAAAAAAGAATTCTTGAAGAAGGTGCCGACTCTTCTGCAGACCTTTATATCACAGCAGATGCTGGAAGATGTGGTGCAATGGATGCAAAAGGTGCGCTTCAAGGCGGTTTAACATCTGCAGCGATTAAATCAGCTGTTCCAAAAAGCTTTAGAACAAACAAGTGGGTTGGAATCGCAAAAAGAGCTAGAATAATTTATTATTCACCTGAAAGAGTTACAGGTGCTGAATTGTCTGGAATGACATATGAAGGTTTAGCTGATCCAAAATGGAAAGGTAGATTAGTAATTAGAAAATCCAGTAATATTTATAATAAGTCTCTTGTAGCATCATTGATTAAAAACAATGGGAAAGCTGCAACAGCGAAATGGGCTGAGGGTGTTGTTTCTAACATGGCAAGAACTCCTAAAGGAAATGATAGAGCTCAAATTATGGCAGTAGCAGCTGGTGAAGCAGATATTGCTGTAGCTAACACTTATTATTTAGCTCTTATGTTATCTGGTAAAAAAGGTGCAGAGCAACAAGAGGCAGCTAAAAAAGTTAAAGCTTTTTTCCCTAATCAAAATGATAGAGGAACACATATGAATGTTAGTTGTGCTGCTTTAGTAAAAGGTGCGCCTAATAAAGCAAATGCTGTTAAGCTTGTCGAGTTTTTATTAACTCCAGATTCTCAAGAGCATTTTACAAATAATACTTTTGAGTTTCCAATGATTGACGGTGTATCACCAAGTCCATTAGTAGTAAATAATCTAGGATTAGATTTCAAACAAGATATGAAAACTAAACTAGCTTCTTATGGAAAAAATCAAGCTGCTGCAGTAGAAGTAATGACAGCTGCTGGTTGGAAGTAATACAATGGAAGAGGATAAAAAATTTATATCTAATATTGATTATAATAAGTCTTCTAAAGCATGTTCCCCATGTAATTTAGAGTGTGAAAAAGTCAATAAGAGAATAAATAACAGAAAATTATCAGATATTGATGCTAAGGAGGTTCCGCATATCCTAAAAGTATTTGATTTTTGATTTTTCTGGGTGCCCACAATTATTAGAAAGTTGTCTCCTTTCTTTTATTGTGGGCATAATACTTTTCATGTTTATAAGGCGGATTATAAATTATGAGAATTAACTTTTGGTATATATCTTCTTTTTTAATTTCATTAATAGTTATAATTCCAATACTAACAGTATTCTCAAGTTTTTTTGAGCAAACAACAAATTATTTTGACATCTTAAAAGAAACTTTTTTATTTGAATATACTTATAACTCTCTTGTCCTATTAGTTAGTGTCTTAATACTTACTTTTTTAATTGGAACTAGTACAGCATACTTAGTCTCTTTCTATGATTTCCCGTTAAGTAATTTTTTTAAGTGGGCACTAATTTTATCTTTTGCAGTGCCACCCTATATTTATGCATATTCTTTGACAGCTTTTTTTGAAAATTACGGAACAGCATATACAATTTTAAAGAATGTATTTGGAGAGGCTAACTATAACCAGCATATCCCTAAATTCGATGGTATGTTAGGTAGTATACTCTCTATTTCTGTTTCGTTATTTGGTTATGTTTACATACTGACTAGAGCATCATTTTTATACCAATCACAAAGTCTAATTGATCTTGGAAAGAACTTAGGATTTACAAATTTTCAATGTTTTTATAGAGTAATTTTACCTGCAGCACGACCAGCAATTGTTGCTGGACTTTCACTTGTTGCAATGGAAACATTAGCTGAATTTGGTGCTGTTGATTTCTTCTCAATAAATACGTTAACTACAGGAATTTATAATTCATGGATTGCTTTCGATGATTTAGCTTTTGCCAATCGATTATCTTTTTTTCTTCTATTGTTTATTTTTGCATTATTTATTTTAGAAAACTTGTCTCGAAATAAGGCAAAATATCATTTCAATTCAAGGGGTGGGTTTAAACAAAAGGATAAAATTAAATTGACTAAAAAAAGAGCATTTTTAGCTTTTATTTATTGTTTTTTTATTTTTTTCATAAGTTTTTTATTTCCATTAAGCCAAATGTTGTATTGGACAATTAAATTTCCAGAAAATTTATTTGATTTAAATGTTCTCAATCTTTTATTAAATACTTTATATCTGGTAATTATTTCTAGCATTGTATTAATTATTTTTTCTTTAATTTCCAACTATGGCAATAGAGTTTTAAAAAATAAATTTTTGAATATCTTGTCAACTTTATCAATTTCAGGCTACGCAATACCAGGTGTAATTCTTGCAGTAGCTTTTATAACTTTTATTGCATGGTTAGATGAAAGTATGATTAAAGCATTAGGCTTAACATCCATTAAAAAGATATTTATAGGTTCAATTTTAGGTTTGGTATTGGTTTATTTTGTGAGATTTTATTCCTTAGCTTTTAATGGAATTAAATCAGGTTATGAAAAAATAAATATTTATGTAGATGAAAGTGCCTATCTATTAGGTTATTCGAAAAAAAAAACATTTCTTAATATTCATGTTCCAATTCTAAGAAATTCACTTTTGTTTGTTGGTGTCTTGGTTGCCCTTGAGATAATTAGAGAATTACCGATAGCTTTGATACTTAGACCGTTTAACTTTGAAACTTTTGCAACTACGGCCTATATCTCAGCCTCGGAGGACCTTTTAGAGGCAGCAGCTGTCCCATCATTATTTTTAATTTTAATTGCGTCATTCTTCATTATAACTGCATCAAAATATATTTTAAGGGATAATAATGAGTAATAACTTTTTTGAGGTAAATAATGTTGACTTTGTTGTAGGCGGCAAAACAAAAGTTAGAAATGTATCCTTCTCTATTGAAAATGAGGGTGATGTAATATGTTTACTTGGTCCATCGGGAATAGGAAAGACTACTATTTTAAGAACCATAGCTGGACTACAAAAAATTAAAAATGGATCTATTAAATTAAATGGAAAAACGATTTCTTCTGAAAATTTAAATGTTGAGCCTGAACACAGAAACATATCTCTTGCTTTTCAAGAGAACAGTTTATTTCCACATTATACTGTAAAGAAAAATATTTTATTAGGTTTTGAAAAGAATAAGTTAAAAAAAAAGAAAGAGATAAATCTTCAAGAAATTATAGATTTATTAGATCTCTCAAAAATACTTAATCAATACCCACATCAAATTAGCGCTGGTGAAGCTCAAAGAGCCTCTTTAGCCAGAGCATTGTTAACACAACCAGATCTTTTATTGTTAGATGAACCATTATCTAATGTGGACCAGAGTTTTAAAGAAGAGATTCAAATTAGATTAAAAAGAATTTTAAAAACCCTTAAAATTTCTACAATCATTGTAACCCATGACTCTTATGAAGCTTTCTATTTAGGTTCAAAATGTGGAATTATTTTAGATCAAGAACTTAGACAGTTTGATGATCCTTATAAAGTTTATCATTTTCCAAATTCTGTAGAAGTTGTAAATTTTTTAAATAGAGGTGTTTTAATTCCCGCAGAAGTAACAAGTCCTAAGAGTTTAGAAAATAAAGATCTTGGTACTATTACAGGCACCTTTGTAAAATCTTTTCCAATTGGATCAAATGTCCAGCTCCTAATTCAGCCTGAAGATTTGCATCATGATGATCAAAGCAATCTAAAGTTAGAAATAGTTGATAGAAAATTTAGGGGCACAAGTTTTATTTACACTTTAAAAACTGCTAGCAATAGTTTTATCCCAGTATTTGTTCATTCTCATCATATTCATCAACATGAGATAAGTGAAAAATTTGGTATAAAAAGACCAATTCATATTGATCATATAGTTTGCTTCTAATAAAAAGCTTCCAAATAAATGGATAGTAATTTTAAAATATTTTTAAAAGGAATTAGAGATGTAAGTCCGTTAATGATACCAGTTGTTCCTTTTGGTTTAATATTTGGTGTTTTGGCTATTGATGTGGGTTTCACTCCCATACAAACAATGGGAATGTCCTTAATAGTATTTGGAGGAGCTTCTCAAATAGTGCTTTTACAATTATTCTCTGGTGGAGCCTCTTCTTTGGTTATTATCAGCTCAGTAGGTGCTGTAAATTCTAGACATTTGCTTTATGGAGCTGTCGTATCTGAACATTTATCAGATTTGAAATTAGTTTGGAAAATTATCATCTCGTATTTTTTAATTGATCAAGCTTTTGCAATCTCAAACGAGTATTTAAAGAAAAATAAAAATAGAAATAGATATTTTCATTTAGTTGGTGGTGGTGCAACTTGTTGGGTAATTTGGCAAAGTACAACTTTTTTTGGAATTATTTTAGGAGCATCAATACCAGAAGAATTAGGACTTAGTTTTGCAGTTCCATTAACTTTTTTGGCTTTATTAGTGAACGATTTTAGAAAACTTATCAATATATTTGTAATAATTGTCTCGGGAGCAGTAGCGACATTTGGTTATAATTATATTCCGTTTAAAGCTTATGTGATTGTTGCTGCTCTATCGGGGTTGATTACAGCAATAATATTAACTAAAAAAAAAAAACTTTATGAGTAATTGGGCTTTAATATTTTATTGTGGAATAATTACTTATCTCACAAGATTTTCAATGATAGCTTTAATAAAAAAAGAAATGTTCAATGATAGGATTAGAGAAATTTTATCTTTTGTACCATCAGCGATTTTTCCAGCAATTATATTTCCAGCTATTTTTATTGATAATAGTGGTTTATTTCAAATAGAGAATAACCCAAAGATAATTGCAGCAATAATTGCAACAATAATTGGTGTTGTTACTCGAAGTATAATTGCGACAATATTCTCGGGGCTTGCATCTTATTGGTTTTTAATTTTTCTTGTATAAAATACCTATGAAAAAAATTTTAATTCTCTTTTTTTGTTTGTTAAGTTTTAACGCAACTGCTTTAGAAAAAAAAACAACTTTTGACAAAGAGTTATTTAATAAAGCTCAATCTGATGGCAAGGTAGTTGTTGTCAGTTCTTGGATTAAATATTGCCCTTCTTGTTCTAGTCAAATGAAAGTTTTAGAAAAAGCAAAAAGTGATTTTAGTAATATGGAATATTTTGCGTTTGATGTAACTAACAAAGAAATTTCAAATTTATTTAATGTGCAATATCAAACTACGCTACTGATTTTTAAAGATAATAAAGAAGTTTATAGAAGTATCGGTGAAATTAAAAAAGAAGCTATTTATAAAGCGCTTAAATCCTCAATTTAACTTATGAGCCGAATAATAGCATTTTTAATTCTATTTTTTTATTGTTCAGCATCTTATGCAGACAAGAATATGAAGATTGGCTTTAAAGGAAAAGAGAGTGACATTAATCGAGTTATAAAAGTAAAGATGTATGACAATTACTATGAGCCCAATTCTTTTCAAATTAAAGCTGGCGAGACAATAAAATTTGAAGTTGAAAATTTAGGTGAGTTAGTTCACGAATTTAATATTGCAAATAAAATGATGCACATAAAACATCAGCCTGAAATGGAAAAAATGGTTGAAAATGAAATTCTTCTAGCCGACTCTATTGATAAAGAAAAAATGAAAAAAATGGCAAAGATGGATAAAGCTATGGCTCATTCGCATAGCAATAGTGTTTTGTTGGAACCAAAACAAAAGGGAAATATCATTTGGAAATTTGATAATGCAGTAAATATTGAAATTGCATGCAATGTGCCGGGCCATTATCAAGTTGGAATGATAGCCAAAGTTGATATAAACTAATTTAATGGACAATGCAGTCAACGCCAATTTTAATTGGTCGTGCAAACATACTTGGAAAAGAAGTGCTAAAAACACTGGTTGGTGTTTATTAGGTTGTGCGATTGGTGATTTTGGTACAATTTTATTTTTCCAACTAACAAAGATTCCATTTCCAGTTATGGGAATAATGACTTTAGCTATTATCAATGGACTAATCACAAGTATAATTTTAGAGACAGTAATCTTAATGAAACAAAATTTCGATTTTTCAAAAGCCTTAAAAACAGCAATGGGAATGAGTTTTATATCAATGATAAGCATGGAGATCATGATGAATTTGACTGATTACTTTTTAACAGGTGGTGCTATTCTTACTTGGTGGGTTGTTCCAATTATGCTCTTAGTCGGGTTCTTAACACCTTGGCCTTATAATTATTGGAGACTAAAAAAATTTAATATTGCGTGTCATTAAAAAATTGGGACAACAAAACTTGGCTTTCATCACCGTCTTATATTAAATCTTTTAATAATTTTTTATTAAAACAAGTTAAATTAAATAAAAACAGTCAGATTTTAGATATTGGTTGTGGCAGGGGTAAGATACTAGGAAGCTTGTCATTAAAGTTAAGCTTAAAGAGAAAATCTACAGGTATAGATATAGAAAATCATAAAGATAGGGATAAAAGAATAATTTTTAAAAAAATTGATGCACTTAAATTTTTAAAAAATAATAAAAAAAGATTTGATCTAATTTTATTAAAACAAACTATTCATCTTTTTAAAATTAAAGATATTAAGACTATACTTAAATTGTCGAAGACATTACTAAATCCAAACGGTAAAATTATTATTTTTACTCTAGACCCCATTAATAATGAAATTCCAACATTTTCGATTATGAGAAAAAAAACTGAAAAAAGCCTTAATAAGAGACAAGAAAATTATTAAATCAATTTCATATTCATTCAAAGGAAAACTCGTCAGAGGGTTTAGTTACAAAGTTAAAATTTCAAAGAAAAAATATATGGAAATGGTAAAGAGCAAATATATATCGGTGTTGCTGGGAATGAGCCATAATTTAATATCTAGTGGTTTAAATGAAATAAAGAAAAAGTATAAAAAACAAATATCTTTTGAGGATAAATTGATTTGTTTGGTTTTAAATAGATAAATTAAGAAAATAATTTAGGGGTTCGCTCTTTAGTTAATTAACCAAAAGAGCTGCCCCTAGTTTGCCGTTCTGGCATTTAAGTCCGAATGGACTTTATATTTTTCGTTTACGTTTTTATGAAGTATGAAAATACCCAGCTAAGTATCAGGTGGTGTTTGATTCATTAAAGCTACCTCCTTAATTAAAGATTAAATTTTGATTAGGTTGTAATCAATAAATTTATTTAAATTTTCTGAAAATATATTTCTTGAATACAACCTAGGTATTTAATAATATTCCGGCATCTAAAATAATTTCCCTCATTAATAGAAAATTTTCATTTGCATAAATATTGAGAATAGTTAAAATTTTAATGTGAAATATATTAATGGAATAGTGAAATTATTCTTAAGTTTATTAGTCTCTACCATAATTATTTATGCAATCAATATAGTCGCTGGATTTGCTGGAGCGGATTATTCTTTCACCCATGGTGAAACTTTTGTCATTTGGATATTAATGGCAATATTAGTGAATAATTGTTTTAACAAATAATTTATATATTAAATTTTCTTTTTAGGTGCTTAATTTTTCCTTCAGTACTATCATAATCTATATAACAACCTTGAAGAAATCTATTACCCTCATTAGCATTAAAGGATGTCCTTCCATGAAGAAGTCGATAATTATCCATCATTAATAGATCTCCTGGAAGAAGTTTAAATTCAATTCTATATTTGCTCGAATTATACAATTCAGAAATTTTATTTCTTGCCTTATAGTAAACATCTAATTTTTTTTTATCAATTAATGGAACAAAATCTAACCTTGGGCTAAATCTAACTTGTTTAAAATTTTTATTTTCATCTAATTCAATCATCTCAGCCCAATTTTCTAATATTACATCCTTATCTATAAATTGATATTTTACCTTCACCTCAGTTAAAATTTTATAATATTCAGGATATTTTTCTTTTAATTCCTCTGTAACTGTAAAGCCATCTACCAAAGTAGAATGTCCACCTTCAACTGCATTTTCAATACAATGTAATATTTGAATACATGGAACAGGATTTCTATAAGGATTATCAGTATGAGGTGCTAAAGGCAAAGATGTATAAGCTAGATCATTAGGATTGGGTTTTGATTTTACATTAAAGAATTCACCAAAATTTGTTCTCCTTATACTACCTATAGAATTTGCGAATTTTACTAAGAAATTATTTTCTGTTGGCACATTTTTGAAAATAATGAAACCATATTTATAGAAACTTATTAAAGCTTCATACATTATTTTTTCTTCAAATATATTTTCACTGAACTGAAAATTATTCAGATTTTTTAAAGAAGAGTCCCATTTAGTTTTTTTGATAAATTTTATATGATTAATACCAGAATATTCTTCAAAGATACTTTGAATTGATATTTTTGTTTCAACTCCGTCATTAAATAAAATCTCTAAAAATTTATCAGTCAAATTGACTTTATTTATCTCAATATTTTGATTGAGCGTCGTTGGATCAAATAATCTTTGTTTGGTACCTTTATCAACAAAATCTACGCCGTTCACTCTTTCTCTCAACCAGAATGGGTGTATTTCTTTTTTTGATCCTTGATTTTCAAAAAAAACTTTATTATCTGAAAGTTCAATTTTCATAATGATTCTTATGATTATTTAAAATTTTACTTTAATCAATACAAATTAAATTGTAATAGTCTCTTGTGATTAAATTAAAATCTTCAGAATATAAAAAATACTCTAAATTTCTTAACAATTTAGCAAATAAACTTACAAGATTTTATTTTTTGAAACTAGACAAACCATTTAAGGTTTCAAATAAATTGAAGGGCAAAGGTTATGATCCTGTTACTAATGCAGATATGGCTTTTGAAAAATTTATAAGAAAAGAGATTAGTAATAAATTTCCTACTCATCAAATTATAGGTGAAGAATTTAAAAATAAAAAAACTAAAAGTGATTTTTCTTGGGTTATTGATCCAATAGATGGCACAAGATCTTTCGTTATAGGTAACCCAACTTGGAGTAACCTCATTTCATTAAATTTCAAAGGAATACCAATTTTAGGTCTTGCTAATTTTCCAATTTTAAAAAAATATTATTTTAACGAAACAGACAAAGTCGCTTTAGTGTGTGAAAATGGAAATAAAAAAAGACTAAAAGTGAATAAAAAAGCAACTTTCAAAAATATGAAATTGTCGGCTGCATTTCACGGTAGTTTATCTTTAAACCAACAAAAAAAAATACCACAAATATTAAAACGAATGCAATTTCCGTGTGCTGATGCTCTAAGTTATTCACATTTTGCAGAGGGAAAAATAGATATTGTAATTCAATGTGGAAATAAAATTTGGGATATTCATGCTTTAATTCCTATAATTAGAGCAGCGGGAGGAATGGTCACTACATGGAAAAATCGGGATCCAATAAAAGCAGGAAACATTATTTGTGCACCAAACAAAAATCTTCATAATAGAATAGTGAAAATATTAAAACCTGTGACTAAGTAGTTTTACCAAGTGTATTGAGTAAAATTACACCAACAACAATTAATGCTATTCCTATAATTCCATAGAGATTTGGGATTTGATTGTATTTAAACACGCCAAATAAAGTTACTGCAGTAATTGTGAGTCCTCCATATGTAGCATACGTGAAACCTACAGGAATAATATTCATTGCTTTTGATAAACAAAAAATACAAGCAACTATAGATATTACACAAAAAATTGTTGGGCCAATATTCGTAAATCCATTAGTTGATTTTAAAAAACCATTCGACGTTATGCCCAAGATAATTGCCAATAGAAGAAATATATATCCAGATAAATTACTCATAACTTAAGTTATGCCTATTTAGTTATTTTATCCACAAATTTTTCAACTATAGGAGCTACAATTGTTGTGGCAACTAATGCAACTGGCAAACTTACTGACCAAGCTTTAAAAAATCTCTTATAATAGAGTTCATCATAACCTGTGTTAATATATGTAATTATAAGTGTCATGATCAAACTCATGCCAAGACCCATAAAAAATATAAATATTAATTTTGAATATTTTTTTGGAAACATAGAAAATTATAAATCAAAAATTAAGAAATAAAAATAAATTACCCATAGAAAACAAGCTGCCATCGTTACAAAAATTATTGTTACTCCAGTAGCTGTCTCATTTTTGTATTTTTTATTTACCTCTTTTCGCCATTTTTTTGGATAAAGTGGGATAGTCAACGCGTAGATGATTAAAAAAACATCAAGTGCTGTTATAGCTATACAAATAAAAAGTAATTGACTCACCTATTTTGGCATTGGAGTGGCGCCAGTTTCTAAACTTATAATTTTTCCATCTTTGTATTTATAAACTGCCATTACCGCTTCTACATTTCCATCATTAAATGTTACTATTGAATGGTGAACTCCAATTTCATCATTTTCGTAAACCACTCTTGTCTTATCTTGATTAATATCACCACTCATTGCCCACTTTATAACATCGGCTTTACCTATAGTGTTACCTGATTTATGCATTTTAAATTTAAAGTCATCATGTAAAAGCTCATTCATGGTTGACTCATCTTTTTTATCAATTGCATTGATATATTTCTCTAACATCGACATTTTATACTCCTTTTTTAATTAGCTGAGTTTTAATTCCCCTCAACTAAAACTAGATAAGCTTTGGCTGCTAATTCTCTAACCGCTTTAGCCGCTTGATATTTTTCTGATTCATAGAATTTACGAGCAGCATCAATGCTTTCAAATTCAATTAATACAACAGTACCTAAATTTTCACCTTCTCTTACGTCAGGATTGGGTTCACGAACAAGAACTTTGCCACCGTGCTCTCCAATAGTTGGTCCGGACATTTGTTTAAACTTTTCCATACCTTCTTTATCGTGTTCTTTAAGATGTGCTATTAGATATCCTTTGCTCATAATTTTCTCCTTTATTAAATTAATATAAAGAATGCTTAATAAATCTTCTTCTTAAGCGTTATAATCCATTACTTGGTCAGTGCACTCAGTAAATTTATGAGGTTCAAAGAAGTCGTTCATTTGACCTAATTGATTATTAATGTCTGCCTCACTATTAGCTTTCCACCAGCAAAACATTTGCATTGTATCACCAGGTGTATTCCAGGTCATTTGACATGCAGCTTTATCACTTGTCATTGATTTAATAATATCTTCCATTTTCATTGAAGCCACTGTTTCACTAAATTTAGACTTCATTTCTTTTGATTTGAAAGTATGAGTTACCATATAGTTTTTCATTTTTTTCCTTTCTATTTAGCTTTTAAAAAGATCAAGAGCTTCATTTAAAAGTTTTTCAGATTTAGCATGATCACCGTTTTTGTGTGCATCCATACCTTGATCTTTAAGTTCTTGAGCCTTCTTGATCTTATCATCAATATTTTTAGCTAACATTGGGCATGAACCTGCGTACGCTGAGCTAACAAATAAGACTAAACAAAGTGTTAACATTATTTTTTTCATTTTTTTCTCCTTTTTTAAAATTAATACAAAGTCTGAACTACTTTTTTTACTCTTTCAGCTCCATTCGGCACCAAAGCTTCAACGAAAGAATGGCATTTTTCAGTTTTTGTTTTGTCGTATTTTGAGCCATAATGTTTATCAACTGCTTTATTAACTCCTTCATCCCATTCTTTTTCAGGAATACCGATTTCTAGAGCATATGTTTTTAAAACTTTTACAGTTGAAATAGATTTTTCTTTCATGCCGTATTCAAATTTTTCACCTGATGGCAGGAAATAGTTGGCCATATAAATTCCAATACAATCCCAAGCTTTAGATTTATCTTTATTACTCATATCTGCGTAAGCAGAAGTAAAAGCAAAAAAAGACAAGATAAAAATTATTTTCTTCATAGAACCTCAAAGTTAATTGTTTTAGATTTTAAAATGTAACTGTTTTGTTACATGCCTGATATGCGTTATTATAACCAGCTTGGAATGGGAAGGTTTTTTTCCCTTAAAAAAGATTTATTAAACATCTTAGAGTTGTATTTATCTGATTTATCACAAAGAATAGTTACAATCGTTTTTCCTGGCCCAAGTTCTTTTCCAAGTCTAATTGCACCAGCGATATTTATTCCACAACTTGTTCCTAAACTTAGCCCCTCATTTTGAATTAAATCATAAAGTATGGGCAATGCTTCATGATCATCTATGGAATATGCATCATCAATTTTGGCGTTCTCAAAATTTTTTGTTATTCTACTTGAGCCAATCCCCTCAGTAATTGATCCACCTTCCGATTTTAATTCACCGTTTTTAATATAATTATAAAGTGCTGATCCTTTAGGATCGGAGAGATAAATTTTAACATTTTTATTCTTTTCTTTCAGGGCATTACTTACACCAGAAATGGTACCCCCTGTTCCAGATGAACAAACAAAACCATCAACCTTGCCCTCAGTTTGTTCCCAAATTTCTTTTCCTGTTCCTTCATAATGTCCTTTAGCATTAGCAACATTGTCGAATTGATTGGCCCAGACAACACCACTGTTATTAGTTGGTCTTAACTCATCTGCCAGACGTCCAGCAACCTTAACAAAATTATTTTCATCTTTATATGGCTTCGCAGGGACTAATCTTAATTCTGCCCCTAGATTTTTTATTGTATCTTTTTTTTCTTGAGTTTGATTATCGTTCATTACGATTATTGTTTTATAACCAAGTGAATTCCCTATCAAACCCAATCCTATTCCAGTATTACCCGCAGTACCCTCAACAACAATCCCACCTTTAGAAATTAATTTCTTTTTTTGTGCATCTTTAATTAATGAGAGTGCAGCTCTATCTTTGACAGACCCACCAGGATTCATAAATTCCGCTTTACCGTAAATGTTACATCCTGTTAACTCAGAGGCAGCTTTAAGTTTGATTAATGGAGTATTACCAATTGAGTCAATAAATGTATTTCTAATATGAACCATTAATCTTCTTTATTATCAGTAACAGCGTACGGCTTAAATCCTCTTGTGGCGTCTCCAATTTTTTTTGCAGGATTACCAGCCATTATAGATTTTTCTGGGACATCTTTGGTTACAACTGCGTTAGCACCAATTAAAGAATTTTTTCCAATAACAACAGGTCCTAAGATTTGAGCACCAGAACCTACCACTACATTTTCTTCTAAAGTAGGATGCCTTTTTGAATTTCTTTGCTCGTTTGCATTAATACTTGGAGATGTCCCACCAAGAGTAACATTGTGATAAATTGTTACGTTATCACTTATTTCAGATGTTTCACCAATGACCACACCCATACCATGATCAATAAATAAATTTTTTCCAATTTTTGCTTTTGGATGAATTTCAATCCCAGTAAAAAATCTTGATATTTGGGAAATAATTCTTGCTACTAAATCAAACTTTGCAATTGCAAAAAAATTAGCAATTCTGTGAAAAAATATCGCCTTCACTCCAGGATAAGTTAATATTAAACTTACCTTAGATTTTGCCGCAGGGTCTCTATCGATAATAGATTGTAAAAAATCATTCATGTTGTATTTATTATGCCTTTAAAATTATTTTATATAATTGTTTTAAAAATTTTTTAAAGGATTTATTATGTACAAAAACACTAATTGTTTTCATTTAGCTATACCATGCGGTGATTTAGAAACTGCTAAAAAGTTTTATAGTGAAACACTTGGATGTAGCTTAAGTAATTCAGAAAAAGAATGGGCTGATGTAGATTTTTGGGGAAATGAATTAACCCTTCATGCTAGTGACCATAAACTAAGCAATGAAAGACACGATGTTGATATGGGTAATGTTTCAGTACCTCACTTTGGTATTCATTTATCAAGAAAAGATTTTGATGCTTTGAAACAAAGATTAAAAGACAAAGGAGCAAAATACTATGACGAGCCTTATCTCAGATTTAAAGGCACAAAGTACGAGCAAGAAACATTTTTTGTTAAAGATCCAAACGAAAATATTTTGGAAATAAAAACATTAACAGCAAATCCTGAATAATCTTAATTAAATAACACTTAGGGAAGTAGATGACTTATAGAAGAAATCTATTAAAAATTATTGGTTTATCATGTATATCGTTGATTTTATATCCATATAAATTTGTACTTTCAGAGACAAAAAAAATTATTAATAAAAACCTTACCAGTAAACAAAAAGAAATAATGTTTGAGGAAGGTACTGAAAAACCATTTACTAGCGAATTATTAAAAGAAAAAAGAAAAGGTTTTTACCATTGTGCCAATTGTGGAAACAAATTATTTTCATCAGAAGCTAAATTTGATAGCGGTACTGGCTGGCCGTCATTTAGTGAAGCTTTACCAGGGGCTTTTAAAACAAAAGTAGATTACTCTTTCGGCATGAAAAGGATCGAATATCATTGTGCAAAGTGTGGAGTCCATCATGGACACGTATTTGATGATGGTCCAAGCTCAACTGGTAAAAGGTTTTGCAATAATGGGCTATGTTTATTATTTATTCCTGAAACTTGATAATCTCTTTTTCTTCTTTGAAGATTTAAAGTAAATTCAAAATATTTAAATATATTCTATGGAATTTGCTTTATTAGGTTTTTTAACGGGATTAAGTCTTATATTAGCAATAGGTGCTCAAAATATCTTTGTAATAGAACAAGGTTTAAAAAAACAACATGTATTTTTAGTTTGTTTAGTTTGCTCTGTATCAGATCTTATTCTTATATTTTTAGGTATATTTCTTTTTCATTATTTTGCTCAATATTTTAATCTAACAATAGAGCTTATTTTAAATATCTTGCTAATCATTTTTTTAATTTATTTTATATACTCAAAAATAAAGTCTTTTAATTTAATATTAAGTTTTCCGGGTAATTCTCAAAATACATCAAAATTTAATATCTTTTTAAAAACATTAGGTTTCACTTATTTAAATCCACACGTCTACTCTGACACTGTATTTTTTTTAGGAAATTTTTCGAAAACTTTTGTTTTGAACCAAAAGATTTTATTTGGATTTGGAGCTACACTAGCTTCTTTCCTGTTCTTTTTTTCAGTTGGTTATTTGTCTAAATACCTCTCAAAATATGCTCAAAGTTCTAAAGTATGGAAAATTATAAATGTATTTATTATTACTTTTATGAGTTTACTTACAATTTTTGTTTTAATGGAAACAGTTAATTAGAATACCCGTATTTTTTTAATCTCACATCACCAGTTCTTGCATGAGCTTCCATTCCTTCGTATCTAGAAATTCTTGCTGCAGCAGCACCTACCAGTTCAGTAGACTCTTTTGTCATTCTTTGAAAACTTAAAGTTTTAATAAACTTACCAACAAATAAACCACCAGTATATTTACCAGCCCCTTTAGTTGGTAAAATATGATTTGTACCTGAACATTTATCTCCGTAGGCAACTGTAGTTTCTTCCCCTACAAATAAAGATCCATAATTTGTTAATCGTTCATAAAACCATTTTAAATTTTCTGTTTGAACTTCTAAATGCTCTGGAGCGTATTCATCACTAATCTTAACAATTTCTTCATCAGTATCGCAAAGGATTACCTCACCATAATCTCTCCAAGCTGCTTCTGCACTTTTTTTTGGAACTTCGGGTAATTCTGAAATTAATTCTGGAACTCTCTTTAACACTTTCTCAGCTAACTCTTTACTTGTTGTGTATAACCAACACGGAGAATTATAGCCGTGCTCTGCCTGACCTACTAAATCTACAGCAACTATCTCTGGATCAGCTTTTGCATCAGCAATTATTCCAATTTCAGTCGGACCCGCAAAAAGATCTATCCCCACTTTGCCATATAAAATTCTTTTCGCCTCAGCAACAAACTGGTTTCCCGGACCAACAATGATGTCTGCTGGAGGGTTTTTAAACAATCCATTAGTCATCGCAGCAATCGCTGGAACACCACCTAAATTCAATATTACATCTGCTCCACAGAGATCAGCGGTGTAAACAATAGCAGGGTGGGCACCAACATTTTCTTTTGGTGGGCTACATGCAATTATATTTTTAACACCAGCAACTTTGGCTGTAGTAACACTCATAACAGCAGAAGCGATATGAGCATATCTTCCACCTGGTATGTAACAACCAGCAGTATTAACGGGAACTAATTTTTGACCTGCATATAAACCATCAGATAATTCAACTTCAAAATCTTGACCGTAATTTTTAAGTTGAGCTTCAGCAAATTTTCTTACTCGATCAAAAGAAAATTGGATATCATCTTTAGTTTTTTGATCTAAAGTTTTTTTTATTTTCTCAATTCTTTCTTTTGAAACAATTATTTCCCCGTCGTATTTGTCAAACTTTTTTGTTAAATCAATACAACCTTGTTCTTTTGTACTTTCAATGTCTTTTAATAAATCTTGAACTATCCCTGTTGTCTTATTGTCATCTGTCGATGACGTTTTTGGAGATTTTTTTAGATAGGTAATAGCCATATTATATGTTTACTTCAGTTGGATTATTTAAGACAATTTCAATTTTATTGCAATCAAACAATTAATCTAAAGCAACAACAGCTGCAGCAATAGAAGCTAATCTTGCTGGAGCTTCATCAGAACGACTGGTTATTACTACTGGAACTTTACCTCCAACAACTACACCTGCTGCACATGCTCCACAAAAGTATATTAGCATTTTTACAAGTCCATTTCCTGTTTCAACACTTGGGACCAGTAATACATCAGCCATACCAGCCACACTATTTTGTATTCCTTTAATAGCCGCAGATTTCTTTGAGATACTATTATCAAATGCGAGTGGACCGAAAACATCAGCATTTAAATTTTCTTTTTTAGCTAAGTTAGTTAGTTCCTGAGCTTCTTTAGAACTTGGTACACTATCTAAAACTTCTTCAGTAGCTGACAATATTGCTACTTTAGGTCTATCAATCCCAATTCTGTTTGAAAAATTAATAACATTTTTAAGAATATGTAATTTGGTTTTTACGTTAGGTAAAACATTTAATGCTCCATCAGTGATTATTAATGGTTTATCTTCTTTTCCTAAAGTCATATGCCAAATATGACTTAATCTAGTTTTTCCTAATAAATTATGATCTCTTTTTAAAACCTCTTTCATTAAAACGTCAGTATGAATATGACCCTTTACAATAATTCTAATTTTTTTTTCACTCGCAAGTTTTGTAGCAATAGCTGCTGTATTATTTTCAACAGGCTCATGAATTATTTCGTAATTTGAGATGTCCCATTTTAAATCTTGTGCACATTTATTAATTTCTTTTTCATCACCAATAAAAATTGGTTCAATTAGATTTTCTCTAACAGCATCTTGCACTGACTGCATAGGTAATGGTTTTCCCGCATTAACAATACCTGCTTTAACACCTTTTTTTTTATGAGCAACATTGAGCAAGTTATCGGGACAAATAATTTCTTTTTTGGACAGCATGTTTATTTGTTTAAATCTACCAAATCTTTTTTTATAATTTTTGACAATTTGATTTCTTTTTTTAAGTTCACTCTAAACCTTTTATCTTTATTTTGACCAGGATACATTATTTCTTTTACTCCTTTAATCTTAGGTAATCTTTTAATTGTTTTAATATTTTTCTTAATTCTTGAAGTATAATTTTTGACAAACAAGTTTGTTTTAAATGTGATAAATAAATGTCCAATATTTTGTGGACCTGAAAAATCATCAAAAGGGTCCTTAACTTTGCCTGCATGATTTCCACCAGTTAAAACACCACTTAAAATATCAACCATCCATGCTAAACCTGAGCCTTTAAAACCCGCAATAGGCAATTGAACCCCGTAAAGTGCTTTTTTTGCATCTGTAGTTGGTTTGCCAAACTTATCTAATGCAACACCCTCTGGTATTTTTTGATTATTTCTTGCTGCAAATCTAATTTTTCCTCTATTAATTTTTGCAATAGCTGTATCAAAAATAAAGGGTGCCTTTGATCCAGTTGGAGAACCAAAACATATAGGATTTGTTCCGAACAAACTTTTTTTTGCACCATAAGGAGCAATTGCGGGTGGAGCATTAGTATAAATCATAGTGATTAAATTCTTTTTGACTGCTTGTTCAGCGTAATAACCAGACAATCCATAGTGACCGCTATTTTTTACTGCAACTAAACCAATACCTGTTTTTTTTGCACATTCGATTGCTTTTTTAATTGCAAGATCTGCTGCAACAAAGCCAATACTGTTATCTGCATCAATGTGAGCAATCGATTGAGATATCTTTTTTATTTTAATTTTTGGTTTTGGATTAATAACTTTTTCAGATATTCGTTCACAATACATTCTTAATCTAGAAAGACCATGACCATAAGCGCCAACTAACTCTGCATTAATCAAAGCATTTGCTGAAATTGCAGCATGAGGATTACTCAATCCATAATTTTTAAAAATTTTTATAACTTCTTTTTTAAGATTTTCTGTTTTCAAATTAGCCTTTTCCACGCCATGGAATTGTTTTATCTATTATTTTTCTCAAAGTGACATCAAATAATAACCCAAGCATTCCCATTATAAATATAGTGATCCAAATAACTTCGTATTGAAAATATTTTTTAGCAACGTTTTCAACGAAACCAATTCCAGTTGTTCCTGCTAAAAATTCGGCAGCAACTAAAGTTCCCCAACACATTCCTACTGCAACTCTTATACCAGTAAGTATTTCTGGTAAAGAATTTGGAAAAATTACATACCTTAAGATTTGTTTTTTCGATGCACCAAGTGAGTGAGCTGCATGGATTTTTGATAACTGAGTACCAGAGGCGCCAGCTCTCGCAGAAATAATCATGATCGATAATGAGACCATAAATAACAAGAAAACTTTCCCAGTATTATCAATTCCTAAAACTGAAATGATTAAAGGAGCCCAAGCTAGAGGAGGAACTGGTCTATAAAGTTCAATTAACGGATCAAAGAAACCCTTGGCAAATCTATTTAATCCCATAAATAATCCAAGTGGCACTCCTATTAATATTCCAAAAACTAATCCTAAAAATACTCTCAAAAAAGAATCCCATATATGGCCATATGGAACTGGCACTTTAAACAACTTAAAGTCTCCTGTAACAAATTTTAAAACTTGGCCTTTAAAATTTTGTTTAACAATTCCATCTTGGGTATGAACTGGGTATTCACCAGGTAGAATATCGGCTATCCAATCTGGTAAAATGAAACCAATCATTTTACTAACATCAACCATGTCTATCCATAGAAGTGGAATTTCTTTATAACCTACACTAGGTTTAAGCATAAGCATAAACTTATCAAAAGTATCAGACGGCTTAGGTAGCCATCTACCAGATCCCTGTTCTGAACAACTTGGCCCACTTGCAACAATAGTGCCAGCTGGGAATAAAAAAATATCTATAAATCTCAATCCCCCTTGAGCTTCTTTTTGTGCAACATCAAAATTGATAATTGCATTTTGCATTTCATTTAATGCGTTGGGTGGATATATACTTGCAAATTCTATTCGTCGTGCAATTTTAACAATATCTTTGGCGTAGGTTGACGCAACCTCTTGAGTATCATCTAAATTTTTACGATAAGCTTTTATCTCATCTTTAAGCTCTTTTATTTTATCTTTAAATTGAGGATTATGATTTCTTAACTTAAAAAATTCATCACTAATAATTTGCAATTCTTTAGCAGCAGCGTCAAATTTTAAACCTCTTTTAGTCTCGGGAACTAAAGGTACTTCGATAGTATTTTCTATAGACCCCGTTCCAGATTGAACCTTTATAATTCCCCAATCTCCTTGCTCACTTACTGCTTTAAGTCTTTCATTGGCTTCTTGCTCTGTTTCAAAAGGATATTCGGGTTTTCTAAAATTTTCAGTTAATAAGTTAATTTTACCTGTAATGTCATTTATTTTAAATTTCGTATCATTTTCGATTAAATCTTCATTGGTTAATAAAGGAATTAGTTTGATAGTTTTGTTGATAAATTCAGTGAGCTCTGTTTTTTCTTGTAAATTTAGATCTTCAGAAAATTTGATTTCATTTAATGTTGCTTTAAGATTTTTATTTTCTTTCTTAATTTGAGCAGTGCTTTTGAATTCTCGTTCCTCTATTGGAAATTGATATTTTAAACCTAATAAAGAGTCGTTAACTTTTGCTACTTGGCATAGTTCATTAGCAGATTTTGGGTAAAAACCTTTTGCAATATCCCAAGAATAGTAAAGCCATACCAATAATAGAAAGCTACTTCCGACTATAATCCAGTGAGTACCACCCCTTGCTCTTTCAGGGTTTCCAAAAACAGCATCAATTTTTTCAGTTTTAATTAATCTTCTTCCATAGAGAATACAGCCAATAACCGCAAAAAAAATTAAAAAAGTGACTATTTGAGTTAACATTTAATTATCTTTCCCCATAATTTCTTCTTCCATATTCCAAATCATCTCTAATATTTCTTCACGTTTCGCAGAAAAATCTTTGTTCTTTTTAATCTCTCTTAGATCTTCTTTCAGTCCCATTGAGGCAAATGGAAGATTGTATTCTTTATGAATTCGCCCTGGTCGAGGTGCCATAACATATAATCTTTCACCAAGTAAAAGAGCTTCTTCAACTGAGTGGGTAATTAAAATAATTGTTTTCCCTGTCTCTTTCCAAATTTTCAAAACAAGAGACTGCATTTTTTCTCTTGTTAATGCATCAAGAGCTCCTAAAGGTTCATCCATTAAAATTAGGTCGGGATCATTAATCAAACATCTTGCAAGAGCAACTCTTTGCTGCATACCACCAGAAAGTTGATAGGTTGGGGTATTACCAAAACCTTTTAAGCCAACTATTTCTAACCATTCATCAACTTTTTTTTGGGTTTCAATTGGATCTTTTTTTTTCATTCTTAATCCAAAGTTGACATTTTCAGCAACTGTCAACCACTCAAACAATGCGCCTTGCTGAAAAACCATCCCTCTCTCTACACCGGGTCCATCAATTTCTTTACTATTTAAAGTAATACTTCCGGAAGTTGGTCGAATAAATCCTGCGGTAATATTTAACAAAGTTGTTTTTCCACAACCTGATGGTCCAAGAACTGTTAAAAGCTCTCCTTTCTTAAGAGTAAAATTTAAATCTTTTAAAGCGTGGACAGTTTCTCCTTTTGGAGTTTTAAAAATCATATTAAGATTTTGAGAAACTAGATCACTCATTTGTTCACTTTATATTAGAATTTATAGTAAAAAAATAGGCACCAATTTAATAAAAAATTGGCGCCTATTTAAATTTTAATTACCTTTAAATTACAAAGGTAAGAAACTTGTATCGACGTTTCCTCTTGGTGTTCCCATTCCTTTTAGGAATGCATCAAGATTTCCACTTTCCATAGAACTTTTTGTTTCCTCTGGAGTTAGAAATTTGAAACCACTTAAAGTTTCTTTCATGTCAGGAATTTTCATTTCTGAAGCTTTTGACATTGCATTCATATCGCTTTTTCCAGCTCTATATCTTGCATTAGCCTCATGAGTTACTTCGATGAAAGTTCTTAACATTCCTGGGTTTTCCTTCATAAACTTTGTAGTTACAGAAGTAATATCAATCCCTAGAATACCTGCATCTCTAGCTTCTTGAACTGTTAGCAATCTAGATCCAACTGCAACAGCAGCTTTAATAGAATTACCACCAAACAAACATGCCATTACAACATCACCACTAACTAAAGCAGCAGCACCTTCTTCAGGGTCCATTTGAATGATATCCATTTTTTTTCTATCCGCTCCAACAACTTTCATACTTTCATCAAAAACGTATTCAGCCATTGTCCCAAGTGGAACAGCAACTTTTTTACCTTCTAATTCAGTTGCATTGGCTTTTGTAATTCCAGATGCATTAGATGTAACACAAGTTGTTCCTCCCATTCCGTATTCCATAGCTATATCAACTAATTTGATAGGTGCTTTAGATTTTACAGCGTTAATGAATGGAACTAAACCTTGAGAATAAGAAATATCTATATCTCCAGCTAACATCGCATCAGTCATTGCACCACCATTAGTGAAGTTAGTCCACTTTACTGGAACTCCTAGAGCTTTTGCGAAGTTTTTCTTCATCATATCCTCTAGATTTGGACTTGGCCACTCTAAGAAGTAAGCAACTCTAACTTCATTTGCTGCTGAATTAGCAACAGATATTGAAAGATTTAGAGCTACAAAACATCCAAGAATAAAACTAATTATTTTTTTCATTTATGCCTCTTCCTTGTTTATTTATATGTTTCAATTTTAAGATTAATTTGACCTATATGTAAAACAAAAAAATGGTCATAATAGTTACACAACTTAAAGTTGTGACATTATTTTGGTGGTTAATTTAAGTTAATTAGTCTAAGGATTCATTAATTAAGTATTTTAAAATTTAATTATGAGCTCAGAAAAAAGAACATCAGTACCTAATTCACTTAATGAACATTGGATGCCATTCACATCTAATAAGGATTTTAAAGAAAATCCAAAATTAATTGTTGAGGCAAAAGGTGTTTATTTAAAAAATCATCATGGCAAAACTCAAATTGATGCAAGTTCAGGATTATTTTGCAATCCTTTAGGACATGGAAGAAAAGAAATTATAGAGGCAATTACAAATCAATTAAATACTCTTGATTATTGTCAGCCCTTTCAACAAGGTTTTGGTGGTTCATTTGAATTAGCAACAAGAATTTCAAAACATACACCAGGAAACCTAAATAAAATTTTTTATACAATATGTGGATCTACGGCAGTAGAAACTGCAATTAAGATTAGTATCGCTTACCATAAAGCAAGAGGTGAGGGTCAAAGATTTAGATTTGTTGGAAGAGAACGTGCTTACCATGGTATGAATATTGGAGCAACATCAGTTGGTGGCATGATCAATAACGTTAAGGCGTATGCAAGTGTATTGATGCCAGGTGTTGTCCATATGAGACATACACATTTAGATGAACATAAATTTATCTCAGGTCAGCCAGAGACAGGAGCTGAGATTGCTAATGACCTAGAAAGAATTTGTACTAATTTTGGCTCTGAAAATATTGCAGCTTGTATTGTAGAACCTATTGCTGGTTCAACAGGAACTTTAGTCCCACCAGTTGGATATTTACAAAGACTAAGAGAACTTTGCGACAAACATAAAATACTTTTGATTTTTGATGAAGTTATTACGGGTTGGGGAAGAACTGGTTCGGCTTTTGGAGCTCAAGAGTTTGGAGTAACACCTGACATAATGACTATGGCAAAAGCAACAACTAATGGAATAGTCCCTTTTGGTGTAGTCGCTTGTAAAGAAGAAATTTATGATGCAGTGATGGATAATTCTCCAAAAGGTGCAATAGAATTATTTCATGGCTATACATACTCTGGAATTCCAATTTCAGTTGCTGCAGCATTAGCAGTTCAGGATATTTTTGAAAAAGAGGATATTTTTAATAGAGCAAAAGAGCTTGCTCCTTATTTTCAAGAAGGTTTATTTTCTCTTAAAGATATTGATGTTGTCGACAACATAAGAGGTTATGGAATGATGGGTGGAATAGATATTAAAACTGATGGTAGACCCGGTAAAGCAGGTTTAGCTACCTTCAAACATTGTTACGATGCAGGAGTAAATTTCAAAGCTACTGGTGATTGCTTAATTATAGCACCAATGTTTATTTGTGAAAAAAAACACATTGATGAAATCATAGAAAAACTAAGAACTGGAATTACTAATTACGCAAAGAGTAAAAAGAATTAAATTTCGTTAATGAGAATTGGCGTACCTAAAGAAATAAAACCTCAAGAAAATAGAATTGGCCTGACACCGGATAGTGTAAAAACTCTCGTTTCAGAGGGTCATGAAGTTTTAGTTGAAAATAATGGAGGCTTTGAAGCAGGTTTTGATAATGATCAGTACAAAAATGCTGGCGCAAGAATTATAGAAAAAGCTGCTGACATTTTTAATGATGCTGAAATAATTGTTAAAGTTAAAGAACCTCAAAAAGTTGAGGTTGAAATGATTAGAGAAAATCAAATTGTTTATACCTATTTACATCTAGCTGCCGCAAAAGAATTAACAGAGGGTTTGGTAAAATCAAAAAGTATTAATATTGCTTACGAAACTATTACAGATGACAATGGACGGCTCCCTTTATTAGCACCTATGAGTGCTGTAGCTGGTCGTATGTCAGTTCAAGCAGGAGCACATTGTCTAGAAAAAAATCAAAAAGGTAGGGGAGTTTTATTAGGAGGAGCTCCAGGCGGTGAACCCGCAAATGTTTTAATTTTAGGTGGAGGTGTTGTAGGTGAAAATGCTGCAACAATAGCAACTGGTATGAAAGCAAAAGTTCATGTTGTAGATAAATCAGAAGCAAGACTAAAACAATTAGTTGAAATGTTTGGAGACAAAATTATTCCAGAACAAAGTGACAAAATAGATTTAAAAAAGCTAGTAGCTGAAGCTGACTTAATAGTAGGTGGGGTCTTAATCCCCGGAGCAGAGGCACCAAAATTAGTTACTAAAGATATGCTTAAATTAATGAAAAGAGGTTCTGTAATTGTTGATGTTGCTATAGATCAAGGTGGATGTGTAGAAACAAGTAAACCTACAACATTTAATGATCCAACTTTTATAGTGGATAATGTCGTTCATTATTGTGTAGCGAACATGCCAGGAGGAGTTCCAAGAACTTCGACTATTGCATTAAATAAAGCAACACTTCCATATTTAATAAAATTAGCTAACAAAGGTTATCAAAAAGCTCTTGGTGAAGATAAAAACTTTTTAGCAGGACTAAACGTTCACAAAGGTCATGTGACTTATAAGGCGGTTGCAGATGTTTTCGGACATGAATATGTTAATCCAGGAGATGCAATCAATAACTAATTAGATGGAAAAAAAACTTCCAAGTAGCACAAAAGTTGTTGTGATAGGAGGTGGGGTAGTAGGTTGCTCTGTTGCTTATCATTTAGCTAAATTTGGTTGGAAAGACACAATCCTTTTAGAAAGAGATCAGTTAACATCAGGTACAACTTGGCATGCAGCAGGCTTAGTAAGTCAATTAGGTCCAACAGCAGCAGTTACAAAAATTAGAAAATATACTTTAGATTTATATAAAGAGCTTGAAAAAAAAGTTGATCATTCTGCAGGTTTAAGATTAAACGGAGCACTTTCAATCGCTCAACATAAAGGCAGATGGCAAGAGCTTCAAAGACAAGCAACCACAGCACAACTTTATGATGTTGATGTAAGAATTTTAGATAAAGATCAAATTAAAAAAGATTATCCCATAATCAATACAGATGAAGTTATAGGAGGAATTTTAATGCCAGGCGATGGTGCTGCAGATCCTTCAGGTGTTACTCATATGTTGGCTAAAGCAGCAAGATTGGAAGGGGCACAAATTTTTGAGAAATCACCAGTTGAGGAAATTTTAACGAAAGATGGAAAAATTTCTGGAGTTAAAGTCAAAGGCCAAAAAATTGAATGTGAATATATTGTTTTAGCCTCAGGCATGTGGTCGAGACAAATAGGAGAAAAAGCTGGTGTCAGTATTCCATTATATCCAGCAGAACATTTTTACATAATCACTGAACCAATTGAAAATTTATCAAAAACTTTACCAGTGGTAAGAGATTTTGATAATCGAACATATATAAAAGAAGATGCAGGAAAAATACTCGTCGGAATTTTTGAAGGAAATTCAATTCCTGCTTGGAATAAAACTAATAAAGTTCCAGAAGATTTCTCATTTGGTGAATTTCAAGAAAATTTTGAACATTTCGAACCTTATTTAGCTTCAGCAATTAAAAGATTTCCAATTTTAGAAACTGTTGGAATTAGAAAATTTTTTTCAGGACCTGAATCTTTTACCCCTGATACCAACACATTATTAGGAGAAGTACCTGAGGTTAAGAATTTTTTTGTATGTTGTGGATTAAATAGTATTGGAATTGGTAGTGGCGGTGGTGTTGGTAAAGTTACAGCGGAGTGGTTGATGACTGGTCATATTAATGAAGATATTTTTAGTTATGATATAAAAAGATTTCAAAAGTTTCATTCAGAATTAGGTTTTATCAAAAAAAGGATTACAGAGTCATTAGGAGATTTGTATGGAATGCATTGGCCCTTTAAACAACACAAAACTTCTCGAGATATAAAAAAACTTCCACATCATGATAATTTGAAAAGTTTTGGAGCTTGTTTTGGTGTTTCTGGTGGATATGAAAGACCCATGTGGTTTGCACTAGATGGTGAAAAGGCAGAATATGAATATAGTTATAACTATCAAAGTTGGTATCCCTCAGCTGAGTATGAAACAAGTAATACAATAAAAAATGTTGGTTTATTTGATCTAACTCCTTTTTCAAAGTTTGAAATTAAATCTGATAAAGCCCATCAAGAATTACAAAGAATTTGTACTGCGAATATTAAGAAAGATGTTGGTAAATGTACCTATACTCATATGTTAAATTCAGATGGAGGTATTGAGACTGATTTAACTATAGTGGCGATAGATGAAAACCATTTTAGAATAATTAGTTCTGCCGCAACAAGAGAAAGAGATAAGCACCACATCAAAAAACATTTAAATAAAGATATTGAATTGAAAGATGTAACTGATGATTATTGTGTTTTTGGTTTATTTGGACCCAAAAGCAGAAATCTTTTAAGTTCATTAAGTAAAGATAATTTTGACAATGAAAATTTCAAATTTGGAACAGCAAAATTTATTTCAATCGAGGATGTTAAAATTTGGACACAGAGATTGTCTTATGTTGGGGAGTTAGGATATGAACTTTACGTTGAAGCCAAAGATGCCAAAAAAATTTATGAATTAATTATAGAAAAAGGAAAAGATCATAATCTTTCAAATTGTGGTATGCACGCAATGGATATTATGCGAATGGAGAGTGGATTTCTACATTGGGGACATGATATTTCACCTGAGGAAAATCAATATCAAGCAGGTTTATCTTTTACAATCAGTAATAAAAAAAATGTAGATTTTATTGGTAAGTCAGCTCTTGAAAAAATTAATAATGAGAAGATCAAAACAAGATTTGCTATGTTTACTTTAAAAGACAGTAAACCTGGAGAACCATTATTACTTCATGACGAGCCTATCTATTTAGAAGATAAGATAATAGGCAGATCAACTTCAGGAAATTACTCTTTTAACTTTAAGAAAAACCTGACTTTTGGTTATATCAAAAATGATTTTTCCAATGAAAAATTGAGAGATGGTAAATTATTTATCGAGGTTGAGAAAAGGAAATACGAAATTGAATTGATTAATAAACCAATAAAACAGACCAATTTTAAGACAAATTAAACTTTATTTTTTAAAAGAAAAACAAATATAAACCCAGTGATGTACATAATCAAAGCATATGCAGCTGTTGGAGTTATGTAGACTATATCTGTACCGAATATTTGTGTAGAAACAAATATTGCTAAAGTACCATTTTGTAATCCACATTCTAAAGCAATACATTTTTGTTGTTTTATTCCTGAGGCAAAAGTTTTACCAAGGTAATAAGCCACAATCATCATTGTTATATTTAGAACAAAAGTAATGAAACCTGCTTGCATTAGAAAATCTATAAAACTTTCTCTTTCTTCATAAAACGCAGCTATAAAAAAAATAACAAATAATATTATGTTGAGTTTTTCAAATATTTGAATTTTCGAATTTACAAAATTTTCAGCAAATTTTCTTATAATCATCCCTAAGATTACCGGAACAGTTACAACCAAAAACATTTTTAGTACTATACCAGTCATTGAAATATTTTGAGAAATATCAGTAATTCCAAATAAATCAGCAGATTTAAAAATTATAAGAGGAACGGTAATAATAGAAATTAAACTAATTACAGCTGTTAGAGAAATAGATAAAGCAACATCTCCATTAGCAAATTTTGTTAATATATTAGATGTAACTCCACCTGGTGCAGCAGCGATAATCATAACTCCAATTGCTATTTCAGGTGATACTTTTAAAATAATAATTAATAAGTAAGCAACTAATGGAAGAATAATTAATTGAGAAAAAAAACCTATAAAAAAATCTTTCGGAGTTTTTAATACTCTCTTAAAATCATCAACTTTTAAACCTAAGCCCAAACCCAACATTATTAATGCGAGTATGATAGGTGCTATTTTCGTAACTATCTCCATGACCCCTCTGCATAATAGTACTCATCTATAATTTATTTAAGATTTAGGAAATTGCAATTAAATTCAAAATTCTTGTTATAAATTTTGATTTTTCCTTAAAAAAATCTAATTGATAATTAAGTATCTGGTCTCTGTTATTTCCTGTAAGGAAATATTGTTTTTTATCATTAACTTTTAAATTTCCTTTTTTGATTAAAAATTTACACTTTCTTATAACTGTTGCTCTTGGAATATTTGTCATTTCTGAGATAGACATAGCACTTAAACCTGGTTTGGTTAACTGAAGAGGATTAGTAAATGTATCATCAACAAAATGTCTGTTATCTCTATTTATAGAAAAGTCTCTTGGAAATGTTTTCGTATTTAATGCTTGATGCATCATAATTGTTCCTATGACATGAACAGTCGTTAAGTCATTAAACATTTTTTGATAACCAATAATCCATGGAATTTGCATTCTGTAATACCATCTCCAACATAATGTAAAATTTTTTTTTATTAATTTTTCTAAACTACTCTTGTCGATTTTTTTATCGTATATTTTTTCTTTATTTAAAAGCTCTCCTACTCTAGCAAGATATTTAGAAGTTAGTGGTATTTGATTATGTGGTTTAACATATACATAAGCAGATCTATCAATTTCAACTTGTTTTTTTTTTCTCTTTATAACACCTAGTTTTTCTAGTTCTAAAACCTTACGTCTCAAAGTTTCTTTGGGTAAATTAAGTTTTTCACATAATTCTGAGATACTAAACTTATCTATTTGTAAATTATCTTTTGCATAATATTGTTCATAATTTTGTGTAATATTAACTTGATGATAGAAATTTAAAGTTTTTTCAACTAAGGAAATTATTATCAAAAATTTTATATGATCCTGAAAAGACGTGTAGATTCCATTAATCCAATTCCACTGATGTGTTATCCAATCCGTACCTAGGGCTTCATAATTTTGTAGAACACAATTATAAACTTGATCCTCTGAGAGTGTTTTTGAAAAATCTATTTGTTTAACTTCCATAAATTAAAATTAGATATTAATGACCCAAATTGAACACATGTCAACTAAATACAGACCCATAATGGACTTTTTCGTAAATTGAAAAAAATTATACTTTATGATTTATAGGTTAAATGAAAAATAAAGGCTTTACAGATTTAAATACCGAAATCGAGACCCCAAATGATTTCAGTGAAGCTGGAGAGCCTTTAAAAAGAAGAGTTGATATCAACATTTTAAAATCAAAACTTCAAGAGACCGAGAGTAGAGAGTTCAAAAAAAATTTTATCATTTTAATATTGTTATTCACAATATTGGGAGTTTTAGGGATAAACCTCTCATTATAATGAAATTTGCAAATATAAATTTTTCATGGTTTAATAGTCTGATGAAAAATTCTGGTATTAACGTTAAAGAAAAATTAATTGAAAAATATCTTGTTAAAGACAATATAAAAAACCAAACAAAAAGTACAAATATTAATGTTTTACTTAACAGAGTTAAGAATGAAAAGAAAAATGAGAGTATGAAGAAATTATACTTTTCTGCTGCAGCTTCTACTGGTTTAGTATTATTTGGACTTCTAATTTTCTAAAATTTATTTCGTAAAAGTTTCATTAAACTGATTGCTAACTCTTACAAAAGTCGTACACTTACTTAGTTGTTTTAAAGATGGTGCACCAACGTAAGTACAGCTGCTTCTTACACCACCAAGAATATTTAAAATAGTATCATTAATTTTTCCTCGGTAATTAATCTTCACAGATCTTCCCTCACTACTCCTGTAATTGGAAAGACCTCCATAATGTTTTTTATTAGCAACTTCAGAACTAGAGCCATAAAATTCGATATATTTTGAGCCATTTTTTTTGATTATTTTTCCACCTCCTTCGTCATGTCCTGCTAACATTCCACCCAACATAACAAAATCAGCACCTCCACCAAAACCTTTTGCAACATCACCAGGACAAGTACAACCTCCATCAGCAATAATATGTGCACCCAAACCATGAGCTGCATCTGCACATTCAATTACAGCACTTAATTGAGGATAACCAACTCCTGTTTGTATTCTTGTAGTACATACACTTCCAGGTCCGATACCAACTTTTACAATATCAGCTCCACTTAAAACTAATTCTTGTGTCATATCTGCGGTAACAACGTTTCCTGCAATGATAGTTTTTGTTGGATATTTATCTCTTACAGATTTTATGAAATTAGTAAAATGCTCTGTATATCCATTAGCTACATCTATACATATAAATTTAAAAAAACTAAACTCTTTTAATACTTTATCCAAGTTATGAAAATCCTCTTTTTTAATACCAACACTTAATGCTATGTTTTGATAAATTTTCTTTATATTTTTATTTTGTTTAATTTTTTTAACATCGTGTTGTTTAGTTAGACATGTAATCATTCCATGCTCATTTAATTTTTCAGCTATACTAAGTTCTCCAACACCATCCATATTTGCAGCTATTATTGGAATTCCCGACCATTCATTTTTACTATATTTAAAACGATAAGTTCTTAATAGATTTACATCTTTACGACTTTTTAATGTGCTTCTTTTAGGTCTAAATAAGACATCAGAGTAGTCTAATTTAAGCTCTTCTTCTATTCTCATTAAGTGAAAGATAACTTTGATATTCTAAATATCAATTATATTATTAGTTGAAAAAAATACTTTTAGTGGATAATTAACACCTATTTGAGATAAATGATTAGATACACTCTATTTATATTTTTTTTTCTAATTTTTAGTCAGAACTCATATGCTGAATTTACTTTTGTACAAACAAAAGATGTTTCATCAGATACACCTGGTATTAGAGGAATAAACTTTAAGCCGGACGGAACAAGAATGTATATAACTAATCGGGAGTCTGCACCGAATAATAAAAAAGCATACTTAATTGAATACTCTCTAACCACACCATTTGACATAAGTACAGCTAAAATATCTTTTACAGGAGGGACGCCAAAAGGAACTGCATTGACATGTGCAGCTGAGGGAGTTGGTCAAATGAATTACCCTCATTCAATTGAATTTAACCCTGATGGAACAAGAATGTTTGTAACTACAAATGAAGGGATTGGCTCTTTTAGTTTTGGTGTTTGGCAATTTAAATTAACTACTCCATGGGATTCAACAACTTTAGTTTGCGAAAAAATATATGAGGTAGCAATAGGTAGCGAAGAACAATTAAGAACTTTGGCTTTTAAACCTGATGGAACACGAATGTTTATTGGTGGAATGGAAAACCATAAATTGAGACAATATGATTTAGCAAACCCTTTTGATCTTAGATCGGGAGTTACCCCAGGGGGAACTTCAGACTCCCTAGAAAGTGCTGATAACAATATGAGAAATATTCAATTCAATCCAGATGGAACACAGCTATTTTTCGCCGGTAATGGAAACACAAGAATGAACAAATACTCTTTAAGCACAGCTTACGATATCACAACTCTATCCTCTACTTTTACTACATTTGATTTAGGGAGCAGAACAGATAACATGATGGGATTTATATTTGCTTCAAACTTTACAAAATTATTCGTTACCAGTGACGATGGTGACGCTGCAGGTGAAAATCAAATTCATGAATATGAAATTGATTGCGCAGGAACAATAACTTGTGCTGATCCTTCTGTTAACGCTGATGTCAGAGCTCTTATTGAGTCCAATGTAGATTCAGCTAAACGTATTATTCAAAGCAATACACTTCCAGTATTTCATAGAATGGAATGGTTAAGAAGACATAAAAATAAAGACAACCTCTCTAATTTAAATGCTGAAATTGATTTTACAAATCAAACAGTTGCAAAATTTGCTAGTGCTCTAAAATCTTTAAAAAAAGAAAAGGATCGTTCTTACAATAGTGATGATTGGTTTGAATGGAGTGAAGGAAGAATTGTTTTGGGAAATAAACATGCTCGAAATATGTCCTCTAGGGATTTTCATAACTTGGGTGTTTCAATAGGTGCTGACAGAATTAAAAAAGAAGATAGAGATAAAATGTATGGCTATGTTTTTCAGTACGGAACAGATGTTATTCAGATTGGTAGTAACGGTACAAAAGTAAATACTGATGTTTACAGCTTAGCTCTATATGAGACAAAACTTAGAGACAATCAAATTTTCACGGATGGTATTATTGGTATCAGTCATCTCGATATTGACCATAAAAGAGTAATTAACAGAAATACGTTAAGAGGTGAAAGAGAAGGACAACAAATATTTGGCTCAATTAATTTTGGAAAAAGAATTATAGATGAAAAATTTAACTTAAATCCAGGAATTAAATTAGATCTTGGATACACTAAACTTAAAATATTAAGGGAACAAACTACAATAGGTAATAGTCTTGCAGATGCATTAATTTATAAAGACCAAGAAATTAAAACTGCAATTGCAACAATTGGAATTCTTTTTGATATGACAGACGAACAAGGTGACACAATTGTAAATCATCATGGAAGGTTAGAATACGTTGGAGATCTAAGCTCATCTTCTGATGCAGAGTTTTATTTTGTAAACAATCCAAGCACATTATATAATTACACATCAAGTAATAAATCAGAACATAATTACAGAGTTGGTTATGGTATTGATACAACTTCAATTTCTGGCTGGTCAACAGTTATAAATTTTGAAAGATTTGGTGCTAGAGGCAAAGGTCATAGCAATGAACTTTATTTATCTGTAGGATATGTACCAATTGATGAAATTAAATATGCATTTAAGATAAATGATTTTAAAAATGCTGGATTAGAATTTACTAAAAAAGTGAATGACTTAGATTTAAAAATTATTACAAATTATGATTTTTTAAGTGTGATACCAAATTATAATGCCAGCATATTAATAAGTAATAAATTTTAACAGTAAAAAATTTTTATATTTTTTCTAAAACAGATTTTACAGTTTCACCCATTACAGATGGATTTTTTGAAATTGTGACGCCACACTCTTTAAGTATTTCAACTTTTTCAATAGCACTTTCTCCGTAAGCTGAAACTATTGCTCCTGCGTGACCCATAACTCTTCCTTTTGGTGCAGTTAAACCTGCTATATAGCCTATCACAGGTTTTTTCATATTTTCTTTCGCAAATTCTCCAGCTGCAACTTCTTGTGGTCCTCCAATTTCACCAATCATCAAAATTGCATCAGTCTCATCATCCATTTCAAATTTTTCAATAATATCTCTAAAAGAACTACCATTAATTGGATCACCACCAATTCCTACACTTGTAGAAACACCTATGTTTAGATCTTTCATTTGTTGGGCTGCTTCATAACCTAAAGTTCCTGATCTACTTATTATGCCAACTCTACCTTCCTTATAAATATGACCCGGCATAATCCCTAACATTGACTTACCTGGACTTATTATTCCAGCACAGTTTGGGCCAACCAAAGTCATTTTTTCATTTTTAGAATATCGTCTCATATATCTTTTAATTTTGATCATGTCGTGTGACGGGATCCCATCGACAATTGCAACACACGTTTTAATACCAGCATCAGCTGCCTCCATTGCTGAATCAGCAGCAAAAGCAGGGGGAACAAATAAAACAGATGCCGATGCACCTGTATTTTTTACTGCATCTTTCACTGTGTTAAATACTGGTCTGTCCAAATGTTTTTGTCCTCCTTTTCCTGGAGTTACTCCACCTACAACGTTAGAGCCATACTTTATCATTTCCTCAGCATGAAATGTTCCCATCTTTCCAGTAAAACCCTGAATGAGTATTTTCGTACTTTTATCAATTAAAACTGTCATTTTATTTTTTTAATACTGCAACAGCTTTATTTGCTGCATCCTCTAATGTATTTGCTTCGATATATTTTATTTTACTTTCTCTAAGAATTTTATTTCCTTTGTCTACGTTTGTGCCAGCAAGTCTAATAACCAATGGTACTTTTATTTCAATTTTTTTTAATGCTTGAACTATTCCTTCAGCCACCCAGTCACACCTATTAATTCCAGCAAAAATATTAATTAATATTACTTTTACTTTCTCATCCATCGTAATTAGCTTAAATGCTTTGACAATTTTTTCTGGAGTAGCTCCACCTCCAACATCTAAAAAATTGGCAGGTTGACCTCCAGCCAATTTTATCATATCCATCGAAGCCATTGCTAAACCAGCTCCATTAATGATATTACCAATATTTCCGTCTAAACTCACGTAATTTAAACCTCTATCAGATGCAAAAACCTCTTTATCATCCTCTTGAGTTTTATCTCTAAGTTCTGAAACTTTATTTCTTCTAAACATAGCGTTATTATCAAAGCTCATTTTACAATCTAATGCGAGGATTTGTTTTTGTTTTGAAATGACTAATGGATTTACCTCAACCATAGTTGCATCTAATTCACTGAAAGCTTTAGCACATCCAACTATTGTATCAGAAACTCTTGAAATAAGTTCTGGCTCTATACCTAAGCCAAAAGCGAGTTCTCTAGCTTGAAAACTTTGTATACCTACAGCAACTTCTATCTTAGATCTTATTATAGATTCTGGTTTTTCTTTGGATATCTCTTCAACACTCATTCCACCTTCAGTGGATGCAACCACCATAATACTTTCTGAGCTTCTATCAAATACTAATCCAAGATATAGTTCTTTTTCTATGTCTGTTGCTTCCTCAATATAAATTCTATTTACAATTTTCCCCTCAGGTCCGGTTTGATTAGTAACTAGTTTTTTTCCTAAAAGTTTATCTGTAGCTTGTGCTACTTCTAGGGGAGAATTGCACAATATAATTCCACCTGCTTTGCCTCTCGCACCAGAATGTATTTGAGCTTTTACAACCCATTTTGATCCTCCAATCTCTCTTGCTTTATTCTCTGCAGTTTCAGGACTATAAACAATTCCCCCTCTAGGAATTGTCACTCCAAAACTAGCTAAAATTTCTTTTGCTTGATATTCGTGTATATCCATAATTACTTTTTGTTTATAAGTTTATCAATATTGACAATGTTTTCAGCCATTCTTGCCGAGGCCGCATCAATCATTCTTCCGTCTAATTGAGCTGCACCTTTACCCTCTTTTGCAGCTTTGTCTAATTCTTCTAAAATTCTTTTTGCTTTAGTTACCTCAGTTTCAGGAGGAGTGAATACTTTATTTGCTAACTCGATTTGTGATGGATGTATTGCCCATTTGCCCTCTATACCGATAGCCGCTCCTCTTTTGGCAGACTCAATATATGCATCAGGATCATTAAAATCACCAAATGGACCATCTATAGCTCTTAATCCATATGCTCTACAAGTCATCACAAGTTCAGAAAGACCATGATGCCATTGATCACCAGGGTAATCAGGATTTAAACCACCAATTACAACAGTTCTTGCTCTTAAGCTAGCAGCATAATCTGCAACTCCAAAATGTAATGCCTCAAGACGCTCACTTGATTTAGCAATTGATTTAATATTAGACATACCCAAAGCTGTCTCAATTAGACACTCAATACCTATTTTATTTTTTAATTTTTTATTTGTTTCTATTTGTGTAAGCATACAATCGACCATATATACATCACTTTCAGTGCCTGCTTTTGGTAATAATATTGTATCCACATTTTCTCCTGCTTGCTCAACAATTTCTATCAAGTCTCTGTACATGTAGTGTGTATCAAGACTATTAATTCTAACTGAAATAGTTTTACCTTTTTCTCGCCACTTCATTTCATTCAGAGCCTTAATAACATTAGCTCTAGCTGGCACTTTATCATTTGGAGATACAGCGTCCTCTAAATCTAAAAAAATATAATCTGCCTCAGAATTTAAAGCTTTTTCAAACATTTTTGGAGATGATCCCGGAACAGCTAACTCACTTCGATGCAGTCTAGGTCTTGCAGGTTTATATAATTTGAAGCTCATGTGATTTTTTTAAATATTTTTCTAAACTTACTTTCTTTTCTTCGATGTTTAAACATATAAATCACCAATAAGTGAGATATTATTTCTCTCTATATCTTGATCCATTAATGTCAGCTCACCAAATGATTGGCTTTCAGATACAATTTGTTGTTTGAAAGAAAATAAATAAGTAGTATATATCAACGTGAACTTAATGGCGGGGTAGCTCAGTTGGTTAGAGCGCAGGACTCATAAGCCTGAGGTCAGTGGTTCGATCCCACTTCCCGCTACCATTTGAATGAAAAAGATACTTTCAATAGTTGGTATTAGTTTAGCACTTGCTCTATTAACCGACTTATTATTTGGGTCTTATTTATTAAAATTTACTCCAAAAAAAATTGATCAGACAACCAGTCATAACATTTACGATCACGATCTAAAAAAAAGTTTCAGAGGAAATATAGAATGGTCTCCTGGTGAAACATACCTTTTTTGTTCTAACAAAAATTCATTTAGAACTTTTTGTGATAAGATGGATTTTGAATCAAAAGAATTTGATATTGCATTTATTGGAGACAGTTTTACAGAAGGGGTTGGAATAAATTATGAAGATACTTTTGTTGGAAGAATTGAAAATAATTTTGACGATTTAAAGATTGCTAATTTAGGTGTTGTATCTTATTCACCGTCAATTTATTTTACAAAATTGAGACACTTATTAGAAAACGGTTATAAATTTAAAAGAGTAATAATTTATTTTGATATTAGCGATATTTATGACGATAATAGAAAATATAGATTTATAGATAATAAAATAAGCAGAAAAAAATCAGTAATTTTATCTAATATCCAAAGAACTCTTAAGTCGTCTTTTCCATTTTTGGCCTATTCATTAAAGATGGTAAAGAATGATATCTTTAAAAAAACAGATGTAATAAATAGGTGTACTTATCTAAATTACTGTCATGAAAAGAGTTCATGGACTTTTAATAATAAGTTTTTTGGAGATAAGGAAATAAATAAATCACTAAAATTTATGGAAATGACATACGAACTTTTGCACAAAAATGATATTAAAATGTCAGTAGGAATATATCCTTGGCCAGCTCAAATTCTATATGATAATAGTCAATCAAAAATTGTTACACTAATGAATAATTTCTGTATGAATAAGTGTGAATTTTTCTTTAATAATTTTACTGATTTCTTTAATGAAATAAATTTTATAGATAAAGAAAAAATTATTTCTAAGTATTATATTGAAGGTGATGTTCATTTTAATTCTCTAGGTAATGAAAAAATATTTCAGAATTTTGTAAGAATATTTAAAAATTAATGTCCAGGAAAATCAATTAGATTTTCAACTTTAAAACCATTATTCTCAAGTTTTTTACATCCATCTAGATCAAATAAATTTATAACAAAAATGAATGCTGCTACTTTGGCATTTGACATTTTAATCAATTTTGCAGCAGCCTCAGCTGTGCCTCCAGTAGCAATTAAATCATCAATAATCAAAACATTATCATTTTTTTCAATGGAGTCCTTATGAACTTCAATTGTCGCTGTTCCATATTCTAACTCGAAATCAACAGAGTGAACCTCTGCTGGAAGCTTATTTTTTTTTCTGAGCATAATAAAAGGTTTTTTTAAAATATAAGAAACTGCTGAGGCAAAAACAAATCCTCGAGATTCAATTGCTGCAATTTTATCAAAATCATATTTTTTAGACCTTTCAACTATTTGACTAATTGCTTCAGCAAATGCATCTTTATCTTTTATTAGTGTCGTAATATCTCTGAAAAGAATCCCTTTTTTTGGGTAGTCTTGAATAGATCTTATAAAATCTTTTAAATTCATAATAAGTAATTATTGAAGTATAAATAATTTAAATTTTAAACATGACAAGGAATAAATTAGCAATAATTGGTGGAAGTGGTCTCTATGATGTAGAGGAATTTACTGATAGGGAATTAGTAGATTTAAGTACTCCATGGGGTAGGCCATCTGATCAAATTTTGAAAACAATTTATAAAAATAAAGAAGTTTATTTCCTGCCAAGACATGGAAGAGGACATTTCATTTCACCATCAAACATTAATTTTAGAGCAAATATTGATGCTCTTAAACAGTTAGGTGTAACTGATATTGTATCCGTCTCAGCAGTTGGGTCATTAAAAGAGGATTTGCCCCCTGGAAAATTTGTTATTGTTGATCAATTTATTGATCGAACTTTTGCAAGAAATAAAACATTTTTTGATAACGAGATTGTTGCTCATGTTTCTATGGCTCATCCTACATCTAATGGATTAATGAATGCGTGTGAGGAAGCGATAAAAAAAGAAAAAATTGAATATCAAAGAAATGGCACATATGTTGTTATGGAAGGACCTCAATTTTCAACATTAGCAGAGTCAAATTTATATAGATCTTGGAAAGCAGATGTAATTGGAATGACTAATATGCCTGAAGCGAAATTAGCTAGAGAAGCAGAAATTAGATATGCCTCAGTTTCAATGGTTACAGATTATGATTGTTGGCATCCAGACCATGAAAATGTTGATGTTCAACAAGTAATAAAAGTTTTGTTAGGTAATGCTGCGAAAGCAAAAAACATGATTAAAAACTTAATAAAAAATTTTGAAGATCACATTGATCCCAATGATCCAACCAATAATTGTTTAGATGTTGCAATTATTACAGCACCTGAAAAAAGAACAAAAAAAACAATAGAAAAACTTAAAACTGTTGCTGGGAGAGTTTTAAAACAGTGAGAATAGAAGGAAAAGAATATCGTACTATTTGGTTTGAAAATAATGTTGTAAAAATTATTGATCAAACAAAACTTCCGCATCAATTTATTATTAAAGATCTTAAAACCGTTAAGGACTCAATAAATGCGATCAAGGTAATGGAAGTTAGAGGCGCACCTCTTATAGGAGCTACAGCAGCTTATGCAATGGTTTTAGCTATAATTGAAAATAATGATCAATCATTTTTAAAGAAATCTGCAGAAGATTTAATCAGTTCAAGACCAACAGCAATAAATTTAAAGTGGGCTGTTGATCGAATGATGAATAAGTTATCAGGAGTAAATAGCGATAAAATCCTAGAAATAGCCTTAAATGAAGCAAAAGATATATGTGAAGAGGATGTAAAATTTTGTGAAAATATAGGAATAAATGGACTAAAAATTATTGAAGAAATTTATAATAAAAAAAAAAATACAGTCAATATATTAACTCATTGTAATGCAGGTTGGCTTGCAACGATAAATTGGGGAACCGCAACCTCTCCAATTTATCATGCACACAAAAAAGGAATTCCGATCCATGTGTGGGCAGATGAAACTAGACCAAGAAATCAAGGAGCAAATCTTACATCTTATGAATTAAACGAGGAAGGAATTAAAAACACAATCATTGCAGATAATACAGGCGGTATATTAATGCAAAGAGGTGAAGTTGACATGTGTATTGTTGGAACAGACAGAACTCTAGCCAATGGAGATGTTTGTAATAAAGTTGGAACTTATCTTAAAGCACTAGCAGCTCATGATAATAATATTCCTTTTTATGTTGCACTACCAAGTTCAACAATTGATTGGAATATAAAAGATCATAAAGATATCCCAATAGAGGAGAGAAATTCAGATGAATTATCTCATATTGAAGGTTTAGATGAAAAAGGAGGTATAAAAAAGATACAAATTTATCCAAAAAAAAGTAAAGCTATGAATTTAGCTTTTGATGTAACCCCAGCAAAATTTGTAACAGGCTTAATTACTGAAAAAGGAGTATGTGAAGCATCAGAAAAAGGACTGAAAGAATTATTTAAATGAAAAATTTAGATCAAAGAAATCAGATTATTGAATATTCCTTAAAATTAAATTCTACAAATCTTTCACCTCTTAGATCAGGCAATATATCATTGAGAGGAATAGAGGATGATATAGAGGGGTACTTAATTACTCCATCAGGAAAAAAATATGAAACACTTAAACCTGAAAATATTGTTTTTATGGGTTTAAATGATGAGGAAGAAAAAAACAATTCAACCAACAAACCATCATCTGAATGGAGATTTCATAGAGATATTTATGCAAATAAAAAAGAGGCACAGGCGATTGTTCATGCTCATTCTCCACACGCAACAGCTGTATCTTCACATGGAAAATCAATACCACCATTTCATTACATGATTGCACTTGCAGGAGGAGAGGATATCAAATGTGCAGAATACGCTACTTTTGGAACAGAAGAGTTATCCAAAAATGTAATTAAAGCTCTAGAGAATAGAAGCGCTTGTTTAATGTCTAATCACGGCCAGGTTGCTTTTGGAAAAAATTTAGAGGACGCCTTTGAACTTGCACAAGAGATAGAAAATATTTGTCATCAATACACTATTGCTCTAAAGTTAGGCCAGCCTAAGATTCTTTCATTTGAGGAAATGAAAAAAGTTTTAGATAAGGCTAAAAACTATAAAAAAGGGTAAGATGATTAAAGTTGGGGAGCATATTACTTTAGATATTATAGGTACTACAAAAGAGTACGATCCTTCAGTTTATGAAAGAGTTATACATAAAATAGCTAAGGCAGCTAATGTAACTATTTTGAATATTTCAAAATATAAATTTGAACCACAGGGCTTTACCATTTTAGCTTTGTTAGCCGAAAGTCACATCAGTTTTCATACATTTCCAGAAAAAGGAATAATTAGTTTTGATTTTTTTACTTGTGGAAAAATAAGCCCATCAGTGGCAATTGATATTATTAAGAAGGAATTTGAACATAAAAGAATTGTTAAAAAAGAGTTTAATAGAGATACCCGATCTTTATATCATGATATTTATAGCTCACCTGGTTTACAAAAATCATATGTTGTAAATGAAGTCTTGGAGGATTTTAAATCAAAAGTGGGTCAACATATAGAAATTTTAGAATTGGAGCAATTTGGAAAATCTTTATTTATTGATGGTGAAATACAAGTGGCGGCATCGGATGAATATTTATATAGCTCAACTTTTGTTGGATCTGGTCTTAAGTTAAATAAAAAAAATGAAAGAGCAGCAATAATTGGTGGCGGTGATGGGGGTGTTGCAAGAGAATGTATTTCAAAAAAGTTTAACTTTATAGATTGGTATGAATTAGATCCTGAAGTTGTTGAAGTTTGCAATAAACATCTTGGTGATATTGGAAAAAAAGCTACAGAAAAAAATTCTGTAAAATGTGTGTGGGGAGATGCTTTTAAAAGTATAAAGACAGTGAATGAAGATACGTATGATCATATTTTTGTTGATTTAAATGATGACCAGTTTTGTATAGATCTCGCCGCTAAAAACATGGACTCTTTAGTAAGAATACTCAAACCTAAAGGCGTTATTACTGCACAAGTTGGAAGTCAGGATAAAAAACCTCTTCAAGTTGAAAATTGGTTGAATGTATTTAATCATCATTTTGGAAATACTAATTTATCCAGAGTTTATATACCTAGTTTTGATTGTTCTTGGAATTTTTCTTCATCAATAAATCATTAATTTTTTCTTTTTAATATCCATAATCTGTGAAATAATATTTTTTTTATTAAAGGAGATAATGATGAATATATTTAAAAAAACTATTTTTTCAGTTTTACTTTCTCTATTGGTAATAGGAAACGTTAATGCTGATAAAATAAGAATTGGAACAGAGGGTGCTTATCCTCCATGGAACTCAAAAAATGAAGCAGGTAAGTTAATAGGTTTCGAAGTTGAATTAGCTTACACATTATGCAGATACATCGGACAACAGTGTGTAATAGTTGAGCAAGATTGGGATGGAATGATTCCAGCTTTAATCATGAGAAAGTTCGATGCAATAATGGCAGGTATGTCAATTACTGCAGAAAGACAAAAAGCTATTAGCTTTTCTCAAGGATATGCAGATGAAGTTGCGTCTTTAGCAGTCATGAAAGGATCTAGCCTTGAAGGTTTAGATACATCTGCTGGGATAAATCTTACTAAACCAAATGCTGCAGCTAAAAAAGATCTTAAAACTCTTACTGCTGCATTAGCCGGTAAAACTGTTTGTGTACAAACTGCTACAATTCATCAAAACTTTTTAGATTCAGGTGATGTAGGAAAAGTAAATGTCAGAACATATAAAACACAGGATGAAGTTAACTTAGATCTAGCATCGGGAAGATGTGATGCTGCATTAGCCGCTGCAGTAGCATTTAGTGATTATGCAGAAAAATCTGGTAAGCCAGTTGTTTTAACTGGACCAACTTTTTCAGGCGGTGCTTTTGGAAATGGTGTTGGGGTAGGTATCAGAAAAGATGATACTGAACTTTTAAAAAAGTTTAATGCTGCAATTAATAAAGCAAGAAAAAACGGAGATATTAGTAGAATAGCTACTAAATGGTTCGGTTTTGACGCTTCCATGTAATTAAATTTTAGGTTTGGCGACTATCATGTATAGTCGCCAAACTATATGGAACTTTTAGCTTTTGGAGATACTGGTTGGGGTGATGAGTTATTTCGTGCAACCCTAATGACCATAGCTGTTTCAATAACAGCAATGTTAATCGGTTTTAGTTTCGCCGCAATTTTCACTCCTTTAAAACTATCTAAATTTAAATTTTTAAATTTAATTGCTAATATTTACACAACAGTTATCAGAGGTGTCCCTGAATTATTAGTTATTTATCTTTTCTTTTTTGGTGGGAGTGGAGCGATTATGTTTGTTGCATCAATGTTTGGATACAATGAATACATTGAGATTAATGCGTTTGTTACGGGCTCATTTGCTATAGGTATAATATCCGGTGCTTATTCGACAGAAGTTTTTAGAGGAGCAATTCAATCAATTGATAAAGGTCAATTTGAGGCTGCAAAGGTTTTAGGATTTAGTAAATTTAAACAGTTCTATAAAATTATTCTTCCACAAATGTTAAGACTTGCCATACCGAATTTAAGTAACGTTTGGCAAATTACACTTAAAGATACATCTCTAATTTCTGTAACAGGTTTGGTTGAAATAATGAGACAGTCTTATATTGCTGCTGGATCTACAAGAGATCCACTATTTTTTTATTCATTCGCTGCAGTTTTATATTTATTACTTACCTTTATAAGCATGAAGTTAATAAATAAATTAGAAGTTAAGTATAGTAGAGGTTATTGATGGATTTTGAATTAATGATCAATAGTTTTCCGAAGCTATTAAATGCTGCAGTGATAACTTTGAAACTTTTATCAGTTTCTTTAATAGTAGGATTATTTATTGGATTATTATTTGCAATTTTAAGATTAAATAAAAATATTTTTATCAATAAATTTGCATATGGATATTCTTATGTTTTTAGGGGAACTCCATTATTGGTTCAAATATTTATTATATATTTTGGCTTAGGTCAGATAGAGTCTTTAAGATCCTCTTTTTTGTGGGTAATTCTCAAGGAGCCATATTGGTGTGCAATTATTGCTTTTGCATTAAATACTGGGGCATATACTTCTGAGATTTTAAGATCTGCTTTTCAAACAATTAAACCTGGTATAATTGAGGCTGGAAAAAGTTTGGGTATATCTAATAAGATTATTTTTTATAAAGTTCAAATTCCTATAGCTATTAGACAATCTCTTCCAGCGTATGGAAATGAAATAATACTAATGCTCAAAGGTACCTCGCTAGCAAGTACAGTTACATTAATGGATTTAACGGGTGTAGCAAAATATATAATATCAACCACTTTTAAACCAATTGAAGTGTTTATTGTTGCAGGTGGAATTTATTTATTTTTGACTTTTATAATTCACAACGTGATAAAGTTTTTAGAAAAAAAATATAGCTACTAATATTTTGTATATTCTTTAATTTCTTTTATTTTTGACCCAGTATGATTATTGATTTCTAATTTTATCTTTGCACGATCATCGTTTAAAAAGTGAACATCTCTTGAAAGTTTAATAAATTTTTCTCCAAAATCCTTTTCTTTTTCACATAATCTTTTTTCATCTTCAATTAACCATAGTTTAGAGTTTATTTCTTTTAGTGATTGATAAAGCTTGTCGAGTTTTTCATCTGACTTTACACTTTTCTCTAATTGATCTTTTAAAACAGAATGTTCATTATTAATGAATTTTAACTTTTCTGTATCTTTTATTTTTTCTTGCTTAATCTCTAAAATTGAAACTTTGTCCAAAAGTTCACCAATTGAAACTTCTACTATAATTTTATTCATAAAATTTAATACTGTGCTATCTTGTTATAAATATGTCTAATATTTTAATCATCAAACACGGATCATTAGGAGATATAGCTCAAGCGAGTGGTGCAATTCAAGATATATCTGAAAATCATAAAAATGATCATATATATCTGCTGACAACAAAACCCTATTTTGAATTATTTAAGAGAAATCCTTTTGTAAACGAGGTGATCTTAGACAAGAGATTACCAAAATATAATTTAATTTATCTATATTTTTTAATGAGAGAGCTTAAGAAGTATAATTTTTCAAAGGTGTTTGATCTTCAAAATTCATCAAGAACTTCTTTTTATAAGAGTATACTTTTTCCAAAAGCCAATAAAGATACTTGGTCTAGCACTAAAACAACTTTACCAGCAGAAATAAATAAGGAAAAATTTGATAAGGATTCAGTATTAAATAGATTTGATTATCAGCTAAAAGAATCTGGATTAAATACTATTAACACACTTAAACCTAATTTTAGTTGGGCTTGTTCCGAAATTAACGAAATAAAAAATAAATATGACTTACAAAAATATATTTTATTATTTCCTTTTTGTTCACCACATCTATCAATTAAAAAATGGCCTTATTACGACAAACTGATTGGATTGATTAAAGATAAGTTTGGCTCAGAGTATAAAGTTATAATTGCACCTGGACCTAATGAAATTGATGATGCTAGAAAATTTGATGCAATAAGTGTTCTTGATAATGATAAAGCGGTAAATTTATCTCAGTTAACATCTCTTATCAAGGAGAGTTCTTTTATTGTTGCTAATGATACTGGTCCTGCTCATATAGCTGCTCATGTCGCAGCAAAAGGTTTAACTCTTTTTGGAGAACATACTACTGCCCATAAAGTTAGTATTGAAAGAGAAAAATTTAAAGCAATACAGGTAACTGATTTAAATAATTTAAGTGCTAGTAAAGTTTTTGAAAGGTTATTAAAATTATTGTAAAATTTTTTTGTATTCCTCTATTGTATTAGACCAATTAAATTTAGAAGAATATTCTTTTGCATTTTTACCTAAATCCGAATATTTTTTATTCTCTAACATGGAATTCAAAGAAGAATAAATATCTTCTAGCTCATTTCCATCACAAATTAATCCTGTTGTGTTATGCTTGATAGCATCTGAGGCGCCTCCATCTTTACCACCAAGAGAAGCAACACCATATTGAGCGGCTTCGACGTATGATATTCCAAATCCCTCAACAGACTTTTTGTGAATAATTGATGGCATCACAAAGATATTTGACTTTGCTATCAAGGCATTTTTTAAATCTTCACTAATATCTTTGAAAAACATTACTTGTGAACTTAAATCAAGCTCTTTTACCAATTCTTTAATATTTTTTTCCTCATCTCCATAACCTATACAAATATAGACTATATCTGGATAAATTTGTTTTAAGTTTCTTAAAGCCATTAATACTTTTTCATGGTTTTTTCTTTTATCGAACCTTGAGACAGTAATTAAACGAGGTGTTTTTATTTTGAGTAATCTTTCAACTTTATCTAAAGTTTTTCTATTTAGGTCTTTAGGAGGATTTACTCCAGGATTTATTACAACAATCTTTTCAGGATTTAAGCCAATACTAATTGCTAAATTTTTAGTATATTCAGAATTTGCAATTACTTTCTCAACTTTATCAAATACTTTCACAATCCTTTTATTTTGATAACTACCTTTTGGATGATTAATTTCTTTGCCGTGTATCAGACAATATTTTTTTTTATTAGATTTAATTAACTCTAAACTTTTCCAATGGTCAGCTATAATTCCTTGAACTTTATTATCTTTGAGAAATTCATTAATTAATTGGGCTTTTCTAATCTTTCTTAAAAATTTAATACCACCAATTCTTTCAATAGAAAAATTTAAGTTTTCATCAAATTCTTTATGATTTTCATGATAGTCAGCAAAGACTTTAATCATCAAGTTTTTTGACATCTCTCGTGCAAGACCCCACATTAAACTTTGCATTCCTCCAATTTCTGGTGGAAAAGATCTTGTAGCGATTAAATACATTAATTAGATTTCCACTTAATACCGCAGCCAGCACTCGGGACTTGGCTCTCTGGCCCTTTACCAGTTTCGGCTATTTGTTTCATAGCTTTTAACAAGTCACTATCGCCATCTCTTACAGGAATTAAGTTTTTTAATTCTCTTAACCTACCTCTATATTGAAGCTCCAAGTTTTTATTATAGCCAAAAAAGTCAGGCGTGCACACCGCATCATAAGTTTTAGCGACTTCTTGTGACTCATCATTTAAATAAGGAAAGCTAAATTGATTTTTTTTGGCAAATTCGATCATATTATCGAACGAATCTTCTGGATAGTTTTTCGCGTCATTTGCACATATAGCTACTGAATTAATACCCAACTCTTTTAATTTGTTACAATCATCAACGATATCTTTAGTCACTGCTTTGACGTATGGGCAGTGGTTACAAATAAACATTATTAAAGTTCCATTTTCACCTTTAATTTCATTTAGAGAAATAATTTTATTTTCTGTAGATTTTAATCGAAAGTCATGAGCCTTTTGGCCGAAATCACATATTGGAGTTTGTATTGGCATAATGTAATAATATATAAATTATGTTTTACGATTTAAAAGATAAAAAACCAAAAAACTCTGGCGAAAATTGGGTAGCTCCTAATGCGGTAGTCATTGGCAATGTTACTTTAGAAAAAAATACTAGTGTCTGGTTTAATGCAACTTTAAGAGGCGATATTGAAAATATTCACATAGGTGAGGGATCAAACGTACAAGATGGATGTGTTCTGCATACCGATCCAGGCTGTCCTTTAAAAGTTGGAAAAGACGTAACCGTTGGTCATCTAGTTATGCTTCATGGTTGTACAATAGGTGACAATAGTTTAATTGGAATAGGTGCAGTTATCTTAAACAATGCCAAGATTGGAAAAAATTGTATAATTGGGGCCAAAGCTTTAATTACAGAGAATAAAGAGATACCGGACAACTCTTTAGTTATTGGTTCACCAGGTAAAGTTGTTAGAGAAGTAACTGAAGAAGAAAAAAAGGCAGTTTGGGAAAACACCAAGCACTACCAAGACAACTGGAAAAAATATTCTAAATCAATTTTTTAATAATTCATGAAAAAACTTCTAGGGATTATTATCCTAAGTTTAATTTCTATTTTATCAATCAGTTGCAGTGAAAAAAAATCACAAATTAAAATAGAAAAAGTATTATTATTTGGTGACAGTCTAATGTCAGGATATGGCTTGCCTGAGGATGATCATTTATCTGTTGTATTAGAAAAAAGTTTTAAATCCGAAGGATATGAAATTCAGATTTTTAATGGCAGTATTTCTGGAGATACTTCCTTAGACGGTTTGGATAGAATTGAAGATGAATTATCAGATGTAAGTTATGATTTAATAATTATTGGTCTTGGAGCAAATGACATGTTAAGAAGAATTAATCCAGATCAAACAAAGCAAAATTTAGAAGATATAATAAAAATAATAACAAGTAATAATATTAAGATTATACTTGCTGGAATGGTTGCTTCACCCACGAATGGATTAAGTTATAAAAAAAAATTTGATAAGATTTATCCTGAATTGTCTAAAAAATTTAAAATAGAATTAATTCCATTTCTTTTAAAAGGTGTTGCTCTTAATCCAAGTTTAAATCAGGCTGATGGAATACATCCAAATGAAAAAGGGGTATTAATAATTTCTGAAACATTAAAAAAAAGTATTACTAATTATTCTAAGAAATAGTTTTAAAATTGTTTAAAAATTTGAGTCGTCATGGATTATTAAATTTGCTACCATAAAAATATGAAAAGATTTGCATTGATCTTAATATTACTCTTTTTTCAAAAAAATATTGCTTTTGCATCAGATTACTCAAACAGTATGTTGAGTTTTAATCTTTGGTTAAAAAATAACGGTTATAGCTATAGGGTTGGATGCGATAATAAAAAGACGCGAAATGCGCTATGTTATGATGAAAGTGGAAATCCACTATGGGAAGATAAAGAAAATAATTTGAAAGTTAACGCTTACAAAGGAAGGTGGAGCGTACCTTTTAACAAAAATCCCAACAGAGATACATTAGTATATTACAATTACAAAAATTTATTTAGTCATGAAACAGGTGATGGTAGCACTATGCAATGGAAGAAATATTTAATTCAAGCTTCCAAAGATCCTTATGAATTTAAATTCAATAAGATAGAAAATGAATTTATAAAAAAACAATTTAAGAAACAAGCAATCCTCAGTTATCTTTATTTTCAAGATGGTCAAATTTTAATAGATGAATTATCACCGATTGAACGATTTGGTGAATATGTAAAAAATGAAACAAAACTAAGATCAAATTCAATGGGAAAAAGTTTGGCATCATACGTATTAGGCCACGCAATTTGCGCTGGATACATTAAGGATGTAAATCAGAGAATAAGTGATTGGCCTTTAGTAAAAGATACACTTTACCAAGATGAAAAACTTATAGATTTGTTAAATATGAATACTGGTGATCAAAAGTATGTTTATGATAGCGTAATTTTAGAAATGGGAGATGTAGAATATCAAACAGTAGAAGGTGAGGCGGACACTAATACTATTGCGTTTTACATGGGTAATTATTTTAAAAATAAAAAAAAATCTGATCGCAAATATAATTACAACGTTATTAATACACACTTAATATTTAATTATGCTATGTTTAAATCTGGAGATAATTGGCAAAAACTTTTAAATAATATTTTTCAGGATAAAGCTAAAGTAAAAAATAGTGTATATTTTTTTAAGGTGCCCAATAAATTTGCTGAAAATGGTGACGCTCAAAGTATGTTTTATGCAACAAGATATGATTATTTACGAGTAGCTAAGACAATTATGGATGATTGGCAAAATAATACATGTGTTGGAAAATATTTAAAAACTATTTACGATAATAGAATTGAAAAGAAATTAACTAATCCAAAGAGAAGTTTCTTTCGTGTGGAGGAAGCCACATATAGTTATGGTGGTCAATTTCATTTAGATATTAAAGGAATGCAAGATAGGAAAATTCTTGGCATGGGGGGACATGGAGGTCAGCAAATTTTGATTGATGTAGAAAATTCAAGGATTGTAGTTTTAAACACAATTCACGTTAACAGAAAAAAGTATAACTATAATTGGAAAAAGATGGTTTATAATATCATTAAAGATGGTGTGCAGATTCCATAACAAATCAATCTTTCAGAGATAAAATTTTGAAATTAACTTTTAATAAAGGGTATTTTTTAGTCAAAACTTTCTTTATCTCTTTAAAAGAATCTTTGTGTATCTTGTTCTCTACAGCAGAAGTAAATTTTTTTTTACCATTAACTATTTTTGCTGCACCACAATCTTTGTGATTTATCACGATAAGTCTATTTATTTTGTGCAACTTAATAGAAGTTGATAAATTGTCAAAAAATGTAGAATGCCATTTTTTAAATTTTCTAGCTGTGACACCAATTGCAGCACCTGCAATTGTAAAGGAACTATATTTTCCTATTAAATTTTTATTCTTTAAGTATCTATAAACCTTTGGTTGAAATCTCGGATCAATACATGACAAAACCATTGCTTTATACTTTTTCATTATGGCACTAACCAACTTTCTTTTTTGTTTTCTAGATCAAACTTAGCTCTTCGATGCCCTTTCGCAGCAAGATATAGCCATTCCACTGATTTAATTTTGCATTTAATAACTGTAAAGTTTTTATAACCTTCTTCACTTTGCTCCATAGTGTAATCAAAATCTTCTAATTTAGATATCATGCCAGACGTAGGGTTATCTGAATTAGTTCCAGGAGGACTATCGGTTAAATAACATCTTCTACTTATATGTTGAGTTTTTTTCCAAGATTCTTCAGTTACAGAGTTTTGATTGTTTACTTCACATTCAACTTTTACTCTTAATTGGATTTTTTCTTCTTTGTCATAAAAAACAAGTGAGGCATTACTATTTTTTTTTAAGATCTCAACTTTAGGAGATCTTAAATCTGTATGAAATTGTAATAAATTGTTTGCTCTATCTGATTTACGTAAAACAACTATTCTACCATCTACTTCATTTTGATGAGCACAAATAAAGACAGGAATTCTAAATGGTGAAGCTCTATTGGTCACTGCATCATCTAACATTGACCAATACTTATTTTGAATTTCAGCTAAATCTTCATAGTATGCTGGTTGCATACATTACTTTCTAAATCGTTTAATTAAACTTGATGTATCCCAACGATTACCCCCCATACCTTGAACCTCTTCATAGTACTTGTCAACAAGTTCGGTGACAGGTAGTAATGAGCCATTATTTTTTGCCTCATCCATCGCAATTTTCAAATCTTTTCTCATCCAATCGACTGCAAAGCCAAAATCAAACTTATCATCTATCATTGTTTTGTATCTATTTTCCATTTGCCATGATTGAGCTGCACCTTTTGAAATAACTTCAATTACATCTTCCATATTCAGACCAGCTTTCATTCCGAAATTAATTGCTTCAGATAAACCTTGAACTAAACCAGCAATACAAATCTGATTAACCATTTTAGCAAGCTGTCCATTGCCAGCACCACCAAGTAATTTCATTTTCTTACTGTAGCAATCAATTTTATCCTTAGCTTTATCAAAGTCAGCTTGATCTCCACCAATCATTACGGTCAGAGCACCGTTTTCTGCACCAGCTTGACCACCAGATACTGGTGCATCAAGTGCACCAAAACCATTTTTTTTTGCAAAATCATAAATCTCTCTTGCAATAGTTGCAGAGGCAGTTGTGTTATCAATGTAAACAGCGCCTTTTTTAATTGTTTTGAAAGCACCGCTGTCACCAAAAGTTACTTCTTTTAAATCATTATCATTTCCAACGCAGGTAAAAATATATTCTGCATCTTTGGCTGCTTCAGCTGGAGTTTCAGCCATTTTACCTTTGTATTCACTAATCCATTTTTCTGCTTTTGATTTTGTTCGATTAAAAACAGTTACATTGTGTCCACCTTTTGATATATAACCAGCCATTGGATATCCCATGACACCAAGACCTATGAAAGCAACATTACAACTCATAATTTTTTATGTTTAATAGTTTAAGTTTAAAAGTAATTATATTTGGTTTTATTTTTACATTTTTTTCTAGTTTTGGACAGAGTTTTTTTTTAGGTTTGTTTAATTCCAGTATTAGAGAAACACTTTCTATCACTCACGGACAATTTGGCTCAATATATGCATCTGCTACTTTATTAAGTAGTTTTCTCTTAATTTGGGTTGGAAAAAAAATTGATGATATCAATATTTTTCGATTTGCATTTTATGTTACTTTACTCTTAGCATTTTCATGTTTCTTTTTTTCAAAAATATCTTCAATAATTTTTTTATTTATCGCTGTTTTTTTGATGAGATTTTCTGGACAAGGATTAATGTCTCACACTGCAACTACAACAATTACAAGATATTTTACAAAATCTAGAGGGAAAGCCTTAAGTGTAGGTTGGTTTGGTCTTTCAACAGCTGAATTTATTTTACCTGTATTAATTGTTTATTTACTTTCAATTACAGCTTGGCAGAATATTTGGATATCTATTTCAATTTTAGTTTTGATTTTTTTACCTTTGATATCATTTTTTTTAATTAAAAAATTGGATTTTGATACGAGAGAACAAGTAGACCCAACTGACTCTGAAATAAAGGAAATTAAACAATGGAAAAGAATTGAGGTTATAAAAGATTACAGATTTTATATTATATGTCTAAATATGTTAGCAATGCCGTGGATTGCAACTGGTGTATTTGTTTATCAGTCTTTCATTACTGAAGCTAAGGGATGGGGTTCTTTTGTTATTGCTCAATCATTCATGGTTTATTCAATATTATCTGTGCTCACTTTGCTGGGATCTGGATTTTTAATCGATAAATTTACTAGCAGAAAACTTTTAATCTTTATGAATATACCTTTGTTGATTTCTACTATAGTTTTATTTTATTTTAATAGTCCAATAACATCTTTTATTTTTCTTGGATTAATAGGTATTTCTAATGGTTTAGCCAATGTTTTAGGTTCATCAACTTGGGCTGAAATTTATGGTGTAAAATTTATTGGCTCAATTAAAGCTCTAACTACAGCTTTAATGGTTTTTTCCACTGCTTTTGGAACAGCTTTATTTGGTCTTTTGATAGATAAGGGGTTTTCTATTGAGCAAATTGCTATGGTTTCATTTGTTTATATTTTAATCTCCTTAATCTTATTATTTTTTGTAAGAAATAAGCTAAATCCACAATATATATAAAAAATCTCCTTGATTTTTTTTTAGTCACTGTATAGATACTGCGCATGGCTAGAGTTACCGTTGAAGATTGTATCGATAAAGTTGAAAGTCCCTATGAGCTTGTTTTAGTTGCAAAGGAGAGAGCAACCCAATTAAACTCTGGTATTGAGCCAACTTTAGATAGGGATAATGATAAAAATACAGTTATTTCACTCAGAGAAATAGCTGAAGAAAATATTAAAGTTTCAGATTTGAGTGAAAGTGCAATCTATAAATTGAGAAAACATGTAGAGCAAGTTGATGATGGAACGGAAGATGATGAAGAAGTAGGTGATGATTTTGAGAGTTTATACAAAGGTGAAATTTCAAAAAGTGGTGCTCCTATATTGCCATCAAAAAGAGCCAGAAAAGCTCCAGAAAAAATTCAAGTTTCAAAAGATGATTTAGCCGAGCTTTCTCAAACAGCTAGTCCCGACGTGGACTCTCAACCATCAGAGGAAATGGAGAGCGACTCTGATGATGTTTCTCTTGATGAAGTTTCAGAAGCTGAGGAACAAGTAAGTCAACAAGATACTGAGTCTTCTGAAGAAAATAATTAGTTATTAAATTCTTCTAAAATTTTTTTTCGATGCTCATCCAAATCAGGAATATCACCTCGAGTCTTTTCATCGTTATATGATGACATTTTGATTGGGTTTCCAGCTAATTTGAAATCCCCCACAACTTTATGAAAAGCTTTTACAATCATGTTTCTTGATTCTATTTGAGGATTTTCAACAGCCTCTTTTATATTAAAGATTGGACCACATGGAATTTTATCTTTTTCCATATCTTTAACCCACTCATCTGTATTTTTTGTAGATAGTTTATCCTCTAAAATTTTTTTAAGTTCATCCATATTTTTGGCTCTGGATGAATTATTTGAAAATTTTGAATTTTGATTTACTTCACTTATTTTTAAGACATTACATAGTTTTTCAAATAATTTATCATTACCTGCTGCAATTATTATATAACTATCTTTTGTCTTGAAGGCTTCAAATGGAGCAATTGATGGATGACGTGATCCCATTGGTTTTGGAATTTCATTTTTTGAAAGATATCGTGCGATAGCATTTTCTAGAATAGCTATTTGACAATCAAGCATCGATACATCTATGTACATTCCTTTGCCAGTTTTTTGTCTATCATAAAGAGCAGCGTTAATTCCAATAGTAGTAAAAAGTCCTGCAGTTATATCTCCTATAGATGTTCCAACTCTTGTAGGTTCAGAATTTGGTTGACCAGTTACACTCATCAATCCTCCCATACCTTGTACTACCATGTCGTAAGCTGGTAACTCTTTAAGGGGACCTGTTTGACCAAAACCCGAAGCTGAGGCGTAAATTAGTTTGGGATATTTTTTGGACACATCCTTCCAGCCATAACCCCATTTTTCTAAAGTTCCTGGTTTAAAATTTTCGACTAAAATATCTGCTTTAGATAAAATTTTATCAAAAATTTTTTTATCCTCTGCATTTTTTAAATTGAGAGCAATACTTTCTTTTCCTCTATTTAAAGACATAAAGTAAGCAGAGTAATCTTTTATAAATGGTCCAAAATTTCTTGAATCATCACCGATTTCTGGGGCCTCAACTTTTATCACCCTTGCACCTAAATCTGATAATATCATTGTGCAATAGGGCCCAACTAATACTCTTGTTAAATCAACAACTAATAGGTTTTTTAAAGGTCCATCCATAATTATTTGTTTGTATTTAAAGAGCTTTTGTCGACTTGACACTCATTAATAAGTTCATTTTAATTAAATTATTAAAAATAACAATAGAAGGAAAAATAATGTTAAAAAAAATATCTTTATACTTAACTTCATTAGTTTTCGTTTTCACAACTATTGGTTCTGCTTTTGCTGTAACTTTAAAAGCAAGTCACCAATGGCCAGGAACACCAAGAGCTGATGGATCTTTTGACCCACGTCATGAAATGGTGCAAATCATTGCTGACGAAGTCAAAAAAGCAAACGTTGGAATAGATATAAGAATTTATCCAGCTAAATCATTATACAAACCAAAAGAACAGTGGAAACCAATGACAACAGGTCAGTTGGATATTTCTGCTTTCCCATTAGCATATGCATCTAAATTCCATCCAGAATTTGACGCAACTTTAATGCCAGGAACAGTTAAAAATCATGACCATGCATTGAGATTTAATAAAGGTCCAATGATGACTGAGATTAAAAAAATCATTAATGATGCTGGTGTTGTAGTTTTATCTGATGCTTGGTTGGGAGGTGGTTTTGCTTCAAAAACAAAATGTATCAAAAATCCTAGCGATGCAAAAGGTCAAGTTATGAGAGCTGCAGGTAAAGCATTTAACCAAATGTTAGAAGCAGCAGGAGCTGGTATACAAAGTATGCCATCATCTGAAATTTACACAGGTCTACAAACTGGTGTATTAACAGGTGCTAACACTAGTTCAGGAAGTTTTGTAAGTTACAAAATTTATGAACAAGTTTCATGTGCAACTCCTCCAGGAAAATTTGGTCTATGGTTTATGTACGAACCAATCTTAATGTCGAAAAAGTCTTATGATGCTTTAAGTTCTAAGCAACAAAAAGCTTTAATGAAAGCTGGTAAAGTTGCTGAGAAATACATGACAGCTCAAGTTGAAAACTTAGATAAAAAGTTTGAAGATGCTTATAAAGCTGCTGGTGTAAAATTGGTATACATGGATGCAAAAGACCATGCTGCATGGGTAGAGATTGCTAAAAAATCTTCTCATAAAGCATTTGCTGATAAAGTTCCAGGTGGCGATAAGCTAATGGAAATGGCTTTAGCAGTTAAATAAAATAATATATAAAGAACCCCTATTTACTCTTATTAAATAGGGGTTTTTTTTTATGAAAAAAAAATATCTACAACTTTGTGACTATATAGCTAAAGCATGTGGTGCTTTCGCTGTGTTAGCATTGCTTTTATCAATTTTGGTAATCGTTGAGCTTGTTTTTGAAAGATATTTTTTTCAAAGAGCAATTACATGGCAGACAGAACTTGTAACCATGTTATTGGTTGCCTCAACTTTCATAGGAAGTGTATACGTTTTAAGTGAAAAAGCTCATGTTAGTATGGAATGGATTTATGACTTTCTATCAAAAAAAAATATAATTAGATTAAAAATTTTTACATCATCAATAAGCTTACTTTTTTTCTTAATTTTATTTTATTTTGGATTTTTAATGTTTGAGGAAGCATTTACCAAAAATTATTCAACAGGAACTGTTTGGGATCCACCACTATGGATACCATATTCATCAATGATGTTGGGAGCTTTGTTAATGATATTACAGTATATCGCAGAAATTATAAAATTAACTGATGACAAGGATTTTAAATAAATGGATCCACTGATTATAGCATTAATTGTTGCAGTATTTACTTTATTGGTACTTTTTTCTGGAATTCCAATTGCTTTTGGTTTGAGTTTTGTTTCGATTGCTTTGTTAGTAACATTTGAGGGAGTTCAAATGCTTGACGTATTTGCTGAAACATTTTTTGCAGGATTAAATTCTTTTGTTTTACTTTCCATACCAATGTTTATTTTAATGGGAATGGCTGTTGCTAATTCTCCTGCAGGAAAAGATTTATATACAGGTTTGGATAGATGGCTTTGGAGAGTACCAGGTGGATTAGTAATTTCTAATATTGGTGCTTGTTCAATTTTTGCAGCTTTAAGTGGATCTAGCCCTGCAACTTGTGCAGCAATTGGAACAATGGGAATACCTGAAATGAGGAAAAGAGGGTACTCTGACCAAATCGCAACAGGAACTATTGCAGCTGGAGGTACTTTAGGAGTTTTAATTCCTCCTAGTATTGTTTTAATTGTATATGGAATCGCAACAGGAACATCAATAGGTAGATTATTTTTATGCGGTCTTGTACCAGGTTTCATGTTAGCAGGTATGTTTGCAATTTGGGCTCTTATCCATAGTTATTTTATTGACAAAGATGCTGCAAAAGCTCTGAGAAATAGAGTGAGACCAACTTTAAAGGAAAAACTTGAAGTATTACCAAGAATTCTTCCTTTTTTAGCTATTATTGCCGGTGTTTTGTATGTCCTTTACGGTGGGGTTGCAACACCATCCGAAGCATCTGGAGTAGGAGCATTTTTAGTTTTTGTATTGATTGCGGTAGTCTACAAAATTTATCAACCAAGCAAAATATGGAACATTATTAAAGTTTCAATGAAAGAAAGTGTGATGATAATGTTTATCATTGCTGCATCCTATCTTTTTGCTTTTACTCTCTCACAACTCTATGTAACTCAATCTTTAGCACAGAGCATGGTTGAATTAAGTTCAAACAAATGGGTTGTGTTCATTTTAATAAATATATTTCTTTTAATAGCTGGTTTCTTTTTACCACCAGTCGCAGTTATCGTAATGACTTCAGCTATATTATTACCAGTAATTACTACTTTAGGGTTTGATCCATATTGGTTTGCAATAGTGTTTACAATCAATATGGAGATTGGCTTAATTACACCGCCAGTTGGATTAAATCTTTATATTATAAAAGGAATTACCCCAGACGTTAGTTTGTCAGAAATTTTAAAAGGGTCTATACCATTCATGATAATTATGGCTTTAGCTATAGTAATTTTATGTATTTTTCCTGAGATTGTTACATGGTTACCTGATAAAATAATGGGTAAAGACCTTGGATTCTAAAAAAGAAATAAATAGAAAAATATCAGTTGCTCCAATGATGGATTGCACTGATAGACACGATCGTTTCTTCTTAAGACTGATGAGTAAAAATGTAATGCTCTATACTGAAATGGTAGCTACAAAATCAGCAATTCATGGTGATAGAAAAAAAATCTTGTCTTTCAGTCCTGAGGAAAAACCTCTGGCTTTACAAGTTGGTGGTTCCAATAAGGATGAACTAGCTGAAGTTGCTAAAATCGGAGAAGACATGGGGTATGATGAAATAAACATTAATCTTGGATGTCCTAGCAAAAAAGTTCAAAAAAATAAATTTGGCGCATGTTTAATGAAAGAACCAGAATTAGTGGCTGAGTGTATACACGCAATGGTAAGTGCTTGTAAAATTCCAGTAACTGCCAAAACACGTATTGGTTTTGATGATGTAGAAGATTTTGATTATCTGAATAACTTTATCAGACAGATGAGAGATGCAGGAGCAAAAACATTTATTTTGCATGCGAGAAAAGCAATGCTAAGTGGATTATCTCCAAAACAAAATTTGAATATTCCAAAGTTAAACTACGATATGGTTTACAAAATTAAAAAAGAAAATCCAAATTTAGAAATTATAATTAATGGAGGCATAACCAAAGTAAGTGAAATAAAAGATCATTTAAATTATTGCGATGGTGTCATGATTGGCAGATCTATTTATCAAAACCCATATTCTCTTGTTGAAATAGAAAAAGAAATTTTTAATGTCGACAATAGCCCTACAAGAGAAGAAGTTGTTCAAAAACTTTTGGAGTATTTAGATAAAGAAGTTAAAGAGGGTACCAAAGTTAATCACATAATGAGACACACAGTTGGACTATATCATGGTCAAGTTGGATCTAAAGAATGGAAAAGGTATTTAAGTGATAATATGATGGCAAGAGACTCTGATTTTCAAAAAGCAAAACATATTATGACTATTGTTCAAAATAATGAAAAAGCAAATCAAACAAGTCGGTAATGGAAATAATAGATTTAAGTGAATTAATAAATTTATTATTAGTCTTGGGTGTTGCAGCAGCAGTCGCAGGTTTTTTAGCTGGCTTACTAGGTGTTGGTGGAGGAATAATTATGGTTCCTGCTTTATACTATGCTTTCACGGTTTTAGATTTTGATATTATAACAAGAATGCATTTATCAGTTGGTACTTCTTTAGCAATAATAATTCCAACATCTATTATTTCTACAAAAACACATATGGAATATGATGCAGTGGATTTTAAAATGGTAAAATCATTTGGTATTTTTATTTTATTTGGAGTAATTGCTGGAACTTTTTTAGCTGTGAACTTGAAAACTGCAGCGTTAGTTTTATTCTTTTCTATATTTGCTTTTATTGTAGGTTTATTTTTTATTTTTTTGAGAGAAAAACTTCTCGAAAATCCAAAAGAGATTTCTGATTTAGTAAAAAATATTTCTGGTATTGTGATAGGTTTTATCTCAGTGCCTCTTGGAATTGGTGGTGGTTCATTAATGGTTCCTTTTATGAGAACATTTGGTTATGATATTAGAAAATCCATTGGAACAGCCGCTGCAGTAGGTTTTTTGATTGCTGTGAGTGGTAGCATAACAATGATTTTAGGGGGTAAAATAATTGATAATGTTAGTACTCCTTTTAGTATTGGTTACATAAATTTATTAGGTTTTCTAGTATTTGTGCCAGTAACAACAATCATGGCTCGTATAGGTGCAAAAGCAGTTTATCGAATTGATAAAAAATTATTAAGTAAAATTTTTGGAACTTTTTTAATTATAGTGTCTATTAGATCATTTATTGAGTATTTAAATATTAGTTAAAATTTATCTTGATCGGTACCCCATTTAATTTTGTTCCAAATTCTTTCGTGAAAATAGTAAAAAAAAAGGGGTATTATCGATCCAATTCCTAATATTCCTGCGACTTTAAAAGAACCTGTAAAAATATATCCAAACAGCATCCAGTATACAAATATAAGAAATCTCCAAGAAAAAGTTTTTGCAACTGATCTTATCTTTTTGTCTGCCATTTAACTGCATTTAATTCTGCTTAAAAGATGGGGCAAGGGTGGTTTCAGTCTCCCTCTGCCACCCTTAGTAAAACTTTATTTGATTCTAAAAAAAATACAAAACTCGTAATAATTGAATTTATTAGTTGTTGATAAATAAATTAAAGAAAGATTATAATTTTTGGTCGTATTCTCCAATTTTACCAGTTTTTTGCAATAATTGATCAATAAATTCAAATATTTTTTTTTTTCTTTCATCAGAAGTTGGACTCTCAGTAACAACCACTAGTGAAGGTTTATTTGATGAAGCTCTAATTAAGCCCCAGGACCCGTCATCAAATGAAAATCTTACTCCATTTACAGTAATAATTTCTTTTATTTCTTGTTGATCAATTATAGTTTTATTATTTTTTATATCTTCAATTTCCTTTACAAGCTGATTTACCACTTCATATTTTTCATTATCTTTGCAAAAAGGAGCCATTGTAGGTGATTGAAACGTTTTTGGCAATTCATCCATTATTTCACTAATTCTTCTATTATCTTTATCAAGCAAGTGACATACTTGTATAGCTGAGTTGATACCATCATCATATCCATACCCTAGAGGTTGATTAAAAAAGAAATGCCCACTTTTCTCAAAACCGGCTAACGCTTTTTCATTATGAACTTTCCTTTTTATATGAGAATGACCTGTCTTCCAATAAATTGTTTGGCATTGATTATCTTTTAATATTTTGTCATTAGAATATAAGCCTGTTGATTTGACATCTACAATAAATTTTGAATTTTTATGAGTGCTAGAGAGATTTCTTGCAATTAAAAGGCCAATTTTATCTGAAAATATTTCATTTCCTTTATTATCTATTACTCCCAATCTATCACCATCACCATCAAATCCAAAACCAATGTCAGCATTATTTTCTTTTACAAATTTTGATATTTCATGAAGCATTTCTAAATCTTCTGGATTTGGATTATATTTTGGAAATGTCCAATCTAATTTACAATCTAATTCAATCACGTCACAACCTATTCCCCTTAAAATATCAGGTGCAAAAATACCTGCAGTACCGTTTCCACATGCAACAACAGCCTTGATCTTTTTTTTAATTTTATTTTTTTTTATTAAATCATTTTTATATATTTGTTGAAAATTGCTTATATGTTTTTCATTTCCATCACCTGTCAAAAAGCTTTGATTCAATGTAATTTCTTTTAATTCTTTCATCTCATCTGGTGCGTGAGTTAATCCTTTTTTGATACCCATTTTTACACCAGTCCAACCATTTTCGTTATGGCTGGCAGTTATCATTGCAACCGCGTCCGAGTTTAAATTAAATTGAGCAAAGTAGACCATCGGTGACAATGATAATCCAACATCTTCGACATAACATCCTGTTGAAATAAGACCTTTCTTAAACGCTTTCTTAATTTCTTCACTGTAGGATCTATAATCATGACCCACTATTACTCTTGGATTATTTTTTTTTGTATGTTTTATAATTTGTGACCCGAATCCTTTCCCCAGATTCGTCATTCCCCCTAAATTTATATCTTTTTCATACAACCATCGGGCATCATATTCTCTAAATCCGTACGGACTTATTTTTAAATTTTCAGACATTATTGTTAATTACTTACATTTTTTTAGTTTTTTTTATTGATATTTTTTTTACCACGTTCTATAAATGTTCTATTGATTTGTTGTTTATATAGTATATTAACACCAAGCGCACACAACATATAGTTGTTTTCGTTAAAATAACAAATATAATACATTATTTATGAATAAAATAGTATCGCTAGCAATTAAGAAAGCTGTCTCTGAATATAACCCCCAGGTTGAAAAAGTCGAAAATGTAAACAGACCCGATTTATTTTCACTTAACAACGAAACTGAACTTTTTCAAAATGACAGAGGTATAATAATTAAAATTGATCGATCCAGAGATACAAATCTTACTGATTTTGGAAAAGCAACTTTAAAAGATAGATATCTTGGTCACAACGAATCTTTCCAAGATTTATTTGCAAGAGTTGCTAGCACTTACGCAGATGATAATTTGCATGCTCAAAGAATTTACAATTATATAAGTAAATTATGGTTTATGCCAGCGACACCTGTTTTATCGAATGGTGGTACAAAAAGAGGTTTACCTATTTCATGTTTTCTTAATGAGGCTTCTGATAGTTTAGGAGGTATACTTGACCTTTGGAGTGAAAATGTTTGGTTAGCTGCAAAAGGTGGTGGTATTGGTAGTTACTGGGGAAATTTAAGATCCATCGGAGAAAAAATTGGTAAAGTAGGAAAAACTTCCGGAATTATTCCTTTCATAAAAGTTATGGACTCTTTAACTATGGCAATAAGTCAAGGTTCATTAAGAAGAGGATCCGCAGCTTGTTATCTTCCAATTGATCATCCTGAGATTGAAGAATTTATGGAAATGAGAAGACCAACTGGCGGTGATCCTAATAGAAAAGCTCTTAATTTACATCATGGCGTTTTGGTTACAGATGCATTTATGAGAGCAGTTGAAAATGATGAGGAGTGGGCATTGAAAAGTCCAGCTGATGGATCCATCCAACAAACAATTTCTGCAAGAAATCTATGGATAAGATTATTAACAGCTCGAATTGAAACTGGAGAGCCATATATAATTTACATCGACACAGTTAATAGACAAATCCCGCAACATCATAAACTTGCAAACTTAACAGTTAAAACATCTAACCTTTGCAGTGAAATAACTTTGCCTACAGGTATAGATAAAGATGGAAGAGACAGAACAGCTGTTTGTTGTTTATCATCATTAAATTTAGAAAAATACGATGAGTGGAAAGATGATCCAAACATGATATCAGATGTAATGAGATTTTTAGATAATGTTTTATCTGATTTTATTAATAAAGCTCCAGATCAATTTAAAGATGCTAAGTATTCTGCAGAAAGAGAAAGAAGTGTTGGTCTTGGTGTAATGGGTTTTCATTCTTTCTTACAGAAGAAAAGAATTCCACTTGAATCAGTAATGGCAAAATCTTGGAATAAAAAAATATTCAAACAAATTGATGAACAAGTCAATCAAGCTTCAAAAGATTTGGCAGAAGAAAGAGGTGCTTGTCCAGATGCAGCTGAGTATGGTTACATGGAAAGATTTTCAAATAAAACTGCAATAGCTCCAACTGCATCAATTTCAATTATTTGTGGAGGTGCTTCACCAGGGGTTGAACCAATTGCAGCTAATAGTTATACACATAAAACTTTGTCAGGCTCTTTTAATGTAAGAAATAGATATCTTGAGGAAATACTTGAAAGTCATGGTAAAAATGATGATGAAACTTGGTCTACAATTACCACCAATCAGGGTTCAGTTTCTCACCTAGACTTTCTAACTGATCTTGAAAAAGATGTGTTTAAAACTGCATTTGAGTTAAATCAAAAATGGATTATTGAATTAAGTGGAGATCGAACTCCATATATCTCTCAAGCACAGTCAGTTAATTTATTTTTGCCAGCAGATGTTCATAAAAAAGAATTACATAGAATTCATTTTGATGCATGGAAAAAGGGTCTTAAAAGCCTTTATTACTGTAGATCGAAATCGATTCAAAGAGCTGAAAATATCAATAACGCTAACTCTACTGATATTACAGCTAATGTATATAAATCAAAAAAACAACAATCTAACGAACAACCAGAATACGAGGAGTGTTTATCATGTCAGTAGCAGAAAAAACTAAGACGGAGAAAAAAGAAATTATACAACCAAAAAAGATGGGTTTATTAGTCGAAAACCCAGTATACAAACCATTTAGATATCCATGGTGTTATGATGCATGGTTAACGCAACAAAGAATCCACTGGTTACCGGAAGAGGTACCACTAGGTGATGATGTGCGAGATTGGCAAAAAAATTTGTCACAACCTGAAAAAAATTTAGTCACTCAAATATTTAGATTTTTCACTCAAGCAGATGTTGAGGTTAATAACTGTTATTTAAGACACTACACAACAGTATTTAAACCAACAGAAGTGCTAATGATGATGACTGCTTTTGCAGCAATGGAAACAGTTCACGTAGCAGCATATTCACACTTGTTAGATACGATCGGGATGCCGGAGTCAGAGTATTCAGCTTTTATGAAATATAAAGAAATGAAAGATAAATATGATTACATGCAAGGTTTTAACGTAAATTCAAAAGAAGACATTGCGAAGACTGTTGCAGTTTTCAGTGCTTTTACAGAAGGTTTGCAGTTATTTGCTAGTTTCGCAATTCTTTTAAATTTTCCAAGACATAACAAATTAAAAGGAATGGGACAGATAGTAACGTGGTCTGTTAGAGATGAAACTCTTCATTGTAACTCAATGATTAGAATCTTTAAAGAGTTTATAAAAGAGAACCCAGAAATTTGGACACCAAAACTTAAAAAAGAACTTTACGAAGCTTGCAGAACAATCGTTGAGCATGAAGATGCTTTTATAGATTTAGCTTTTGAAATGGGTCCGATGGAAGGGTTAACTGCACAAGAAGTTAAGGACTACATTAGATTTATTGGAAATAGAAGATTGGTTCAATTAGGATTAGAGCCAATTTATGATGTAGAAAAAAATCCACTTGGATGGCTTGATACAATGCTTAATGCTGTTGAGCACATGAACTTTTTTGAAGGTCGTGCTACAGAGTATTCTAAAGCATCAACACAAGGGACTTGGGTCGAAGCTTTTAGTTAATTTTTTAATAAATTACTAGATAGAAGGCCAGAAATTATCTAATATTAGTGATGGTTGTGTCACCTTGCATAAGTATTTGCAAAACAGATCCTGTAACTGGTTTTTGTTATGGGTGTGGAAGAAATAATGAAGAAAAAAAAAAGTGGAAACTTAATGAAACCACTGATGAATGGAAGAAAAAAAATCTTATAGAAATCAAAAATAGACTTAAAGGCTGGCAACTAAAAAGCTTCGAAGATTCATACAAAAATAAAGTTGAAAACGGTATTTCTCTTTTTAAAAAAGAAATGCTTAAATAAATTTATTAATGAAATATAAGAAATATTTTAGGAAAACTAGCCTCAAACAGAAAGGCCATGGAGATTTTCTTTTAGACGAAGTTAGAAAAGAAAAACCTAAAATTTTTTTAGAGATAGGAGTTTTTCATGGAGTTACTGCACGAAATATTTGTGAATTACTTTATCAAACTCATAAAAATGATTTTAAATATATAGGGTTAGATTTATTCGTTGAGAATGAAGAAAATGAAAATGAGGTTATACCTAACAATACATTTAAAAACCCGCTAAAAAGAATTTATTTTAAATATATTAAAAAACAAAATCCTTATAGTCTTGAGGCCGTAAGAGATTTGTTAAAAAAATTTGAAAAAAATGTTCATTTAATTCAAGGAAATTCGAACAAAGTTTTGAAAAAAATAGATATGAGCAAAATAGACTATGTTTTTTTAGACGGTGGTCATGAATATAATACTGTTAAGAACGACTTGGATAACTGTATTGAAGTTATAAAAAAAGGTGGAACTGTTTTATGTGATGATTACAATTTAGGTTCAGCACCAGGTGTTAAAAGTGCTATTGATGAATTTGTAAAAAGAAATCAATTAAATGTTGAGATAATTTGTGAAAATCGATTTGCTAAAATTCAAAAATAAAAAATTATCTTTGATTCAATTGTAGAACTTTCCTGTGTTTATTACCTTTGTAGCTGGCCAATGGTCTAATTAGCTTATTTGCAGCATGTTGTTCCATTATATGCGCCGACCATCCTGTAATTCTCGAGATTACAAATATTGGTGTAAAAAAATCTGTGTCAAAACCCATTAAATGGTATGTAGGTCCAGTAGGATAATCTACGTTAGGGTGAATATTTTTTTTATCAATCATAACTCTTTCAACAATGTCGTAAATTTTTTCAAATTTTTTATCTTTTTTGATCTTCGCTACTTTAGCAAAATATTTCCTCATAGTAGGGACTCTAGAGTCGCCAGATTTATAAACTCTATGGCCAAAACCCATGACAACTTCTTTGTTAGCAAGCGCATCGTTTATCCATTTCAATGCATTTTTAGGACTTTTTATCTTATTCATCATATGCATAACTTCCTCGTTAGCTCCACCATGAAGTGGACCTTTTAAGCTTGCTATGGCACCAGTTATGGCCCCATGGATATCGGACAAACTACTTGTTATAGTTCTTGCTGTAAATGTTGAAACATTGAAACTATGTTCAGCATATAAAATTAACGAGACATCAAAAGCTTTTACAATTTCTCTTTGAGGAACTTTTCCAAAACACATATGAAAAAAATTTTCAGACATATTTAAATTTTTTTTTGGTTTGATTATACTTTTACCTTTTCTTATTCTATAAAACGCTGCTAAAGCAGTTGGCGTTTTCGCTAAAATTCTAATTGCTTTTCTCATATTTGCTTCAGGTGAAGAATCTGTTGTTTCTTTATCTTCTAAACCCATGATACTTACCGCTGTTCTAGCCACATCCATTGGATGGGACTTTTTAGGCATTTTCTTAATGAATGAATATAGATCTTTAGATAGATCTCTATTATTTCTCTCCTCTTTTTCAAATTTTTTTAACTCTATTGAGTTTGGTAAATCTTTATTCAAAATTAAATAGGCAACTTCTTCAAATTTACAATATTCGCATAAATCTTGCGCCGCATAACCTCTATAGGTAAGAGAATTTATTTCAGGCATAACTTTTGAAACCTCTGTTTCATCAACAACAATTCCAAGCAAGCCCTTTTTTATGTCATCACTCATTATTCATGTCCATCAGTATTAAAATTATAGATAGTTTCATCTAAACTATTATATTTTTCATAATCTACAAGCTCGTATAACCTTTTTCTTGTTTGCATTTTATCTATAATATTGTTTTGGTGTCCATTTGCATAAATGTCTCTTAATCCATCTTCAACATTTTTCATCGCTAATCTTTGAGTGGTGACAGGATAAATAACTATATTATAACCAAATTGTTCTAATTCTTTAAAATTGAACAACTTAGTTTTTCCAAATTCAGTCATATTTGCTAGCAAATAGCACGAAAGTTCTTTTCTTACTTTTTCAAAATCTTTTTCATCGTGTAAAGCTTCTGGAAAAATAATTTCAGCTCCAGCATCGACATAAGCTTTACATCTATCAATCATTTTATCTATTCCCTCTACACTTTTTGCATCTGATCTAGCTATAATTTTAAAATTCTTATCTTTTCTGGCTGATACACATTCCTTAATTTTTTTAACCATTGCATCAGTAGAAATAAGTTCTTTATTATCTAGATGACCACATCTTTTCCTCTCAATCTGATCCTCAAGATGAACAGATGAAATTCCAAATTCCTCAAAAGTTTCAATTGTTTCTTTACAAGATTTAAAACCAGTATCTATATCTACAATGGTTGGAAGATTTGTAACTCTAGATATTAAATATGATCTTGTACTTACATCTTGCAATGTTGTTAATCCAATATCAGGAAAACCAAGATCATTGGCCATAACACCACCCGAAACATAAACCGCGTCATACCCAATTTCCTCTATAAGTTTTGCTGTTAAAGGATTATAAGCACCAGGAACTCTTAAAATCTTATTTGATTTTAATTTTTTATCAAAATCTTCTCTTTTTTGATTTGGTTTTTTTTCAATAAAATGCATTAAAATATACCTTTTTTTAAATTTTTCTTAAGTCTATTTTTTTTGACTTCTATATTTAAATTATCCAATTGACCTGACTTTAATTTTTTTAAATTCTGAACAATTCTTAAAAATCTATCACTTTCTTTTTTAGTTAATATATTTTCAGTTAAAGTTAAAAACTTATTGATATAATTTTTTCTTTTAAATGGACGTAGTCCATATGGATGTGCATCAGCTACCTCCTGTTGTTCTGAAATTTTTTTACCATTCTTTAAGGTTATTATTACTTTTGCACCAAAAGCCTTCTTTTTAAAGTCTGAATTATGGTATTTTTTAGTCCATTTTTTATCTTCATGAGTTTTTATAGATCTCCAAATTTTTATTGTACTTTTTTTGTTAGCCCTGGATTTAGTGTAAGATTTTATGTGGTGCCAGTTTCCATCCTCTAAAGCAACAGCAAAAATATACATTATTGAGTGATCTAAAGTTTCTCTACTTGCATTTGGATCCATTTTTTGGGGATCATTTGCACCAGTTCCGATTACATAATGAGTATGATGACTTGTATAAATATCAATTTTTCTTATTTGATTTAAATTTTGTACTTTCTTTCTTAACTTTTTTGCTAAATCAATTAACGCTTGTGATTGATATTCTGCTGAATATTCTTTTGTATAAGTTTCAAGAATTGCTTTTTTAACCTCACCTTTTTTTGGTAAAGGAACTTTATACAGGGCTTTTTTACCATCCAAAATTCTTGCAATAACACTATCTTCTCCCTCATAAATCGGACTTGGTGCTCCTTCTCCACGCATAACCCTGTCCACAGCTTCTATTGCTAGTTTACCAGCATGTGCTGGTGCATATGCTTTCCAACTAGAGATTTCACCTTTTCGAGATTGTCTTGTAGATATAGTCGTGTGCAAAGCTTGTTGAACCGCTTGATAAATTGTTTCAGTATTTAATTTAAGCAATGATCCAATTCCAGCAGCTACACTAGGTCCTAGGTGAGCAATATGATCAATTTTATGTTTGTGCAAACATATACCTTTAACTAAATTAACTTGCACTTCATAAGCTGTTATAATTCCTCTTAAAAGGTCTAATCCATTTTTTTTATTTTGTTGTGCTACACTTATTAATGGAGGAATGTTGTCTCCAGGATGACTGTAATCTGCTGCTAAAAAAGTGTCATGGAAATCGAGTTCTCTAACAGCTGTTCCATTTGACCATGCGGCCCATTCACAATCAAATTTTAATTTTTTGTTAACACCAAACAGTGTTGCGCCGTTTTTTCTTAAATGTTTTAAAGCCATTTCTCTAGATGACACTACTGGTCTTCTGTTTAAAGACGCAATTGCAACTGATGCATTATCTATAATTCTATTAATAACCATTTCAATTGCATCTTTATTTAGCTTAGCATTATCACTGGCTATTTCAGCGATTTTCCATGCAAGTTGCTTTTTTTTTGGTAAATGAATTTTAGACGGATAAACTTTTACTTTATGTACTATCAAAATAACTCCTAATTATCGGGTCTGTTTGTAATAGTTAAAATAAAATAATCAATATTAAAGATATTTTGATACTATTTTTTCTATGCCCACAAAGTCTTTTATTAAATGATTGTGGTAAATTTCAGTTGTATTTTTTTCAGTGTATCCATCTTCAAGTAAAATAATAGGAATGTCAGCACTTTTTGCTGCATTAGCATCTGTTTCGCTGTCCCCAATCATTAGTGATTTTTTTAAATTTCCATTAAGTATCTCAATTACAGAGGTTAAATGCCTTGGGTCAGGTTTGCAATAATCAAAAGTATTATGCCCAGCTACATATTCAAAAAAATCATAAATTCCGATTTTTTTTAGAAGATCAATAGCTAAATGCTCTTGTTTATTAGTACAAACTGCCATGGATATATCATTTTTTTTTGACCATTTTAAAAAATCTTTAACACCATTTATTAATGTACTTTCATTAACAATGTTCTTTCCATAAAAATCTACAAAATCTTTTACCATTTCTTTTTTAATTTTATCATCTTGAACTTTTCCAAATTCTTTTTTAGCTTGCCCCCAGATAGATCGCCCAAGCATTGCACCAGCTCCTTGTCCAACAAGATTTCTTATTTCCTCAGTTGATTTTGTCGGATAACCAAATTTTTTCATTACGTGGTTGTGAGCACGCATAAGATCTGGAGCTGTATCAACTAAAGTTCCATCTAAATCAAATAAAATTGTAAATTTTTGTTTCATATCTAAAAGTATTTTTAAGAAATATTTTGTGAATTAAGAAACATATATACATAATATAAAGATTTTAAAAGATGAAACAGCTTAATTTAAAAAATTCTCAAACTAATTTAAGAAACAAGTTTTTGAAATCAGGTGTAAAAATGATTGGTCCTGAAACAATCTTTTTTTCCAATGATACTCAAATAGGGAAAAATGTAATAATCGAGCCTTATGTTGTGATTGGTTCTAAAGTAAAAATTGGAAATAATGTTGTAATTAAATCTTTTTCTCATCTTGAGTCATGTCAAATTGAGAATAAAGTTGAAATTGGACCTTATGCAAGAATAAGACCTAATACAATTTTAAAAGAAGGTTCAAAAGTTGGAAATTTCGTAGAAGTTAAAAAAAGTGTAATTGGTAAAAAGTCAAAGGTAAATCATTTAACATACATTGGTGATAGCAAGATAGGTAAATCTGTGAATATTGGGGCAGGAACAATCACTTGCAATTATGATGGAGAAAAAAAATACGTAACTAATATAGAAGATAAAGTATTTATAGGATCAAACTCATCACTTGTAGCTCCGATAACTATTGGCAGAGATAGTATAATTGGAGCAGGATCTGTTATAACAAGAAATGTGAAAAGAAAATCTTTGGCTTTAACAAGAAGTGAACAAAAAGAAGTTAAGAATTACAAAACAAGAAAAAAATAATGTGTGGAATTATTGGAATTAATAGTTACAAGCCAGTATCATCAGCGATAATTAGTTCTTTAAAAAAATTAGAGTATAGGGGTTATGACTCAGCAGGAATAGCCACTTTATCTTACGGTTTGATTAATGAAATTAAATCCGAGGGCAGGGTAGATAATTTAGAAAAAAATTTACTTGTTCAAAAAATGGAGGGAACTATAGGCATTGGTCATGTTAGATGGGCAACTCATGGAATACCCAGTAGCTTGAATGCTCATCCGCATTCTTCCCAAAATGTTTCAGTGGTACATAATGGTATTATTGAAAATTCAACTATTTTGAAAAAATTTTTAATTGGGAAAGGACACAAATTTAAATCTCAAACAGATACAGAGGTTATTGTCCATTTAATAACAGAGCATTTAAAAACAGAAAATATAATAAACTCTATAAAAAAAACTTTAAAATTACTTCATGGAAGTTTTGCTCTGGGAATTATTTTTAAAGATCATCCAGATTTAATAATAGGTGCTAGAAGAGGTTCACCATTAGCTGTTGGTTATGGTCCAAATGAAAATTATTTAGGTTCAGACTCTTATGCTTTGAAATCTATGACAAACAAAATTACTTATCTAAATGATGGCGAATTTTGTGTGATTAAAAAAGATTTAGTGGAATTTTTTGATGAGAAGGGAAAAAAAATAAATAAAAAAGTTTTAGAGTTATCTAGTGAAAACCAAAAATATGACAAAGGTGACTACAAACATTTTATGGCAAAAGAGATAGATGAACAACCAATTTCAATAAAAAATGCAATCAAAGAATACTTGGATACAGCAAACAACGACATTAATATATTCAATCTTCCTTGGAAGGCTGAAGATATTTCCTCAATAACATTGATAGGATGTGGCACAGCATATCATTCGTGTTTAATGGCCAAATACTGGTTTGAGGAATTAACCTTTTTAGATGTGAGTGTAGATATAGCTTCAGAATTTAGGTACAGGAAAAATAGATTTAAAAAAGATAGTTTATATATTTTTGTATCACAATCAGGTGAAACTGCAGATACTTATGCGGCTTTAGATTTATGTAATAAAAATGGTATGAAAACTTGTGGTGTTGTTAATGTAATTGAAAGTTCAATAGCAAGAGACTCCAAATTTGTTTTACCGATACACTGTGGCATGGAGATAGGTGTTGCTTCGACAAAAGCCTTTTTAGGTCAGTTGTTGATATTATACATTTTTTCTTTAAAACTTGGGTTAATTAGAGGAGATATTAATAAAAAAGAATTTTCCAAAAAATTAAAGGAATTAAAAAATTTACCAAAATTAGTCGAACAAACTTTGTTGATAGATAATAAAATACAGAATATTTCCAGCACTTTTAATGAAGCAAAAGGTTCTATGTTTTTAGGTAGAGGTTTTTCATATCCGATAGCATTAGAGGGTGCATTAAAATTAAAAGAATTATCTTATGTACACGCCGAAGGTTACCCAGCAGGAGAAATGAAACATGGACCTTTGGCTTTAATTGAGGAAGGTATGCCAGTTGTAGTGTTAGCGCCTAGAGATAATTACTATAAAAAAACTATTTCTAATATGCAGGAAGTTATAGCTAGAGGAGCAAAAGTTTTGCTGATTACTAATAAAAGTAAAAATGAAATATTTTCGGAAAATATTTGGGAAACAATCGAGGTCGAGACAACTAATGAAGACCTTTTACCATTTCTTTTAACGATACCTTTACAAAAGTTAGCTTATTATTCTGCATTAAAGAAAGGTTACGATATTGATAAGCCTAGAAATTTAGCTAAATCAGTTACAGTTGAATAATAGTCCGTGAAAATAAATTTTACCAAAAAACCTAACTTTTGGAATATAGCCTCTGCCGCACGTCATAAAAATATAAATGATTATGAAATATTAAACCAAGCTTTTGAGCAAGATGTATTCGAAGAAGAAAATAAAATATTTTTAAAAAAATTTATTGATTTTTTTAAAAATGTTAAAGGTATTAAATCACAACTGTACCAAGACGTATTTGCATCATTTGTAATTGGAAACCAATTTAATAAAACATTTTTAGAATTTGGTGCCACAGATGGGTTAGAGTTGTCTAATTCATTTATGTTAGAAAATACTTTAAATTGGAGCGGTGTTTTATCTGAACCGAGTCCACAGTGGCATGAAGTATTAAAAAAAAATAGAAAATATACAAAAATTATAAAAAAATGTATTTGGTCAGAGACTGGAAAAATTTTAGATTTTTTTATGTCGGATAGGGGTGAACTTTCTACTCTGAATGATTATGTTGACAGTGATTTAAATTCTTTACCAGGAAATACAAAGTTAAGAAAAAAAGCAGGTAAAATTATTCCTGTAGAAACAATTTCGTTAAATGATGTTATTAAAGAATATTTTAATAATACATCACCATCATATATTTCAATTGATACCGAGGGGTCTGAGTTTAAAATCTTAGAGTCTTTTAATTTTGAAAATTATAGACCAAAAGTATTCACAGTTGAGCATAATTTTACTGAATTACATAGTAAAATTGATGAATTGATGGTCTCAAAAAACTATGAAAGAATATTTAAAAAGTTGACAAGTTTTGATGCGTGGTATGTATCTAAAGAAGCATTAAATAAATTAGATTTTAGCTAATTTTGCTAAATATTTTACTTCTAAGTTGATTACTAATAAAACTCTGATACAACAATTTCAGGTTGAATATGAAAAATTGGAAAATAAATAGTTGGAGAAAGTTTCCGGTAAAACACATTCCGGAATATTCAGATAAAAAAGAATTAGAACAAGTGTTAGGTAAAATAAAAAATTTTCCACCACTTGTTTTCGCCGGTGAGACAAGACACTTAAAACAACAACTTGCTGAAGTAGTAGATGGTAATGCTTTTTTACTTCAGGGAGGAGATTGTGCCGAAAGTTTTGCTGAATTTAATCCAGATAATATTAGAGATACCTTTAAACTGATTTTACAAATGTCATTGGTTTTAACCTATTCAGCATCATTGCCAGTAATTAAGCTTGGAAGAATTGCAGGTCAGTTTGCCAAACCAAGAAGTGCACCAACTGAAAAACAAGGAAATTTAGAACTTCCTAGTTATTTGGGTGATAATGTAAATGGTATTGAATTTAATAAAAAGGCACGAGAGCACGACCCCAAAAGACTTTTCAGAGCTTACTCACAATCTGCATCAACTTTAAATTTGTTAAGAGCATTTTCAAAAGGAGGTTTTGCAGACTTGAACAAGGTTCACTTATGGAATTTAGATTATATAAAAAAAAGTCCACAAGCTAAAAAATTTAAGGATTTAGAAGACAAGATTGCTGATGCACTAGCTTTTATGTCAGCTTGTGGAATTACTTCAGATTTTAATAACAGATTGTATACAGTCAATTTTTGGACATCACATGAGGCTTTACATCTACCTTTTGAGGAAAGCATGACAAGAATAGACTCTACTACTGGAGAATATCATGACACATCTGCTCACTTTGTGTGGATTGGTGATAGAACGCGACAGTTAGATGGAGGTCATGTCGAATTTTGTAGAGGTATAGAAAATCCAATAGGAATCAAATGTGGGCCAACTAGTAAACCAGAGGAAATAGTAAAAATTTGCAATTTAATAAATCCGAAAAATGAAAAGGGCAAAATTACTTTAATATCTAGATTTGGACACGACTCAGTTGAAAAATTTTTACCAAAACTTGTAAGAACGATTAAGAAAGAAGGTTTGAATGTAATTTGGTCTTGTGATCCAATGCATGGAAACACGATCAAATCTACAACTGGATTTAAAACTAGACCATTCAATAGGGTTTTAAAAGAAGTAAGAGATGTATTTGCAGTTCACCAAAGTGAGGGTTCGTACGCAGGAGGCTTACATATTGAAATGACTGGTCAAAATGTGACAGAATGTACTGGTGGTGCAAGAAAAATTTCTGATGCTGATTTGTCAAGCAGATACCACACTCATTGTGACCCTAGGCTTAATGCAGATCAAGCCTTAGAATTAGCATTTTTAATATCAGATGAGATTAAAAAGAATAGCAGCTATTCGAAAAATTCTATTCAAGTGGCATCTTGATCTATTGCTTTAAATCGTAAGATTGTTAAATATTATTTTATGAGTCCTAAAGAAAAAGTAAAATATATATCGAACTGGATCAAATCATACGTTGATCAAATGCCATCTAAAGCTCAAGCTTTGGTAATTGGTATTTCTGGAGGAATCGATTCGTCAGTATCAAGTACATTAAGTGCGATGACAGGCTTAAAAACTATCGTTTTGACCATGCCTATAAAGCAAATAGAAAACCAACATGATTTAAGTTTAAAACATCAACAATGGTTATTAAAAAATTTTAAAAATGTAGAGGCACACACTATAAGTTTAGATAAATTATTTGAAACATTTTCATCAACATTAAATAAATTTGAGAACGAGCATGGATTTGCAAACTCGAGAGCAAGATTAAGAATGACAACTCTTTACCAAGTAGCAGCAGCCAATAAAGGAATAGTTGTTGGAACGGGTAATAAAGTAGAGGATTTTGGAGTTGGATTTTATACAAAATATGGAGATGGAGGAGTTGATATTTCACCAATAGCAGATTGTAACAAAACTGAAGTTTGGGAAATTGGAAAAGAACTTGGGATATTGCAAGAGATTATCGATGCTGCTCCAACAGATGGTCTTTGGGATGATGGAAGAACTGACGAGGGTCAGTTAGGTTTTGATTATCAAGCCTTAGAAGATGCAATGAAGAATCCTAATTCTCCGCATAAAGCAGAGTACGAAAAAATTAGAAAACAAAATATGCATAAAATGGAGCCTATTCCAGTATGCAAAATTCCTAGTTAATCAATTAGATTAACAAATCATCAAATAAGGTATATTTCTTAATCTAGTGAAATGGATATTTTTTTAACAAACAATTTAACAAATAAAAAAGAACAATTCATTCCAATACAAAAAAAAAATATTGGAATGTATGTTTGTGGACCAACAGTCTATGACGATCCACATATTGGTAATGCAAGACCACTAGTTATATTTGATATTCTTTTTAAGATTTTAAAGAATAATTTTTCAAAAGTCACATATGTAAGAAACATCACAGATATTGATGATAAAATTATTTTATCTTCACAAAAACTTAAAATAACAACAAAAGAATTAACTCAAAAAATAACTAAAAGTTTTTTTGAAGACTGTAAATTTTTAAATTGTGAAGAACCTACTCACCAGCCAAAAGCTACAGAGCATATAGATATAATGATTCAAATGATTAACAATTTAATTAAAAAAGGTTATGCATATGAAAATAATAAACATGTATATTTTGACGTAAAAAAATTTTCTGAGTATGGAAAATTATCAAATAAAAAATTAGAGGATTTAATTGCAGGATCGAGAGTTGAAATAAGTGATAACAAAAAAAACTCTCAAGATTTCGTATTATGGAAGCCATCAATTAAGGATGAACCTTCTTGGGATTCTCCTTGGGGATCAGGTAGACCAGGATGGCATTTAGAATGTTCCGCAATGTCAAAAAAACTTCTAGGTGATGAATTTGATATTCATGGTGGTGGTATTGATTTAATTTTTCCTCATCACGAGAATGAAATTGCTCAATCAAGATGTGCTAATGATACAAAAGTTTTTGCTAACTTTTGGATTCATAATGCCTTTATAACAATGTCGAATGAAAAAATGGCTAAGTCTCAAGGTAATATTTTAAAAATAAAAGATTTTAGAAAAAAAATGAGTGGTCAAATAATCAGGTTAGCGCTGATGAGTGCACATTATAGACAACCCTTAGATTGGAACGATAAATTATTAACTGATTGTGAAAATACTTTAGATAAATGGTATCGAATAAAATTAGAAAATTTCAAACCTATAAAAATCCCTGATGAAATATTGAAACCTTTATTCGAAGATTTAAATACTCCAGGTTATATTGCTAATCTCCATGGCTTGTATGAAAAAGCAATCAAAGGTGATAACAAAGATTTATTTATATCAGCATGTAAATTTATTGGTTTATTAAATGAAACTAGTGAACAGTGGCATAATTTTAAAAAAAACAGAGTTTCATTAAGGGAGTCTGAAATCGAAAAAATGATAAACTTAAGAGATAAAGCTAGAGAAAATAAGGATTATAAAGAGGCTGATCGAATTCGAGATGAACTTTCAGACAAAGGTGTTTTAATAGAGGACAAAAATGGTAGAACACTGTGGAAATTTAAATGAGTAAAGAAAGATTATACATATTTGATACAACACTTCGAGATGGAGCTCAAACTCAAGGTGTGCATTTTTCAATTGATGAAAAAACAAAGATTGCACATGCTTTAGATGATCTTGGTGTAGATTATATTGAAGGAGGTTGGCCAGGTGCTAATCCGTCTGATACAGAATTTTTTCAGAAAGGTTTAAAACTAAAAAACTCTACCTTTACTGCATTTGGAATGACAAAAAAAGCAGGACGAAGTGCTGAAAATGATCCAGGTTTGTCAGCAATTTTAAATTCTAATACTGAATCTGTTTGTTTAGTTGGAAAGTCTTGGGATTTTCATGTTGATGTTGCTTTAGGAATATCTAAAGAGGAAAATTTAGATAATATTAAAGAAACAACAAAGCATTTTGTAAAAAATGATAAAGAATTCATGTTTGATGCAGAACATTTCTTTGATGGCTACAAGGCAAACTCCAAATATGCTTTAGCTTGTATCAAGGCAGCTTATGATAATGGAGCTAAATGGATAGTTTTATGTGATACTAATGGCGGCACACTTCCTCATGAAGTAACAAAGATCGTAAAAGAAGTTTCAGAACACATACCTGGTGAAAATTTAGGTATTCATGCACATAATGATACTGGTAATGCTGTTGCAAATTCAATTGCAGCAGTTCTGTCAGGAGCAAGACAAATTCAAGGTACTATAAATGGTTTAGGTGAAAGATGTGGTAATGCTAACTTAATGTCAATTATTCCAACTTTTCATCTTAAAAAAGAGCTATCAGATAAATTTGAAATTAGTGTAAAAAATAAAAATATCAAACATATTACACAATGTTCAAGGTTGCTTGATGAGATACTAAATAGGAAACCAAATAAACATTTACCATATGTAGGTGCTGCAGCATTTTCACATAAAGGTGGTTTACATGTATCTGCTGTTCAAAAAGATCCTAAAACTTATGAGCATATTAATCCAGAGGATGTTGGTAACAATAGAAATATAATTGTTTCCGATCAGTCAGGTAAATCAAATATCCTTTCTAGACTTAAAACAATTGGAATTGATATTAAGGAAAATGACCCTAAAGTTAAAAAACTATTAGAAGAAGTTAAAGATAGAGAGTTTATTGGTTACAGTTATGATGGAGCTGATGCATCTTTTGAGTTACTGGCTAGAAGAGTGATGGGAGAAATTCCAAGATATATCTCAATTAAAGAATATGACGTTTCTGTCTCAAAAAACAATCAAGATAAAATAGTTTCTAGAGCAAAAGCAAAATTGGAAGTTGATGGTGAGCAAATAGTCTGCGAAGGTGAGGGTAATGGACCTGTTCATGCTTTAGACAACGCTATTAGAAAAAATGTTACAAAGTTAGAAAAATATTCTGAATATTTGAAAGATTTAAAACTAGTTGACTATAAGGTAAGAATTTTAAATACAGGAACTGAAGCTACAACAAGAGTATCCATTGAAAGTACGGACTCCCAAGGAAAAAATTGGTTTACAATCGGCGTATCACCAAACATAATTGATGCATCATTTAAAGCATTAATTGATAGTTTAGATTTCAAATTGTTTAAGGACAAAGCTCCTGCAAGTAAATAAATGAAAAATAAAAAGTTCTCTATGAAACCTGCTGATATTGAAAGCAGGGTTGGAGCAGATCCTGTAATTTGTTATCCAAATGAGAGCATAAATAACAATCTTCAAATATTACATGAAGCGAGAAAATACATCAAACAAGTTGATGAAGTTATAGTTCCACCAAGAGATGCTAAAACTTTCAATGTTAAATCAGGTAATTTTTTTAGAATAGAAAGTATTGAAGGTCCACAAGTAGGAGATTTAAATATTTTTCAAGCTGATAATTTAAATGAAAAGTTTTATTCTGGTAAAACTAGAGCTCTCTATGGAACACATATTTCAGTTGGAGATAAAATGTTAAGTAGTTTCCCATATTTAAGATCATTAGCAACAATTACGTGGGATACATTAGATTGGTATGGTTACGATAAAGACGGGGGCTCGGTTCATGATGTTATTGGCACTAGATGTGATCCTTATACTTACAAGCTAACATCAAACAACGATTACCATTATTGTTGTCATTCAAATCTAACCAGAGCTTTAGTCAGGGAAAGAAATATCAAATTAGATGAAGCAGAAAAAATCGTACACGATGTATTAAATGTATTTATGCTTACTGGGTTTACCAATGACACTAAACAATATTTTATGAAATCAAGCCCAGTAAGACCTGGCGATTATCTAGAATTTTTTGCTGAAACCGATCTATTAGGAGCCTTATCTACATGTCCCGGTGGTGATTGCGGTTCTGAACATTCATCGGACGTTGCAAAATGTTATCCATTAAAAGTTTCTATTTGGGATGTAGATAAAAAATTTTTAGAAGGTATAAAAATTTCTAAGATATCATCTTATAATAGAGACCATGGTTTAACTAATTAACATGTCAAAAAATAATATTTCATTTATTTTACATAAGCCACAGTTGTCAGAAAATATTGGTGCATGCGCAAGAGCAATAAAAAATTTCAGCTTTAAAAATTTAATTTTAATAGATCCTAAGCCTATTTTTCCAAATGATAAAATTTTTGCTACATCAGTAGGTGCAAAAAATATTATTAATCAAAGTAAAGTGTATGAGAATATTGAAAAAGCAATTAAAGATAGTGATATTGTAATCGCAACTTCAGCGCGGTTTAGAAATAAAAATATAAAACATATAAGTTTAGACGATTTGAAGAAAATAGATTTTAAAAAAAAAGTCGGTTTTTTATTTGGATCCGAAGCCTCAGGTCTTTCAAATGAAGAGGTGAGTTACGCTAATTACACCTTGCAAATTCCAACCAATTCAGAATTTAAGTCGTTAAATCTTTCTCATAGTTTAATTATTATTGCTCAAGCAATCTCTAGTATAATTAAAAAGAGAACCAAATCATTTCAAAAGTCAAAAAAAGTTAAAGCAGCATCAAAAAAAGAAATTCAATCAATGATAAATTTGTGTTTAAACAATTTAGAGGACATCAATTTTTTTAAACCAAAGGAAAAGAAACCTATAATGTTACAGAATTTAAGAAATATTTTTTATAAAATGGAATTATCCGGTAAAGAAACACGTATATTATCAAGCGTATTTGCAAGTTTGGGTAAAAAACGTTGATTGACAAAATAATGTGTAAGTTTATAAAACCCACTATTAAATGACAAAAAGATTAAACTCTAAACACAAAGTTGATAGAAGATTAAAAGTGAACCTTTGGGGAAGACCAAAAAGTCCTTTTAATACCAGAGCTTATGGACCAGGACAGCACGGTCAAACCAAAACATCTAAACCTTCAGACTATGGTATTCAGCTTCAAGCAAAACAAAAATTAAAAGCTTATTATGGTAACATCAACGAAAGACAATTTAGAAATATTTATAAAAAAGCTAGCATGTTAAAAGGGGATACGAGTGAAAACCTAATTGGTTTATTAGAAAGAAGACTAGATGCGGTTATATATAGAGCAAAATTTGCAACAACGATATTCTCTGCACGCCAACTTATTAATCATGGTCATGTGAGAGTAAATGGAAAAAAAGTCAACATTTCAAGTTATTCAGTTAAGGAAGAGGATACGATTGAGATTAGAGATAAGTCAAAACAATTAGCAATAGTTGATATAGCTTTAGCAAATAAAGAGAGAGAAACTCCGGAATATATTCAAATGGACGAAAAGAACAAAAAATTTAAATTCATAAGGGTGCCTAAGTTTGAAGAAGTTCCTTATCCAATTGTTATGGAACCAAATTTAGTTATCGAATATTACTCTAGATAAAATTACCTTTTATAATTCACACCTTTATCATCAAAGACTTTTTTTAATTCACCATTTTCATACATTTCTTTAACGATATCACATCCACCAACAAATTCTTTTTTGACATATAATTGTGGTATTGTTGGCCAATCACTGAAGGTCTTTATACCTTCTCTTAATGATTGATCTTCTAAAACATTAACTCCTTTATAATTCACTTCCAAGATTTTAAGCAAATTTGCAACTGCCATTGAAAATCCACATTGTGGAGCATCAGGTGTTCCCTTCATGAATAAACAAACGTCATTATTATCAATATGATTTTGAATTAAATTTTTAATTTGATCGTCCATTATTGCTCCTTTGTTTTTATCGCTAAGGCGTGAAGTTCATTTCCCATTTTACCTTTTAAAGAATTATATACCATTTTATGCTGCTCAATTTTACTTTTACCAGTAAATTTTGAAGAAGTAATGGTTGCAGAGTAATGGTTTCCGTCACCAGCTAAATCTTGAATCTCAACCAATGCATCGGGTAATGCTTCTTTTATGTGCTTTTCAATTTCTTTTAAGTCCATCGCCATAATTAATTCATGTAGTTAGATAACCAATTAGTATTATATGATTTTAATTCGTCAATTGTAACTTTTGTCTTCCCATTAATAATCATATTTTTATCTGTAATTTTACCCAATTCATCAAAGTGGACAGAGTTTTTATTCAAAATATTTTCAACTTTTTTTAAATTTTTTGGCTCTATCTCGATTACATATCGACCTTGATCTTCAGAAAATAAGTATTCGGTTTCACTCATGAAATATTTAGGCTTATTAAATTCTATACCTTTATTCCCTTTTATACACATTTTACTTACAGCTGTAATTATTCCACCAATTGAAACATCATGAGCACTTCTAATAAGATTATCTTTAATAAGTTGGAGAACTGTTTCACCATTATTTTTTTCATTAAATAGATTTATTTCAGGCGGTGGTCCATTTTTTTCATTTAATATATTTCTTGCAAAAAGGCTTTGATCTAAATGACCTTCAGTTTTACCAATTATTAAAACAAGGTTATTTATTTCTTTGAAGTCCATAGTAATCATTTGTTTGTAATTTTTAATTAGACCCACACCACCAATTGATGGGGTTGGTTTAATTCCAATTTCTTTTGTTTGGTTGTAAAATGATACATTTCCAGAAACGACTGGAAATTTTAAATATTCACAAGCTTCACCTATCCCCTGAACACATTCAACAAATTCCCCCATGTTTTCTTCTTTCTCTGGACTCCCAAAGTTCAAACAATTTGTTATAGCAATTGGAGTTGCCCCAACTGAAATAAGATTTCTCCAACTTTCACAAACAACTTGTTTTCCACCTGTCAGAGGATGCGCCCAACAATAAATAGCTGAAGAGTCAACAGTTGCAGCTACTGCCTTATCGGTTCCATGAACTCTCACCACACCAGAGTCACCACCCGGTTTTTGAATTGTATCTCCCATAACGGTGTGATCGTACTGTTGCCAGATCCATTCTTTACTACAAACATTAGGATTTGATAAAATTTTATTTAAAACTTCTTTGATTTTGAATTTTTTAAATTCTTCTTTTTTGATTAAATTTTTTTTAGGAAGTTTCGTTTTTTTCCACTTTCGGTCATACATGGGAGAATTTTCAACTAAAGTATTAATTGGAATACTAGCAACTTGTTTTTCATCATAATATAATTCAATGTTTTTTGTATTAGTCGTCTTACCAATTACAGCAAAATCTAAATCCCATTTATCAAATATTTTTTTTGCTAAATCTTCTTTTCCGTTTTCTAAAACTATCAACATTCTTTCTTGGCTTTCAGAAAGCATAATTTCATAAGGGGTCATTTGGCTTTCTCTACATGGAACTTTATTTAAGTTTAATTCAATTCCCAAATTACCTTTTGAAGCCATTTCAATACTTGATGATGTTAGACCTGCTGCACCCATATCTTGTATTGCAATAATTGAGTCTCCGGCCATCAATTCTAGACAAGCCTCAAGCAAAAGTTTTTCTGTAAAAGGATCCCCAACTTGAACAGTTGGTTTTTTTTCCTCAATTTTTTCATCAAAACTGGCAGACGCCATACTTGCTCCATGAATACCATCTCGTCCAGTTTTTGAACCAACATAAATAACAGGTTTGTTAAGACCAGCAGCTTTTGAATAAAAAATTTTATTTTTCTTAACTAATCCAAGTGTCATCGCATTGACTAAAATGTTACCATTGTAAGAACTATCAAAAGAAGTTTGCCCTGCAATAGTTGGAACACCCATGCAATTTCCATAACCTCCAATTCCATGAACAACTCCTCTTAAAAGATTTTTTGTTTTTTTGTGTTGTGATGATCCAAAATGAATTGAATTTAAATTTGCAATAGGTCTTGCACCCATTGTAAAAACATCCCTCATAATACCACCAACACCAGTAGCTGCTCCTTGATAAGGTTCAATAAATGATGGATGATTATGACTTTCAATTTTGAAAACGATTGCATCTCCATCCTCAATATCAATCACACCTGCATTTTCTCCTGGTCCTTGAATTACTTTTTTTCCAGACGTTGGTAGTTTTTTTAAATGAAGTCTCGATGATTTATAGGAACAGTGTTCATTCCACATCGCAGAGAAAATTCCAAGTTCTGTTAGATTAGGAATTCTTTTTAATAGATCACAAATTTTTTTATATTCTTCTTTTTTTAAACCGTGATCTAAAGCTATCTGTTCGTTAACTTCCATTATTTGATGTTATTTATTAAATTTTTAAAAAATAAAGATCCATCTTCACCAGATAAACTCTGATCAATCATTCTCTCTGGATGGGGCATCATTCCTAAAACATTTTTTTCCTTATTAAAAATACCAGCAATATTCTTTAATGATCCATTAGGATTAAATTTTTCCTCAGTTTTTCCATTATCATTGCAATAATAAATAGCTACCTGATTATTATCTTGGATTTCTTTAAGTTGATCATTGGTGCAAAAATAATTTCCCTCATTGTGAGCAATATGAAGCTCAAATACCTCTTTATCTAAATTTTTAAAATATGGATTATCTTTATTATCAATTTTCACAAAAACATTTTTACAAATAAATTCTAGATATTTATTTCTCAACAAAACTCCTGGAACCAATCCACTTTCAACTAATATCTGAAAACCATTACAAATTCCCATCACTAAACCACCTGATTTTGCAAAATTGATCACTGATTGCATTATCTTTGATTTAGAAGCCATGCTTCCACATCTCAAATAATCGCCATATGAAAATCCCCCTGGAAGCACAACCAAATCAGATTTAGGTAATTCATTATCATTATGCCAGACCATTTGATTTTTAAAACCAAACTTAGTCAGTGCTACGTGCATATCTCTGTCACAATTTGAACCTGGAAAAGTAATTACTACTGATTTCATTAATTATTGTATCTCAATAATTTTATAATTTTCTATTACAAGATTCGCTAAGAGTTTGTTGCACATATCTTCAACAATTTTTTGAGCTTTTTTGGGATCATTTTCTTTTACATCAATTTCAAAATATTTACCTTGTCTAACTTCATTAACATCTTTAAATCCCATTCCATCTAAGGTTTGGTGAATAACTTTTCCTTGCGGATCTAGAACATCTTTTTTTAAAGTGATAATTGCAGAAACCTTCATTTACTCTTTTTTTTAACTGAAGATAATTTAGTAACATTGACTGCAGTAACATTGGATTGTTCATGTAAAATTCCTAGTCTTTTTGCAACTTCAGTATATGCCGGTATTAAATCGCCTAAATCTTTCCTAAATCTATCTTTATCTAATTTTTTTTCCGTAACAGAGTCCCATAATCGACAAGTATCTGGGCTGATTTCATCAGCTAAAATAACCTCATTCTTACCGTTTATTTTTATTCTTCCAAATTCAAGTTTAAAGTCTATCAATTTGATACCAACGCCTCTAAACATACCAATCATGAAATCGTTAATTCTTAAGATCATTTTTCTTACTTTTTCAATTTCTTTTTTTGAGGCCCACTCAAAAGCATAGATATGGTCCTCAGCTATTAAGGGATCTCCAAGTTCATCATCTTTCAAACAGTATTCAATTAGGGGTTCTTTAAGAACCGTTCCATCCTCAATTCCAAGTCTTTTCGTTAAAGAGCCGGTAGCAACATTTCTTACAACAAACTCAATTGGAATAATTTCTACTAATTTGATTAATTGCTCTCTCATATTCAATCTTTTTACTAAATGATTTTTAATTCCTATTTGAGATAGATTAGAAAGTATGTGCTCTGAAATACGATTATTCAATACACCTTTTCCCTCTATGGTACTTTTTTTCTGATTATTAAAAGCAGTGGCGTCGTCTTTAAAATATTGAATAACTAAATTTTTATCGGAGGAAGCATAAATAATTTTTGCCTTACCCTCGTATAATTTTTTCCCTTTTTTCATTATCTGAATACTCTTTTAAAAATTAAGTTCACATTCTTAAAATGTTTAGCGTAACTAAAAACTGATTGTAATTTTTTGGGTGAAATCTTACTCATTATATATCGATCGGTCTGAATGACGCTATATAAGTCCAGATTTTCTGCAAAACATTTTTTTGCATAATTCTGAATCATTTTATAAGATTTTTCTCTGCTTAATCCAGTTTTAGTTAATTCTAACATTAATTCTTGAGAAAAAATTAATCCTTTTGTTAGATTTAAATTTTGTAACATTTTTTTCGGATAAACAATCATATTATCTAATATATTAGCCAGTCTTACTAAAGCGAAATCAATCGTAATGTTTGCGTCTGGCCCTATATTTCTCTCTACACTTGAATGTGAAATATCTCTTTCATGCCATAAAGCAATATTTTCTAAGGCTGGCACAACCGCACTTCTTACCATTCTTGATAAGCCTGTTAGATTTTCACTTAAGATAGGATTTTTTTTATGTGGCATCGCTGAGGATCCCTTTTGATTTTTGGAAAAATATTCTTGTAATTCATACACCTCTGTTCTTTGAAGATGCCTTATTTCTGTTGCAACTCTCTCAATAGATCCAGCAATAATACCTAAAATTGAAAAATAAAAAGCATGACGATCACGAGGAATTATTTGAGTTGAAATTGGCTCAACTTTTAAACCGAGTTTTTTAGCGACATGTTGTTCGACCTTTGGAGAAATATTTGCAAAAGTCCCTACAGCTCCTGATATTGCACATGTAGAAACCTCATTAATTGCATCGATTAATCTTTTTTTATTTCTTTTAAACTCCTCATAAAAAGATGCTAATTTAAGACCAAACGTGATTGGTTCAGCATGTATACCGTGACTTCTTCCCATACAAGGAGTAAATTTATATTTACGCGCTTGTTTTCTAAGAACTTTTAAAATTTGATCTAAATCTTTAACAAGAATTTTTCCTGATTGAACTAATTGAATGTTGAAACTTGTATCTAAAACATCGGATGATGTCATTCCCTGATGGAGATACCTTGCTTTCAATCCAGCTTTTTCTGTTACAGAGGTTAAAAAAGCAATCACATCATGTTTGACCTGGCTTTCAATTTGATGAATTCTTTTTACATTAATTTTTGCTTTTTTCCTAACCGTTGAGGAAACTCCTTTTGGAATTTGGTTTAGCTTTTCCATTGCTTGAGCTGCTGCAATTTCTACATCAAGCCAAATCTTATACTTATTTTCTTCAGACCATATGTCTATTAATTCTTTACGAGAGTATCTTTTTATCATTAATTGTATGGTGGTTTAGAATATCCTTTAGCAGATTCTGTAAAGATTTCATAACCATTTTCAGTTATTCCTATTGTATGCTCAAATTGTGCTGATAAAGATTTATCTTTCGTAACAGCAGTCCAACCATCGTTTAAAACTTTGGTATCAAATTTTCCAGCATTTATCATTGGCTCAATTGTAAAAGTCATACCTGGTCTTAATTCAATGCCAGTATTTTTATTACCATAGTGTAAAATATTTGGTGCTTCATGAAACACTGTACCAATTCCATGACCACAAAAATCTCTTACGACTGAAAAACCTTTTTCCTCGACGTAGGATTGAATTTCGTGCCCAATATCACCAAGCTTAATACCTGGTTTAAGAATTTTAATTGCTTTCATCATTCCTTCATAAGTAGCATCAATTAAATTATTTAATTTTACCGACGTTTTGCCAACACAAAACATTCTACTAGTATCCCCATAATGATTATCAATGATTGCAGTAACATCTACGTTTAAAGCATCGCCATCTTGTAAAATTCTATCTTCTGAAGGTATGCCGTGACATACGACATGATTTAAAGACGTACATAACGATTTTTCAAAACCTCTGTAAAAAAGTGGAGCAGAGTGACCTCCGTTATCTCTTATAAATTCATAGCCAAGTTTATCTATGTAGCT